>DAISJZ010000114.1:7955-10918 GCA_036821145.1 Spirochaetota bacterium
CAGATTCATACAGGGGCGGAGAATTTTTTCAATCTTTGCAGCGTCAATTCTTCTGCCTGTATTCATGGCATCCGCATTTATAATATCTGAATCGCTCCCGCTGAATCCGTATGAATTGAGCTTCAGCATCAGACAGGTGCTTTATATCTCCATTTACTTTCTAATGATGGCTCTACCCTTTTTTGCCGGGTCTGTGGTAATCTGTGTTTCCTTTATGGAGAAGCCGCCGTCAGGAGCTTATGCAGCCAACCTTATAGGATCAGGCGCAGGCGCCGCTCTTCCGCTTGTTCTGTCATATTATCTACATCCCTACAGCATAATGGCTGTTATGATTACAATTTCATTAATACCGGCGGTAATCGTCGCATTATACCGGGGCAGGAGGTATATCGCCGTTTCACTTGCAGCTGTATGCATCATTATTCCCCTGACTTTTGCGATAACAGGAAACCGGGATTTCAGAAGAGTCTCGCAGTATAAACCGATATCCGGTGCTCTTAATCTCCCTGGAGCGAAGATCATACATGAAGCATACTCACCTCTTTCAGTACTGCAGCTTGTTGAAGCAGAGGGGCTCCGCTCTACATCCGGGCTAAGCCTCGTTTCACCGTACCAGGTCCCGGTGCAGCGGGTAATATTTTTTGACGGAGATTCCCCTGCGGCAGTTACTCCATTCGGCAGTAGCGCGGATATACGCTATATCAGTTATCTCTCATCATGGCTCCCTTATTACATGAAAAGCCGCGAGGAGCAAAAGAGTGTGCTGATTATCGGTGCAGGCGGGGGGGAATCCATTCTAAAGGCTCTGCATGCAGGTTTCACTGAGATAGATGCTGTTGAAGTCAACAGCAATGTTATTTCATTAATGAAAGAGGGAAACGCTGAATACTCAGGGGGAATTTTTTTAAAAAATGATGTTTCAATATATAATGAGGAGGGGAGAAGTTTCGTCCGCCGTTCAGCGAAAAAATATGATCTCATTGATATACCGATGCTTGACGCTTTCAACTCCGCTGCATCAGGTGTCTATTCCCTTAATGAAAGCTACCTCTATACAGTGGAATCATTCAGAGATTTCTACCGGTGTTTATCCCCACGGGGAATTATATCTGTAACCAGGTGGTATACCACGCCTCCCAGGGACTCACTGAAGGTATTCAACACTGCAGCCGAATCACTGCGGAAAATGAACATCGACCCTTCATCACGGATAATAGCAGTGCGTTCACTGCAGACTGTTACTTTCCTTATTTCAGCAGCACCATATACTGCCGGAGAGATCAAAACAGTCAGACAATACTGCACGGAGAGATTATTCGACATGGTTTACTTTCCCGGGATAAAACCGGGTATAGATAAATCTTTTATAAAAGAACAGGATGAATCATTACGTAATTCACTGACTGCAATTCTTTCACCTGAGTCTGAAAAATTTATTGAATCTTACATCTGCGATATTTCCACGCCCGATGATAACAGGCCGTACTTCTATAATTTTTTCAAACCTGCATTTCTGAAGTACATAATACAATTCGGCCCGTCTCAGATTCCTGTTACTGAATGGGGATATCTGCTGCTTATAATAATCCTTATGCCTGTTGCAGTGATAAGCTTTCTCTGTATTGTGCTCCCTGCGCTTTATCTCAGGCAGAAAGGGAGCTTTTCGGAAAAGTGGCTTATTCCGTACTTCTCACTCATTGCCCCGGGATTTTTCTTTATCGAGATGCCCATGATACAAAAGATGATACTTTTTCTCGGGAGCCCGGTCTTCTCTCTCGGGATTATTATATCATCACTTCTGATATTCAGCGGTGCAGGAAGCTTCTTCTCAGATTATCTTTTCAGGAGCAGTAAAGGGATTCTTAAAGTAATAATAATTATCTGCTCAGTAATGATGTTTTATATTCTTACCCTCGACCGTTTTTTCTTATCCTTAATTCATCTTCAGCTTCCATTAAGGATAACACTGGTAGTACTCCTCATAGCGCCCCCTGCTTTTTTCATGGGGATGCCGTTTCCAAAAGGGCTGTCAATGCTGAAAGAGAGTAATCAATCCGCAATTCCCCTTGCATGGGGTGTAAACGGTTTTTTCTCTGTTATAAGTATAATTTCTGCCGCGATTTTCGCAGTAATATGGGGTTACAGGGTTGTGCTTCTGTCAGCTCTTGCATGTTATATGGCGGCAGGGATAATCTCCCTGTCGCCAGGTGGTAAAAGAGGATCAGATATCAGTTCTTCTTAATCTTATCAGGTACGATCTCCACGCATCCGCCGCAGCGCCCGTTAAGAGTTTCAATATATTGATAAAAATCTTCGCACTTTACTTCACTCCCTTTTAATATAAACTTAGGTTTGCACCCTGAACATTCAGGAGGGAAATAGGTGCCGAATGATGCATGCTTCTTTTCATTGTTTAATATCTCCGGGTAATCATCCAGGTCTCCAAGTCCCTGCCTTTTAAGAAAAGCTATGCGGTTATCAGCCTCATCTTTTACAGACTGGATATTTCTGCTATCGAAATAATACCTCGGCTCAAAACCGTCAATACACTCCCCGGAACATTTTGACTTGATGTCCGTGTCACACATCTGGAGTCCGCCTTTTTTAGGCTCTGCAGTTTTACACCCCTGCATGGCTGCCGTGACAAAAAGCACAATTACTGAAATAGCAATAGTTCCTGTTAAACCTTTTTTCTTTGCACTATCCATATTGATTCGCTGCCTCTTCATTTTATAATATAATTCTAAGATATACAAATTAAGCCCGTTTTTCCAGAGGTAAATTCTTTTTTTTATGCAGCATTTAGTCTATTGATTATTACTTGAGTTAGGCGAAATTTAACATTAATGATAGAATTATTGGTTTAAATATCATAATTATTTAAAATATGTCATTGCAAACGACCGGAGGAGTGCGGCAATCTGTTCAGGATAGAAACAATACCGGCTCATTTTATATCAAAG
>DAISJZ010000115.1:0-8950 GCA_036821145.1 Spirochaetota bacterium
AAGCAGCAGAAATCAGAACTGGATATAGCCAGGAAAGCTCTTGAGCTATCCCAGGCAAAATACAGTGATGCGTTGAAAGGTGTTGAGATTAAGCTGAAGACGATACAGAAAGCAAAGACTGATCTTTATGATAAGAAGGTTTCTTATGATAATATGACACTGATACTGAGGAATAAAACAGAGCTTTTTAAAGCGGGTGGTATAAGCCAGACAGAGCTTGAAGGGGTTAAGACACAACATACAACTCTTTTGACAAAGTATGAACTGGCGAAAGCGGATTACGAAATTCAGCAGGTTGGATACAGGGAACAGGATATCGTTGCTGAAGGGATTAAAGTACCGGCCGGCGAAAGGGAGAAGCTTGAAGTTTATAAAAAAATCAACACGAAAATTGAGAGAGCTGAACTTGAATCAGCAAAATCAAAAGTAAAACAGGCTGAAGGAAGCCTGCTTTCAACTGAATTATTATTAAAAGAGACATATCTGAGATCTCCTATTAATGGTGTTGTCGCAGTGAGGAATATGGAAGCAGGAGAAATGGTAAGGGAGGATTCGGTAATTGCGACTGTAATAGATATAAGCAAAGTATATATCTCCATGAACCTTAATGAAAAGGAGGTCAGGAGAGTTAAAAAGGGGCAGAGTGTAAGGTTCACTGCGGATGCCCTTGGCGACAGCAGGGCGTTCAGCGGTAATGTGGAGACAATCACTCCTCTTCTCGATTCAAAAAGCAGGACTCTTGAGGTCAGGGCAATCATAGAGAATCCCGGAAGGGAACTCCTCCCGGGGATGTTTTCAAGGGCAGTTATAGATACAGGGGTGAATGTAAAAGGTCTCCTTATCCCGGAAAGCGCACTGGTAAAAAAGGAGGGGGGGCGCGAAGAGGTATATCTTGTTAAAAATGGTATTGCTGTTCTCCAGGGGGTAACAACGGGAAGCAGGCACGGTGATGATATAGTAATATTAGAAGGGGTGAGCGAGGGTGACAAAGTAGTTATTAAAGGTGTTAACAGCGTTTATCAGGGGATGAAGATGCAGTGAACAGCCTGATAGAAGTTTTTATAAGAAGAAAAATTACAACTGCAATGATCTTTGCAGCTCTCTGTCTTTTAGGAGTAATTTCTGTATCCGGGCTTCCTGTTGAGCTTCTACCGGATATTGAACTGCCGAAACTTACAGTAATTACACCTTTTGAAAATGCTGCCCCTGCAGAAGTTGAAAAACTTGTTACATCCCGGATTGAGGAAGCTGTAACAGCGGTGGGGGGTGTATCCGGCATAAGTTCAGAATCGATAGAGGGGATGAGTATTGTTAAAATATCCTTCAACTGGGGCACAGACATGGATATGGCCCTTATTGAAGCAAAGGAGAAGGTTGATTTAATAAGGAGCGAACTCCCTGAAGATACGGGGAAATCGATTGTTGTAAAGTATGACCCTTCTGATGAGCCTGTTATGATATACTCGGTTACTCTTATAAACGGTAAAGGGAGTGATACAAGGAGAAGAGTTGAGAAAGAGATTGTCCCTCTTATAGAAAGAATAAACGGTGTCTCACTTGTCGATCTCCTTGGCGGTGATAAAAGGGAGATCCGTGTTGATGTTGATAACGCGAGGCTCTACTCTCATTCCATATCATTGCAGGAACTGGCTGAAAGGATAAGTATGGCCAACTACAGTTATCCTGCCGGGAGTATAATTAAAAATGAGAGGGAATACCAGGTAAGAACTTCCGGGGAGTTTGCAAATATAACTGATATCAGGTCGGTTGTGGCAGGATATAATGATAAGGGAGTTCCTGTATATCTCAGGGATGTGGCGGAGGTTACTGATACATTTAAGGAGAGAAAGTCTGTAATCAGGTTTAACGGCAGTGAAGGTGTTGCATTACTTATAAGAAAAGAACCGGGAAAAAATACGATAAACACCTGTGCTGAGATAAAAGAGGTTATAAATGAACTTTCGCAGAAGAACAGGGAGAGTTTTAAAATTATCCCTGTTTATGATCAGTCGGTTTTTATAGAGAATGCCATAGATAACGTAGTTCTGGCCGCAATTCTCGGAGGTATAATATCTTTTTTTATTCTGTTCTTTTTCCTTAAAACACCGGGCCCTCCCCTTGTAATTGCAACAGCCCTGCCAATTTCGATGTGCGGTACTTTTCTCCTTATGAAGATGTTCGGTATAACTGTAAATTCGATGTCCCTGGGGGGACTGGCTATAGGTACAGGTATCACAGTTGATGCCGGGATAGTTGTTCTTGAATCGATATCTCTTGTAAGAAACAGCAACAGGGGGATGTCTATGGTGGAGTCGGCTATCAGGGGAACAGTTGTTGTTGCGGCTCCGGTTGTTGCTTCAGTATTATCCACAGTGGTTGTTTTCCTTCCTATTGTTTTTCTTGAAGGACTTGCAGGTGCCGTGTTCAGGGATCTTGCCCTTTCGGTTTCTTTCTCTATTTTTATATCTCTTTTCAGTTCCCTGACCCTTGTTCCCATGCTCGCTTCCCTGGACACCGGGAGTATGAGATTCAGGTTTCCGGGGAATGAAAGGATCAGATCTGCGGCATCGGGCTTTGCTGAACTTTCTGACAGGGCCACCTCAGGTATTATTGAATTTTACGGGAAAACTATAAATATGGCGCTGGCAAGGAGGGGTGCTGTTATCTCCGCAGGGGTGATCTCTCTTTTTGCCGGACTCCTTTTGTTTATGTTTATAGAGAAAGAGGTAATGCCCGCTGTTGATCCCGGTGAGTTTTCAATTGTAATAGAAATGCCGGGCGGGACTCCCCTTTCCAGGACTTCGGAATTCTGCGGGATGATAGAGGAGAAGCTTGGATCAACAGATGGTATTTTATTCTATTTCACTAAAGCCGGGTGTGATCCCGATGATAATATTTCTGAAAAGATATCGGGGAGGGGATCTGATTACGCCCTGATCAGGGTTTTTATTAACAGGTCTGCAGGAAGGTCAAGCCGTGAGATTATTGATGAACTGAAAGGGAGTATAAAAAGCGGCGATAATGTTTCCATTGCCTTTAACCTGAAAGAGGATATTGTGGGGAGCTTTTTCTCTTCAGGCAGGTCCTCTATTAACATCGAACTGTATGGAAGCGGTATAGATGAACTGCGTGAAGGTGGGAAAAAGATTAAGGGTATTCTTGCAGGTTATGAAGGCCTGAAAAATATTTCCTCCGGAATGGACAGGGAGTCTCCAGAGCTTCTTGTTGAAATAGACAGGGAAAAGGCATCAACGCTTGGGCTTAATATTGAAAATATATCATCAGGGATAGCCATTGCTGTCCGGGGAGAGGTTTCAACAAGGTTCAGGGAGCATGATGACGAGGTGGATATACGGCTCAGGCTTTCAGAACGGGATAGAAGGGACCCTTCATCTGTATATAAAGTAATTCTAAAAACTGAGAATGGTGTTGCTGTTCCTGTTTCAGGATTTGCAAAAATAACAGAGAGCAGGGGAACTGTGAGAATTCTGCGCAAAGAGCAGAACAGGGTGAATATTATAAAGGCTGATATTGTCCCCGGCTATGAAGATGTGGCGGATCAGATTAAAGCGAAGTTATCAGGGAGCGGGGGTATACCGGGGTTAACCGCTGTTTTCGCTGACGGAAGCAGTGATATATCTGATGCCTTTGATTCAATGCTCTTTGCAACAATACTGTCTGTAATTTTTATATATATGCTTCTGGCCGGACAATTCCAGTCTTTAAGAGATCCCCTTATAATCATGCTCAGCATACCTGTCACGTTTTCCGGTATATCACTCTCTCTTCTTCTGACAGGGCAGAGTCTGAATATAAACTCGGGTATCGGTATTATTATGTTATGCGGGACAGTGGTTAACAATGGTATTGTGCTTTTTGACTTCATTGACAGCGAGAGAAAAAAAGGCGCTGATGTCACAACCGCAATAATAGACGCAGGGAAGAAAAGGCTGATACCCATACTGATGACAGCCTTTACAACGGTTTTTGCAGTTGTACCCATTGCACTTGGAATAGGTGAGGGGACAGAGATTCAAAGGCCCCTTGCTGTAACTATTATAGGGGGAACAACAATTTCTACAATTCTGACCCTTGTTGTAATTCCCGTAATTTATGTAACGCTTGAAAAAAGGGGAGAAGCAAAGAGGTGATCAGTTATTTTATTAATAACAGGATTAGTGCGTTCCTTCTGCTTGCAGCCTTTGTTACGGCCGGAACTCTTTCCATGTTCAGGCTCCCTGTCTCGCTTCTCCCTTCGTCAGAGTATCCCGCTTTATCTGTAATTATAGAATATCCGGGGATAACCCCTGACAAGATTGAGTCCCTCATAACCCGTCCTGTTGAAAGGATACTTAAAACTGTAAGCGGTATCAGCGAGATGCAGTCGGTTTCCGAAGAGGGGAAGTGCCGTATAAACATTACATTTTCAGAGAGCACGGATATTAAAATTGCTGCTTTAAACGTAAGGGAGAAGATCGAGCTTATACGTGATACATTTCCGCGTGAAGTCCAGGAACCTGTTGTCCTGAGGTATGACCCTTCTGACAAACCTGTTATCATAGCAGCTGTTGAAATCGAAGGTATGGATGGAGCGCAGACAAGGGACTTTACTGAAAGGAGAATAAAACCCTCGCTGCAGAGAATCGGGGGAGTTTCGGAGATCAACATTGCGGGCGGGGAGATGCAGGAGATCCATGTTGAAGCTGACAGGAGTACTCTTGAAGCCCGGGGTCTGTCACTTTCCGATCTGGGGGAAATTATAAGAAGGGGAAATATATCACTGCCATGCGGTGTTGTTGAATCAGCAGGGGGGAATATGATTCTTTATCTCCCTGCCAGGTTCAGGAATGCGGGAGATATAGGGGAGCTTATGATCAGCGGGATTGAGAATAAGCCTGTTTACATGAAAGATGTGGCAGTTATATCATTTTCTCCCAGGGAGAAAGAGGATCTCTCCCGTTATAACGGAAGGGAGCTTGTTACTCTTTATATCCATAAAGGGGGAGGCGCGAATACACTCAGTGTATGCAGGGAGGCGGAGAGTATTCTTGCTTCATTTAAGGAGGCGAAGATCACCACGATCTATAACCAGGGTGATTATGTGGGGTCATCAGTTAATAACGCGGCATTCTCAGGAATATGGGGTGTTATAATTGTATCTGTTATCCTTATGTTTTTTTACCGTAAAAGCGAGAATGTAATACCAATCGCGCTCACTATACCTGCTTCCATGATGGCTGTACCGGCTTTTCTCTATTTCGGAGGGAAGGGTATAAACGTAATGAGCCTCAGCGGGTTTGCCCTTGGCGCGGGGATGGTTGTGTCAAACGGGATAATGATAATGGAGGCGATTAAGATAAGGGGGGGCGGGGATGAAACTGTTGAGGGAGCAGTTCATTCGATGAAGGGAGCTGTAATTTCTTCCACTCTCACCAATATAGCTGTTTTTTTACCCATGATCCTTGTAAGCAGAAAAGCGGTATCAACCTACGGGGATATGGCCTATACTGTAGTGTGGGCTCTTCTTGTTTCTCTCTTTGCCGCACTTGTCCTCGTACCGTCATTTTACATATCAATAAAAAACAGAAAAAAAGAAAGTACGTTATCCCGTTTTATCCCCTCAGGAGTCACAGGTTTTTTTAATGGTGCAGGCATGGTGATTAGAGAGCAGGAGGCTCTTCTTGCAGATTATTACAGGAGAGTTGTAGATTATTCATTCTGTCACAGGTGGAGGATTATAAGTGGGATTTCTGCAGTTTGTTTTATTTCGCTTATAATTTATTCGGTACTGAAAACCGACAGCTTTTCAGACCAGGGGAGCGGCGAATTTTATGTTTACCTTGAGTTTCCCACGGGGCTCTCTCTTGAGGCAACAGACAGGGGAGTATCAGCTGTTGAAGATATGGTTAAAGGTATTGAAGGTGTTAAAAGTGTATCGTCAAAAGTTGAAAAATGGCGGGGGACACTGGCTGTGAAGCCTGAACCGGGTTCCGGAAAGAGTGATATTGAAGATATTAAGAGCAGCATTAAAGAGAAGGGGGATCTTATATTAAAACCTTATTCGGCTTTCACTTATGTTTCAGAAGCTGATGAAATAGCATCAAGGGAGATTTCAGTGCATTTTACCGGTGATGACAGTGATATGCTGAAGAGTATCGCAAAGGAGGGGGCGTCAAGAATAAAGGGTGTTGAAGGTATAGAGGAGTGCCTGCTCAGGTTCAGGGACGGGAGGCCGGAATATCTGCTCTCCATAGACAGGGAAAGGGCGGCATCCGGTATGATCGATCATTCATCAATTGCAGAAAGGACAAGGAATGCTCTGTTCGGGCCGGTAGTAACCAAGTTCGTGGATAGTGACCATGAAATTGATGTCCGTGTAAGGCTGAAAGGGGACGACAGGTCTACAATAGAAAACCTGATGGCAGGTGTTATGAGGAATGAAAGGGGGGAAAGCCTTCTTTTCAGTAACCTTGTGAGAATGTCAGAGGGGGAAGGGATGACAAGAATATACAGGCTTAATGGACGGAGGTCTGTTTCAGTAACTGCAAAGATCGGTTCCCTCTCTTTCCAGGAAGGTGAGCAGAGAATAAAGAGGGTGCTGGAAGCTATGCCCATACCTGCGGAATATTCCTATGAATTTGACAGCAGGCTCAGGGAGTTCAGTAAAGAAAAAAGGGAGATGAGGATTGCAATAGTTCTATCCGTGCTACTTATTTATATGATACTGGCTTCCCAGTTTGAATCTTTTAAACTACCTCTTCTTATTATGATTACAATACCACTTGCCGCGGCGGGAATTGCCCCAGTCTTATTCATTACTTTTACCCCCCTTTCACCCCCTGTATACTTAGGGCTGATTGTTCTTTCAGGAGTTGTAGTTAATAATGGAATCCTTTTTACCGATGCTGCCTGTAATTTTTTAAAAGGGAAAAAGCTCTCCGGTCAGGAGATTGAAAGAGCTGTTAAGGATATATCCATGGAGAAGTTCAGACCTGTTATGATTACTACTATAACAACAATTTTAGGTATGCTTCCCATGCTTATTAACAGCGGGGAAGGGAGCTCACTGTGGCGGCCCTTTGCAATGACAATAACAGCAGGACTCTTTTTTTCAACAATACTTACATTGGTCGTTATACCTGTATTGAGCCTTTCTTTTTTCAGGTCAGGATCATGAAGGGAATAATAAGGGAATGAATTCAGCAGTTGTTTTTTCAGGAGGTTTAAATGGGTCGTTATAAGTTTGCTCAATGTTTACAGGCTTTTTTTATAGCAGTAATTATTTCCTGTGATGCGGATTTCGACACGCTGAGAGTTGTTTCATGTATACCGGGCAGCAACGTCACAGGGGTAAGCCCTGAAAGTTCCATTGAGATAGCTTTCAGTGCGGATGTAAACAGGACAGATGTTGAGGATAATCTTTCCTTAACTAACAGTGATGGTTCTGTAAGCGGTGTTTTCATTTGGACCTCCCAGGCGGCTTTCAGGTTTACACCTTCTGCTCCAATAAGCAGAAACGGAAGGTATGTTATAGTTCTCCCGAGAAATATAAGGGATACAAAGGGGAACACAATGGAATCAGATTTTATATCGGAATTCTACGTGGGAACCGATTTTACCCCTCCCCGTGTTCTTTCATCAGTTCCGGCTTTCAGTTCAGGCGCTGTAACAGGTATAGCTGTTAACCAGGATATTATAATAAATTTTTCAAAGTCAATGAACAGGGAGGTTGTTGAAAGAGAATTCGGAATTACACCTGATGTTCCCGGGTATTTTGTTTGGTCAGAGGGGACACCGGGACTTTTGAACAGCACTGTTACATACACCCTTACAGGGGAGATGGAGTATGGGAAGCGGTACACTGTAAAGGTTTCTTCAGCAGCGGAAGACAGTGCCGGTAATTCCCTTGGAACAGAGTACGTGGTAAATTTTATTACAGGTGATGATTTTACCCCACCTTCAGTAAATAATATGTATGACTGGCTGGTTCCCGGCTCTCCATGGGACACGGCGTCACCCGTACATAATATCTCAAAGGGGGTGAGCATTGGTGTGACTTTTTCCAAGGCAATGGACAGGCAGAGCGTGGAGAAGGCTTTTTCTGTTACACCAACAGTGCAGGGGGTTTTTGAATGGAGCAGTGATACAGTAGTGAGATTTGTACCCTCAAAGCCTCTTGATCCTGAGACAAAGTACCAGGTTGCTGTTGAAGCTACGGCAAAAGACAGAAACCTTCTTAAGCTTGCATCAGGGTATAGTGTTGAAATCGTAACCGATAATCCTGATTCACTTTATGTGAAATGCGGAACCCTGAGCGGATCAAACCATGACGGAGATTTTACAGTGTTACCTGATTCGTGGCCCAGGATAATAGACATGGGGAGCGGGACCCCGGTAAACCAGGATTATTATATCCTCATTGAGTTTTTATCTGATGTTTCACCCCTTACCCAGGCTGAGATGGAGAGGTATTCCATATTTGACAACGTAATAGTTGATACATTTAAAGGGACATCAGGAGGTGAACTCCCCCCTTCAGCATATATAGGATCTATAGAATGGATCGGCACAAGTACTGCAAAAATAAAAGTTTCAGGTATGACCAATAAAAGTTCCGGCCAGGTCCCTGCGCTATACAGGCTGAAAATAGCCGGTGGTGAAAACGGAATAAAAGATATCAGGGGTAACTATATGGAAAATGACCTGGTTATTGAATTCAGGGAGGCAATACCATGAAAAGGTTGATGCTTTGTCTTGCAATGTCTCTTGCTGTTATTACAGGCTGTTATGGAGATGACATGTTTGAAAGACCATCAGTTATCAGTGTCTCACCTGAGAGAGACAGTACAACAGTCCTCCCTGATACGAGGATTGTTATTGTTTTCAGCAGGCAGATGGATACTGTAAAGACAAATAATGAGTTTTCACTGAGTAACGGCAGCGGAAATAT
>DAISJZ010000115.1:9050-10911 GCA_036821145.1 Spirochaetota bacterium
TGGATACTGTAAAGACAAATAATGAGTTTTCACTGAGTAACGGCAGCGGAAATATTGACGGGTACTATTCATGGGACAGTGAAGGGAGGACTCTGACTTTTACCCCCAAATCGAATATATCAATGGCTGAGAAATATACAATTAGGGTAACTGAGGGTGCTGAGGATTCCCGGGGGAATGACCTTGACGGGGAATTTCTGTCAACATTTTATACCGGTGGTGATCTGGGCCAGCCGCGGGTAATCTCATATACACCTGCACAGGACAGTATAGGTAACCCTGAAACCAGTACAGTAAGTGTGACCTTTTCCGAACCTGTATTGATGAGCAGTATCTATAATGGAATAACACTGTCGCCCGCTGTTGAGGGAACTTTTTCGGCATCACCTGACGGTACTGTTATTACCTTTAATCCAGGATACGGCCTGAGCTACGGAGTAACATACACAGTTAATATTACGAACAGCGTAAAGGATGAGGCAGGAAACCCTCTGCTGGCTTCTATGGCTTTCAGATTTACAGTGGGAGACGACTTTACAAAGCCTGTACTTACGGCATACCAGAACCTCATACCTGAACTTCTGCTTGATGAAAGTGTAATAGTGCACGGAGCTGAGAAAGACGGGACCATTACACTTGATTTCAGCGAGGAGATAACAACAGGCAACCTGGAGAGTTCAGTGAGCATTTCACCATCTGTTCCTTTTTATATCAGTACTTCAACTGTAACAGCCGGAGGTATAACCTTTACGCGGGGAGTAATTAATTTTACTGATAATCTTGCATGTGAGGAGATCTATTCTCTGAGGATCAATTCAACAGTAACAGATTTACAGAATAATCCCCTGGACCATGACTACAGGTTTGTTTTTAAAACTGACGGAACCGGTTCAGTGAGACCTGTTGTTCTTGCCATTGGTGATATACAGGGAGATAACAGCATATCAGGATGGATCATCGGAGATATACCTGTTCTCAGTCTTGACCCCACCGGATTATACGATAATATCGGTATAGAATTTTCTTCAGTTATACAACCTGCAACTCTCGTAATAAAGGTTGATACTGTGGCGGGACAGGGAGGGATACCATCGGTTGTTAATATAGACTGGCCATCCACTGTGCCCCCTCAGTTTACAAGGGTTAAGTTCGGCCTGTACAAGGTTGTTGAGGGGAACACTTACAGGATAACCGTGAAAGGGGGTAAGAGCGGTTTAAGGGATACAAACGGTAATTATATGAAAGAGGATTTTATACAGCTTATAAGGTTCTAACCGTGGTGCAGTAATAGCATCAGATACAGGGGAATTAAGCCTTGACACCGGGAGTTTTGAATACAGTAATATAAAAGACAAGGATAAATCCACCAACTTCGGGGGAGGAGGAAATGCCGGTTTTAGCCATACCCCGGCAAGTGATAAAATAAAATACAGCGTAACCGGCAGTTATGGTTTCAGTGACAACAGGCAGACAAATTTTGCCACTATTGGTGAAGGAACAATAACAATCAGCACGACAGGCTCAGTGACCGGAGTGGAAGGACTGAATAGGGATGTGTCACTGGCTCAGTACAACACAAAGGAAGGTGGACTGCAGGGCGGATTTACAGTGGATGACACACTGGTAAATACACTGATGGACCCTGAAAAGGCATATACAGAAACAGTTAAACAGGTAGTGAATGGACTGAATGATGCGAAGAAAACTGCTGACTTGATATATGATGAATCAGGGAAGGTTGTTGAGAAGGCAAGCAACTGGGTTAGCGACCATCTCTTTACCAGTGATGATGAGGGAAATGGGGAGAACCCGACGGTTGGTTCAAATGCTGAAGGTGACAATGGAGGGACTACCGATAATC
>DAISJZ010000116.1:0-10310 GCA_036821145.1 Spirochaetota bacterium
CTACTTGTCTGTTTTCGCTGCTGCGGCAGCTTCAAGTTCCCTGATTCTCTCATTTATAGCGTTAGCTTCCTCTTTAAGCATTCTGAGTTCATCTTCTGCCCGGTATTCATATGGCGGATACTGCGGAGGGTAGGGTGCGCCATAAAATCCCCTGCCATAATTCGGGGCGGCATTAAACCTGTTTCTCCACCCCCTGCCGCCTCCGCGGCCGCCGCGGCCGTAACCGAAGCCCTGAAATCCTCCACCTCTAACAGGGTTAGTATAACCCGGGGCTGAATAACCTGCGCAGAAACCTGCGCCACGCCCGGTCATAGGCCCTGCTCCGTTTGGTCCTCTTCCATCTCCTGCTGGCATAACATACCTCCTTAATTTATAATAATGAAAACCATTTTCATTTTAAGAATAAAAAAAATTTAAGTATTTTTTCCCCTGCAGTTTTCACAGAGCCCGTAGAAACTGACAATATGATCATTAATCTGAAAATTATATTTATCAGATAGAAAATCCTGCGTTTTACCTAAACAGTTGATCTCCTCATCAATAAAATCCTTGTAGTCGATGATTCTTTTGCATTTTACGCAGATCAGATGATGATGGTGCCCTTTTCCGCCCGGATTATTCAGGAGTTCAAATCTTGCCTGCCCGTCGCCGAAGTCAAATTTCTGGACAATCCTCATCTGTTCCAGAAGCTCAAGTGTACGGTAAATGGTTGTGAGCCCTATTTCCGGGCTTACAGCGTGGGCTTTCATGTAGATCTCACTTGCGCTGAGATGTTCAGAGGTTTCATGAAGCACATTAATAACAGCCTCACGTGCCGCTGTTACTCTGACGCAGTGCTGACTGAATCTTTCCTGCCACCATGGCCCTCTTCCGTGCAAATTTAACCTCACTTTTGAAAATGATTTTCATTATCAATATACGGATTTGCAGTTTTTTTGTCAAGGAAAAATGTTAAAAAAAGGGGGTAATTTTGCCGGTTTATAGCAGTGAATCGATGACCTCTTTCAGATTATTGATATCAACAGGCTTGGAAAGCACCCTGTTAAAACCGGCTGACATAAATTTCTGTATTTCATTTTCTGATGTATAACCTGAAATTACAACAGCCGGAGTTGTAATTTTATTTTTACGGATTATTTTTATGCATTCCATACCGTTCATTTCAGGCATTCCGATATCCATAAAAAGAATATCATAGGTATTGCTGAGAATAAGTTCTAAAGCATCATGACCGTTTTTAGCCTTATCTATGGAATGCCCCATTTTCATGAATGTCATTTCAAGATAAAACATATTGATTACATCATCTTCAGCGATCATTATTCTCAGTTTTCTGGCAGCTGCTTTTTTCTCATGTTTTATTTCAGTAATATTACTCTCATGAAGTGATTTTTTAAAAGGTATTATGACAGAAAAGGTACTCCCTTTACCCGGGGTGCTTTCCACTTCAATTTTCCCGTTCATGTTTCGTGTCAGTTCTTTTACAATTGCAAGCCCCAGACCAAGTCCCTGCCTGGATTTTGTGTAAGTATCCTCCAGCTGAACAAATTCAGTGAATATTGAATCCATTTTTTCTTCCGGGATACCTATCCCGGTATCTGAGACGCTGAACCTCAGTATTATACCGTTTCTGTCCTCTTCATCAACATCAAGCCTAAGAGTTATTTCTCCATGCTCGGAGTATTTAATCGAATTGGTTATAAAATTTATTATAATCTGCTGGAGCCTGTTGGGGTCCCCTTCAAGCTGTTGATTCGCAGTGTAGTTATTCACCAGTTTCAGTTTCAGACCTTTATTCTGAGCAGGTATATCAAAAAGACTTACAGTTTTTTTGAGGAGCTCATCTGCCAGGAAAGTTTCTCTGTTAAGCCTGAAGTTTCCTTTTTCTATGCTTGAGAAATCAAGGAGGTCATTTATGATACGGCCAAGTGATTGGGCTGAAAATTCAAGGAGTGAAACCTGCTGTTTCTGGATGCTGTCCAGTTCGGACATTTTCAGTAAGCCGATCATACCCATTATACCGTTAAGGGGATTTCTGAGTTCGTGATTAATGTTGGCCATAAACTGGCTCTTCAGCCTGTTGGCTTTTTCCGCCTCATCCTTAGCCTCGATCAGAGCATGCTCATTCAGCTTCTCCCTGTATGTGGAGACTGCGATTTCAGAAAAAAGGAGGAAGAATGATGTTTCATATTCCTTCAGGTATTCTTTTTTATTCTTTAGCGCGATGAGCAGATGTTTGGGCCTGTTTTCAAACGTTAAGGGGAAAACGGAAACCCATCCGGCTTCCCCTTTATTTCCGTTCTTTTCATGCAGAGCTTCCTTCACATCACCGGTTGATATAATGATCTCAGGTGTGGTGTCGTAATTTTTTAAGATAGCCACACCTTTGAAATCGAAATAATTATCTCTGAAAAAAGAGATAACTGTTTCAGGGTAATTTTCAAGGCTGCTTTTCAGAAGCTCATCGTTACGGAATTTTATAAGTTTAAGAAGGGCCTCTATTGTCCATTTATTCTGGTGCCGGATATCATGCCTTGCTTTCTCCTGAACAGATTCATAAAATCCAAGGAGCCTGTTATACTGGACCTGCGTCCTCCCTGATTCTATTTTTAAAAGTTCATAAGCCGAGGCGAGTTTAATATTATCCATGAAGATGCTGACTAATATCTCCGCAAGGGGCAATAATGCCGGTTCAACATCCGGGGTAAAGCGTATAATCCTTATATTCTCATAGGGTTTTTCAAATGAAAAGCTCTCACCTGGAACAATGATGATCCCTTTGGTTTTCGGCAGAATGGCAGAGTATTTATTAAAGAATGATTCAATGTCATCCGTTATCAGAACAAACAGGGAGTGTCTCAGTTCAGAAGGTTCAATGCTCTCTCTGTACTCAAAGCCCGGATATTTTCCGGCGATTAAAGAAAAACAGTTAAATTTCAAATTTTTTCCCCGATGATCATTACTGAATAGGTAACATTGTGAAAATAAGTTTCTGTGTATTTACCGTTTCCAAGGTGAAAGGGGCCGAATTCACCGAAAGAGGCAAAGCCGGTAAATGGAAAGTCTGCGCCGAATTTTTCTTTTATAAACTCAATCTCTTTTGTGATGTCATCCTGAAGTATCCACTTCCGCCCGCCGCAGCTTATTACTATCCCCAGTACCGGCCTGAAATTCGCGGTGTTTAATCCCTGAATACATTTCTCCGCCCCTTCTGTTACATCCTGCTTTGTGGCATTGCATACACGGACCATGGAGTTTTCCGGGATTGAGCCGAAACATGTAATAAAACCGGTATCCATGTCAATTTTAGATGGTGTTCGAAGGAAAAAGCTGTCGCCGTCATCATTATAAACAGCAATTGAAATGACTCCAAGTTCAGCCTCCTTGGGGGGAAACCCGAATTCAGACTCCAGAAAATCAAATGCCGTTTTATTATCAATATATTTAATAATATTACCCTCTGACTGGTTTACGATACCGCTTCTCCCCATCGGTTTCCATCCGCTGGCGCAGTTACAGGCATATTCAAAATCTCCGCTCAGGCCTGCAATTAATACAGCATCCTGATAAACCTTACCATTAAGGATTACAAAGCCTTTTTTGAACAGCCAGTCATCGCCTGTTAATGCACCGGTAAAGGGTGCAGCAGTTTTTTTATTAATTCCATCTGAAATCTCAACGCCGTCATTAACAAAGTCTGAAAGCACAAGCCCTGCCTTTAAGGGGCCTGCTGATTTTTTTATCACTTCGTCCATGCACAACTCTGTCCTGTTATATGAACTCAGTTCTTTTGTATCACACACGGCTGCTGAACAGCTGATTTTCCCTCCGGAGTTCAATCCCACTGCGCACACTCCGTTGTTGAAAACACCTTCAGGTGAATAGACACCATCCCCTGTGCCGCCCCAGATTATCACTTTTTCCTCAGGGATAATACTGTAGAATGCTTCAAAGAACTCCTCAAGAGAGTAGTGGATTGAAAAGAAAATAAAGACTATCTCCGGTGAGATAGTCTTCAATTTTTCAGCAGTAATAATGCCTGCTTCGTATGAGTCAGGAGTCTGTATAAATGAATATCCGCTTTTCATCTGTCTTCCGTGGGTTAATTTTTGAAATTGTTAAAACACTCTGGTGAATCTCTTTTTTAAAAATACATAAATGTGCAGCCACGGTCAAATTAATCTGACAGATTTCCGGACTGGTATTTATTCCTGAAAATTTGCAAAAAAAATTTCATTTAATAATACACCCTGTTATAAAGTCTTGAGTAAAAAGAGCTGATTATAATATTGTTTTTATTAATAAAAGGATTAGTATTCTGAAAACCGGGGGAGTAAAAAATGCCGTATTTTAAATCAATGGAACTCTATAGTCAACTTGTTGAAAAAATTAATCAATACGAAGCAAAACTTCTGGAAAAGTACAGTTCTGATATAGTCTGCCGCAGGGGGTGTGATATATGCTGTATCCTTGAGTCTGTTTTCCCGGTTGAAGCCTTTGTAATATATGAGTCAATCCGTTCCGGGGAGGTAATGCCGGGTGATTTATCGTATAATAGCCCCGGCAGATGTGTTTTTCTTAAAGAGGGGATCTGCTCAATTTATACTGTACGGCCTGTTATATGCAGAACCCACGGTTACCCGGTTTATATTGAGGGGAAGGTGGACTTCTGCCCGGAGAATTTTAAGGAGCGGAGTTCAATAGACTCAGAATATATACTGAATCTTGATAACCTCAACAGTGCCCTGGCCTCAATCAACCTCATTTTTTCAGGGGAGAATTCTGATGATTTTTTTAAAAGAGAGAGGATCCCCTTGAAAGAACTGGCTGAATTTGTTATAAATAAATAGATGTAATTATTTATAACAAGAGGCGCAAATTATGCTGACAAGAACCCTGATTGAAAGGGTGTATGAGGGTATTAAAAGCTTTAATTGTTCCGAATATGATCCCTCTGTTCCTATGTCCGATCAGTTTATGAAAGATTTTACCTCAGCGGAAGGGTACAGCGAGAGTGAAACAAAGCATGCACTGATGATCCTTAATGAAGCTCATAAAGTATTTATTATCGCAATCACCAAGGAGAGCAAACAGTCAGGGAATAAAAAAATTGACGGATATGTGGTTGCGGATCTTTCAGTGGTTTCCAATCTCAGGAGCATCTACCAGAAGAGGCTCACCGAAATATATAATAAGGAAAAAGGGACAAATCTTGGTCCTCCCCAGGTAATGCGTGAAGTAATGAACAGGATGAACACCCTTGTGAATACCCCTGTGGGCCGTGTTGCCAATATCGCAATAATGCTTCATGAATATGAAAACCTTATGGATCGGTATCCGCAGGAATTCACTGAAGAATGGTGTGAAGAAAAACTACAGGAGTATCTTGATAACGGCACATTGGAGGAGGAGCAGGAGGAGGGTGCTGCTGATGAATCTTCATCGGCAGCAGGAGAAAAAAGCGGGACAACCCGTGCTGTTGATTCACCGGAGTATGAGGATTACACCAGGGATGATAAAACTCTCCCTCCGCATAAGATGCTGATGATTTACGGTGCTGATTTCTTTTTCAGGGTAAAGCTTCGTAAGTATGAGTTTAATATACTGAGAGATATGATTCGCGAGGGGCATATAAAAAGAAAAACAGATATTGTACTTCTCAGAAATATGATCAAGACCATTAAAGGTAATTTTGACAGGGACCCTAAACTTAATGATTATTTTGAGGATATATTTCACCTGGACAGGGAACTTTCCAAAAAACTGTATTTCAGCGCGAAATGATATTCCGGCTGATATACAGAATTAAATTATTATTGCAATAATACTCCCCGCTTTTCAATTATCAGTTTCAGTATATAGTATGAAATTATTTAACTACATAATAATATCTATTCTGCTCCATCTTGCGGTATTGTCTTTTTTTCTGTTTAAAAGAGGAGCTGTTGTGTCTCTCGGCATCAGGGGTGGGGATGTTGCCCTTTACATCGATAGCAGTGATTCAAGCGGAGGCACCGGTTTTTCCCCTGCTGAAAAATCGCGGGATGAGAACATCAGCGGATTGGAAGAGAGGAAAAGCGGGAAGGGCGGGACAGACAATGATGAAGGAGAGGGTTCCGGCGGCGGAGGAGTCTACGGTGCTGTAGGGAGACTGGTTGCAGAGGCCTACAGGAACAATCCCCCGGAATATCCTGCAATAGCCAGGGCCATGGGATACCAGGGACGGGTTACGCTTATGCTTGAGGTTCTGCCTGACGGAAGCTGCGGAACAGTTGATATAACGAAAAGTTCAGGCCACAGTGTCCTTGACATTGCTGCACAGAGGGCAGCTAAGGGGTGGATTTTTTTTACGGAAAATACCCTTGCTCTTTCATCGCCTGTAAGGGTTAGTCAGGATATAATTTTTATGCTTAAGACATACTGAGGATCAATCTGCAGTAATAACAATTTTTTCATCAGATTATTCCAGTATTTATTATTTATTATCGATTGAAAACCAGCCGCTAAATGATTATCTTGTTTTAAGAAAACAATCCGGAAATCTGTTGTGAATTAAAAGAAGGTGATAAGATGAATAAAATTCTCCTGCTCATCGCTGCACATTTTTTTTTAATGATTTTAATTTTTCATCCCGGTTTCACAGAAGAGGGAGGAAGCTCTCATTTTTTCTCCGACATTCCGCCCAGGGCCTCAGTTTTCGGAAAGTATGATGGCCTGAAACAGCGTCTTCAGTGTACTGACGCACTTTACAAAATGAGCTATCACAATAATCTTAGAAATTTTCACGACATAGGTTTTAATAAAGAACCCAAAGCCTGGTGTGACAATACTCTGCAAACCGGATATGTTGTCTATTATGGAGGGATCTGGTATGTATGGGAAAAACAGGTTATTAAAGAACAACCTGATGAACTGCTTGCCACAATGAATGGAACATACACCGGGCTTATAAAAAAGAAGAAGTGCCGGCACATGAGGACAAAGGGGAATTTTATTGAATTCGGCTATATCACCTCCCCCATGTGTGACAACCCGAACAGGCCTGATACAGGATTTTTTGTTTATGTCAAGCCATACGTCTACATTTACAAAAATAAAGTTATCCCTTTGGAACACATTCCTGAAAGTGTAAGCGTTAATGGTCTTTACAGTAATTTAAAAAATGTTATTCGATGCGATATACAGGGTGAACAGAAATTTGAGGGTGAAAAGATGAAAGATTCCCTGGTTGTGCTTCAATATGATGAAGAGGATCAGCGATCAAGGCTCTGGACTGATATGTGCAGCGAATCTCTTGGACCGGGTCATTATGTTTATCGCTATCCATACTGGTACGCATGGGGGGAGAAAAAAGTATCTGAATACTAAGGGGAGTCTCATATAAGCCCTGCACCAGAAATTTAATAGAGGTATCCGATGAAAAGATTTTTCTTTATTCTGTTTATGCTTATTCACTTTGCCGGCAGCGCACTTATGGCATCTGATTATGTTATAGCGCCCCAGATAATTAATCCTGAAGGGAATATAAAAATGATGCAGGCATCCTATTCAGGAGATTTCTTCGCTGTAATGGATGAAAATAAGAATATAGATATTTTCAATAAAGAGGGGATACTTGTTTTATCCTGGCATGATCCCGAACCGGAAATTGAAAGGAACAAAAAAACCGGGAGTAAGGAGTATCTGAAAACAATTAATACTTTCAGACTTTTTCCTGAATCAAAAAAATTTCTGGCAGCAGCCAGCAGAGGGAATATTCTTTTTCTCGTTGATTATAACGGGAAGATTCTTCAGAAAATAAAAATTGCAAAAAACATTCAGAAGATATTTATTTCACCCGATGAGTCTCGTTTCATTATTGTTCCGTATGACTGGCAGAAATCATATTTTCTACTGACTGATAGCAGTTTTAAAGTAATAAAGAAAATTTCGTCAGAGGGAGTTTATGACGCGGTATTTTCCGAAGATGGAAAACATCTCGTTGTCTCGGAAGATCCCATTGAGACAAAGGAGGGATGGAAAGCTACGATGCGCCTCTTTACTTCTGACGGGGCATATATCCGGGATATTGAGAATGACCGGCCCGGGCGGATTGTAACTGCTCCGGAAGGGGCTGTTGAGGCAAAACAGGCCTTCGCAAGATCAGTAATATTTCTTCCTGACGGAAAGCGGGTCGCATATATTGGTAAAATCGGATGGAGCGATGGAGGTGAAATACGCGTTTCATCTATAGACGGCAAAAAAACATATCAGTTCCCTGTTAAGAATATGTTCGCATTCTCGGTTCCTTCTTTGGCCAGAGGGGGGAAATATATAGCTGTTATAACTTCAGGTTATGAAGGTTCGGTGGATTACTACACATTCGAAGGGAAACTCAATTCATCTGTGGCATTACGGGATTTAAGTGGAGAAGACCGCTATTATTACAGCCATAATTATGCGGTTTATCTTCCATCTTCAGGGAATTGTGCAATGCTGGAGGAGGATTCTTCTTATCGTAAACATGGTACTGATAAAATTAGAGTAAAAGTTGTTAACAGCAAAGGTGATGCAGCAGGCATTGCGGGGAATAATCCGCTGCGTGAGTTTACCGATATCCGCATAAGTCACGACGGTTCAGAAATTGCTCTCCAGCGGGAAAATGGTGATATCCCCTCACTTCTTATCAATACATTAAATGGACGTGTTGAGGAGATAGAAGGTTCAGTAAGATATGATTCCAGGGGGAGGAGAATGATTTCCAAATGGATTATGACCGGCCCTGAGGGGAACAGGAAAAATTCTAATATTATGGAATATACAATCGGTTCAAAAAAATTTAATATTGCAGGCGGGGGGACAATTCTCCCTGATCACCATGTGGCTCAGCATCCGGGGCATGGGTATACATCTTCTCACTGGATACTTTACAATGATAAAGGTGAGGCTTTGAAAAAAATAAATCATGAATGGGTCTGGGAACATGGGCATGATATGTCTCCGGATATGAAAACTGTTCTTTATAAAGCTGAACTTAGAAATTTTTCTGACGGAAAAAAAATTAAGTTTTTCTTTGACAGACATTTAACAGGGATAGGGCGTTTCAATCCTTCCGGGACAAAGGTTATTACAGGGCTTGAGCATGGAGAGATGATAATCTGGGATATGACAGGTAAGCCCGGCGGGCACCTTAAAGGACATAGTTCCATGGTTACTGGAATGGGGATGACATCTGATGACAACATTCTTGTGAGCGTTGCACCTGATAACAGAATTATTATCCGTAATTTTAAAACAGGTATAGTTGCTTTAATGTACTTTTTTAAAGACAACAGTTATCTGATATATACAGATAAAGGGGAATATGATTACACAGGCAATAATCAGCATCTTATTGAGCTGAGCAGTAATGGAGAAATAGTTACTGATAAGTATAAAAACGCCAGGGTAAAAAATCTCCTGCACAGAGTGGTATCAGGGAGATGAAAAATTAGGGCGGTCACAAAAACTCCGTTTTTGTGACCACAGGGAGCCCCGCGGGGCTTATAAAGGGGCTGCCGCCCCTTTAACCCCTTAAAGATGTAGTTAAGGGAGCAATAATCTCAGCTTTCATTAAAAAAAATATCATGCAAAAATATCAGAGGCAGGCCAAATAATTGCTTGAATAAAATCCGCTTTAAATGATGTTTGAATCAATCAGGTCTATTCATGGAACCGGGTGTGATTCCCGGGCTGTCCCGCAACTGTAATCATTATCAGCGATAATGTAAGCCAGGTCTTTGGATACTCCTGAAAAACCAGTACTACTTTCGCGGAAAAGGGGGTTTGCAATGACAAGGTTTATTATCCTGCATCACATTTTCTTCTACTGATTTCCAATTAATAGATCAATTATTGTCACTGCGGGGCATGAAGGCAAACAATATAGAAACATCCTGTTTCGTGTTTGAAGGCTGCCATCGTGGAAGCAATGCCGCAGCAGTCTGTTATTGAGACAGATGCTATATGGGTATAAAGGAATTACATTTTCAGAAGAATTATTCTATAAAGAACAGATTGCTTCACTCCCTGAGGGTCGTTCGCAATGACAGACTAATTAATTTTAAAAACAGATTATTTCGGAGAAAACAATGAAACATAAAATATTAAGCGCAACGCTTCTGTTATGCGCTTCAGGTTTAACTTCAGCCTATGCTGAGGATGTATTTAAAAATGATCCTGTTGTTGTAACAGCAACCAGGTATGAAAAATCAGTTTCAAAAGAAGGAAAGAGTATTTCAGTTGTTACTGAGGATGAGATAAAAAAGAGCGGTAAGAAGACTGTTGCAGAT
>DAISJZ010000117.1:0-2453 GCA_036821145.1 Spirochaetota bacterium
CTGCTGCTGATTCAATTACAGGCCTTGAGGATATGTCCAACCAAATTGCTGACAATATGAAGTATGTCGCGAAACAGAGCGAGGACTCAATTGAGATTGCACGCAATGGTGAAGAGGTGGGATCATCCGCATCATCAGCCATGAAGCACATTGTTGAATCTTCAAAGAAAATCAGTGAAATGGTTACCATGATTAATGACATTTCGGATCAGATCAACCTCCTCTCGCTCAACGCAAGTATAGAAGCTGCAAGGGCCGGTGAAGCAGGGAGAGGTTTTGCTGTTGTTGCCGAAGAGATAGGAAAACTTGCAGACAATACATCAAGCCAGGTTAAGGAGATACAGCAGCTCTCTTCAGAAATAGGGCACAATGTGCAGGAGGGTGAACAGATGGTTCTCAGCATCAGGGAATCCATCTCCTCCATCATAAATAAAATTATTGAGAATTCCAAATCCATAGAGGAGATAGCAGGACTCACAGAGCAGCAGGCGAAAAATCATACAATGATAAAGGAGACCATGCAGCGTCTTGAGGAAAAATCAAGAAACATCATAGACGTTGCCACATTCCAGAAATCAAACAGTGAATCTATGAAAGAAGCAGTGAACAGGATCAAGGATTTCGCCACAGAGTCAGCATCAGGTGCAGAGGAGATTGCCGCTTCATCCGAAGAACTCTCATCACGTGCAGAAGACCTGAGCACCCTTATCGAAGGATTCAAAACAAAGGAGGGGGAACCGGCCGGCAGTGTAAAACCCGGGAATGAGAAGACTTAAATTGCGACCGGACAGGCTATTCAGTATATTCAAACCTTCTGCAGTTGTCAAAAGAATACCCCGCACTGATAAGGTACATGATTACCTCATCAAGTGTAAATACAAAATCTTTCCCGTCCTTTCTGAAAGAACCGGCGTGCATCAGCATAATTGTGCCGTGATAATCGGGTTTAGAGGTGTAGTAACTCCAGTAGTTCCATCTGTTTATAATAGCGTGACTGTTACCTTTCATGTTAAGATGGGACTTAAAGAGCTCCAGGAATTTTTCATTGCTTATATACTCCGGGTTCCCCTGCTCAACCCAGTCAACAGTGCCCAGGTTAACATCAATATGTCTGTAACCTAATTTTTCAGCTTCTGTTATAACCCGGGGATTATAAATATGCTGCAGACCCGGCGCACGCCAGATCCTTGTCATCTCTCTCCCGGTAATTTTTTTAAAGAGGAGTTCTGTTGCATAAAGCTCATTAAGGAGAGTATCCCCATCGGGGTAATTCATGTTATGAGTAAATGTGTGGTTGCCCACAACATGCCCCTCCCTGACTATCCGTTTTATCCCATCCGGGTATTTCTCCATAAACTCCCCGGTTGTAAAAAATGTTGCCACTATCCTGTATTTTTTCAGTGTTGCGAGTATGTAATCGAGATTCGCGTCGTCGCTCCCTGTATCAAATGTTAGAAAAAAATTGAGTCTCTCCTCCGGATGCCTTATTATATTCTTTTTCACCCCTCTGCCGGCAGTCCCCTTTGCAGCGGGGGACTGGTAATTTGTACAGGCTCCGTTTTTCAGAAGGATCTCCATAATCTCCCTGTTGTTCAGCGCGGCAGCGCATCGCAGAGGTGTAAGACCGTAATTATTCGACAGGTTAACATCAGCGCCCGATTTTATTATCTTTTTAACCTTAATTATATCACCGGAAAAAACCGCGTAATGAAGAAGCGTGTTCCCTGCCGTATCACGCAGATCTGCATCATAAGTGGTACAGGCAGTAAATAATGAAACCAGGATTAATAGTGTAATCCGCTTCAGTGTGGAGATATATAAGTTTACCATGAAATTGTTTATCCGATAAAAAAATCCTTTCCTGAATAGCAATAGTTCCTGATTATGTAAAGAACTTCAATATGGAATGAAATAAAAAATGAATTTTAAAGCAGTAATCTTTGACCTTGACGGCACCCTGCTGGACACCCTTGCAGACCTCTCTGATTCGATGAATTCGGTACTGGAGAGGATGTCTCTCCCGACTCATCATCTCAGCGATTATAAAATTCTCGTGGGGAGAGGTATGAGAAACCTCGTGACATCCGCCCTCCCCCCCGAGATGAGGACCGGGGAGATAATAGAACAATGCTACACTGCCATGTTTGATGAATACGGCCGCAGGTGGGATAAAAAGACCCGTCCTTACGAAGGAATTGAAGAGCTCCTCACTGAACTGGGCAGTAAAAGGATCAGGATGGCGATTCTATCTAACAAGCTTGACACTCTTACTCAGCTTGTTGTGCAGAAGTATCTCGGCAAATGGAACTTTGAAGCGGTATTCGGTGAACGTGAAGGAGTTCCGCGAAAGCCTGATCCTGCGGGTCTCTTTGAAATAGCAGGTATAATGAATATCACCCCTGCTGAAATACTCTGTCTCGGGGATTCCGGATCGGACATGACAGCTGCAATAA
>DAISJZ010000117.1:2553-5612 GCA_036821145.1 Spirochaetota bacterium
GCAAGGTGTGTTATCTGCGCCTCCAGGTCTGTTCCGTTCAGAAGCTCCCTGAATTCAGGGATAGCGTTTATTCTATCACTATAATGCACACCTTTCGGAGAATCAATATCAAGAGTAATATCATCCATCCTGAGATCCGCATCATTCTTAATGCTTCTCCGCACGATTTCAAGTGCAGCAATTGAAAAGTTGTTCATAAGATCCACCCTGTCTTCAGAAAGATTGATCTTCTCCCTGAAAGAGTGAGCCACTTCTCTTGCTTCTGATGACAATGACCTTGTAATACCCATACCGAACCTCCTTACCCGGCTGTTTCTGATATTAATATATCTGTACACCGGGAGAGAATCAAGTTAATATGTTTTGAAAGAAGTCCTTATCTGCTACTGACAGTGAGGTTCAGAATTATGCCATATTATATATCTTTATTTAAGTCAGGATTTTTTTTAATTGAACCAGTTATAAACTCACTGTCATGCCGGTTTTTTGTTAAAAATACCGGCATCTCATAGTATGAGTTCATGAATCTCAGTTATACCCATCAGTTATTACAAAAATTTACCCTGACTCCGATAATTTTATCAAGGTTTTACACCTGCGGCATGATATTCCTTGACACGATGAAATCTGTTTTATAATATTATACATGTTGAAAACGTCATCTCGCACCCGCAGGAGATCCCGCTTCGACAGGCTCAGTGCGGCGCCTGCGGGGGGCTTTCTAAGGGGCTCAGCCCCTTTAAACCCCATTAAAAAGAGATAGATGTCTTATTGTATTTTAACAGGTCTTCTATATAAAATATAAGCATTAATGTTAAACTTATAAATACACAATTAGAAACACTTTGTTTAATTAAATCATTCGATCTCAATTTTTTACCACGGGGGGAAATTAATTATGAATGAACGTATAGACATTCCTGAAGGTGAAGAGAAAGCCCTTTATGTTGAAAGGTTCCGTAAAATCGCGAAGGTATACAAACGTAAGGGGTGGTTATTTGTTCTTGGCGACCTTATAGTCACAATATTAATAATTGCATCATATGCCAGCGGTAAATCACAGAAAATTGACCTTACAATCACAATAGCAATACTTTCCGTACTCACCTTCCCTTTTATTTTCTCCGCCTTTAATAAAGGATCTCAGCTTATTTCAGATATTGAATCTGAAAGGGTTCAGATTGTTACAGGGATAGTTACAAAAATTAAAACAGAAAAAAAACGTAATATCACACTGAAGGAACTTCACCTTGACAGGGCAAAGATCCACATTGATGAAAAATTCTGCAGCAATTTTCAGGAGAATGACCGTATCCGCATTATCCGGGGAGTTTCTTCAAGAGTAGCTGTATTTGCAGAAAAAGATCCTGAAGCTTAATCAGCTTCAGGAAACATATCTCTTCTCAAATTTCTTTTAAAACAATATTATAATAACTTGGCCCTTTGAGCTTATTGCCGATAAGCTTTAAATTTACTATATTAATATTTGTATGTTTACAGTAAATCACGCAGGAGTTAATCAGAATGCAAATAGCCGGAATAATGAACAGCTTCTTTCTCAGGAGATATAAAACTGCATCATTCATGCTGCAGCAGCGTGCGGCTGTTTTTATGTGGATGCAGTCAATTTTTATCGGGCTTATTCTGCTTTCAATGGCCAGCACAAACATATTCTCACCACATGCTGCCACACTATTCTATAACGCAAGCATGACCGTAATTATTTCGGGCTTCGTGTTATCGCTTCTAATACTTAAACTTGGAGCTTACACCGCAGCAACATATCTTGGGATACTCCTCCCGCTGGTGCTTGTGGCAGCACAGGCTTATCTTGTAAGCACACTTACAGGCAAATTTATATATATGCTTTACCTGTTAATCTTTATAGTGATGGCCTCTCTATACGGGAACAGGCTTACCATAGTATTAATAACAGTGGCTGTAATCACTTCAGGAATTATTGTTGTCCTGACATCAGGTGCCATCCTGCCGGAAGATAAACACGCGACAACAATCATTCACATGTCAATAGTCTCCCTCTATATTTCAGTATTATGCATTCTTATTTTCAGGATTGTACGTGCTACACTGAATGAAACCGAGAAGAAAAACGCGGAGCTGCAGATATACCTGGATGAAATTAAGGGAATAGTAAAGACATGCACAGATGTGGCTACCATACTTAGTGCTACAACCGGCGCACTTTCATCTAACGCTGCATCATTCTCGGACAACGCGCAGTCCCAGGCTGCAAGCGTTGAAGAGATCACTTCAACTCTTGAAGAGATAGCCGCCTCATCAGACAACGCAGCTGATATGACAGTAAAACAGACTGATAAAATTATTACACTCATTGAAAATCTCAAAAAGATGTTTGAACTTGTATCGACAGGACGGGAAAAAATGGGGAGAGCCCTTGGTCTGAAAGAGGACCTTCACGGTCTCATAAACGGTGCCATTGAAGCAGTACAGAAATGCCGCATGGCAATGGACAACGCCATGATCAGCACCAGGAAGGTCAGTGAAGCCACAACCCTGATTAATGAAATTTCCGACCAGATAAATCTTCTCTCTCTCAATGCTTCAATTGAGGCAGCAAGGGCCGGCGACCACGGGAAAGGCTTTGCAGTTGTTGCTGACGAAGTTGGTAAACTTGCGGAGAAGACACAGGTGAACGCAAAAGAGATCACCACACTTGTCTCAAATACCGAAAAAGAGATGCAGATGACAAATGACACCCTTGCACAGGTAAATGAATCATCGGAGGAGGTTCTTAAGGTGGCCTCAACCTTCGGTGACATAGTCACTGAAGTTAACAGGATATCAGAGATGGACCTGACCATGAACGGCGAGCTGCAGGAAAACGCCTCTATTGTCCTTAAAGGCTCGGAAGAGATTAAAAATTCCATGCAGGAACTTAAATTCGCCATGGAGGAGATAACAAAATCGATATCTGTCATCAATGAATCCACACAATCTCTCGCGGCAGGAGCCGAGGAGATCAACGTACTGGCAATAGACCTGTCGGATTCGTCGGTTGATCTGAATGATATTCTGAA
>DAISJZ010000117.1:5712-10211 GCA_036821145.1 Spirochaetota bacterium
ATATTGAAATAAACTCTACCTGTGTATATAATAATTACAGGGAGTATACACCGCAATGAAAATTGTAATAGATACAAGCACCTTTGTGAATCCTGTTACACAGGCTGATTTCGGCGATGACATTGAAACTGCTGTTGATAATTTCATAACCATCGCCCGTAAACAGGGGATCATCGTCTACATTCCATCTTCTATTTTCAGGGAGCTTTCCCACTTCGCTCCTGAAGGTGCCCAGCTTAAATTGAGAAAAATATCAGTAATCAGGGGCCCCGACCTTTACAGCATGCAGTTTCCCGCTGCAATATTCCATACATTCATATCTGATATACGGGTCAGGATAAACAAGGGGCTCCGCATAGCGGAGGAGGCCATCGAAAGCTCAAAAACTGCGGACAATATCAGGCGCATAAGGAATGAATACAGGGCTGCCATGCGATCAGGAATTATCGACAGTGTTGAGGATCTTGATGTTGTGCTCCTTGCAAAGGAGATAGGGGGAACCATACTCTCCGCTGATGAGGGTATACTTAACATGGCTGATTCCCTGGGTATTGAAGTATTCTCCTCAAAGGATTTCATAATAAAATTCGGAGCTGCGGAGGGCTCATGAAATCAGACCCCCTTGAATACCTTGAGTATGAGGATATCCGGTACGCCAGGTACAGGGACAAAGAGGGGGAGATATCCCGCGGAACAGCTATTATTTTTGATGACAGGAACAACCGGAGGATGGTTAATGATTACCCGCACATCTTCCGCGTGTACAGGCTCAGGGAGGGGATAAAAAGATTTTTCGGAAACGACTGGTTCTACGCGGAGGAGAAACTTGACGGCTACAATGTAAGGATACTTAAACACGACAGCAGAATTATTGCGGTCACACGGGGTGGCATCATCTGCCCCTTCTCCACTGAATGGGTACATCACTGGATGGGTAAGTACCGTATAGATGACTTTTTCGAGATGTATCCTGACAGAATTCTCTGCGCTGAGTTTTTAGGGGATAACCCCTATAATTCAAAACGCGACCCCACTCTCCCTGCGGGGATGTCTTTTTTCTGCTTTGACATAATGATGCCCAGCGGGAAACTGATGCACCCGGAAGAGCGGTACAGCATCCTTAACGATCTTAAACTGCCGCAGGTTCACTCCTTCGGAAAATTCAGGATTAAGGATTTCGGCAGGATAAAGGATATTGTCTTAAAACTTAACAGCAGCAGGCGCGAGGGTATCATCTTCAAGAGAACAGGGGGTGACAAAGCTATAAAATTTGTCACGGCTGAATCTGACCTCATTGACATAGAACAGTTTATACCTTATTTTTATGACATTGAGCCCGGGTTCTACTCCAACAGGCTCATGCGTATATCACTTTTTACGCGGGAGTTCGGCCTTGATGAAGAGGAGTACAGCAGTAAAATCGGGAAAGCAATTCTCAACGGCTACTCCCCTCTCGAAAAATATGAAGGGTCCTTCGAGAACTTCACTATATACATGCACTCACTTGAAAACTGGAAGCTGTTGAAAAAACTGATAGTAACACATATAGACATTATCCACGATGAGATTGAGGAAAGAGAATTATGCGGAGTTAAACTCTACAGAATACGGTTTTCCCGGAAACATAAAAAAAGCACACAGCGCTACAGGGAGATTATCAGCGGCCATGAGGAATAGAAACGGTTTACCTGTGAAGATTATTGACCTGTCACACCCCTTTGATTCATCCGCCCCTGTTTACCCCGGTGAGGAACCCCCTGTGATCACACAGGAGTCTACAATAGAGAAACATGGTTATAATGAAAAACATCTATCCTTCTGCATTCATGCCGGAACTCATCTGGATGTTCCTGCTCACATGATAGAGGGTGGGAGGACAATTGACTCCTTTGACATATCAGACTTTTCAGGGAAAGCATACTGCATTGATGTATCCAGGCTGAGTTACGATACCATAGATATAAACATTCTCTCGCCCCATAAAGACTTCATTGAAAGATCAGATTTCGTAATACTCCATTCAGGGTGGTACAGGTACAGCTGGAGCGACAGCTACTTCACCGGGTACCCTGTGCTGTCACATGAAGCTGCTGAATGGCTGGCGGGGTTCAGCCTTAAAGGGATAGGTATAGATATGATCTCCATCGATTCCGTTGGTTCAACTGAATACAGAAACCATAAGACTCTTTTTAATAAAGACATGATTATAATTGAAAACCTGAAAGATACTGATCAGATCATAGGGGAGGAGTTTTTATTACACGCATTTCCACTCAATATTAACGGGGGTGACGGCTCACCTGTACGCGCTGTGGCGGTGTTAGAATAAGTAGAGAGTTACAGGAAGGGGGGCTCCCCCCTTCCCTCTGCTAATCAATAATCAGAATTTCTCGAATCCGTCCTGTTCAAATACTGCTTCATCAGGCGCGCTCTTTTTACTCTCTTTTTTTACCGGAGTTTCTGCGGCTTTTTTATCAGCAGACTGTTTCTGAACAGTTTTAACTGAAACATCTTTACCGTGAGTATAAACAGGTTTTCTTACCTTGACCTGCTTATCTTCACTTATTTTAAACCTGTGCATCATCTGGAGAAGTTCCTGCGCCTGCCCTGACATCTCTTCACTGGCTGATGCGGTTTCTTCAACGAGCGCGGCGTTCTGCTGGGTCATGGTATCCAGTTCCATTACAGCGGTGTTTATCTGGTCTATACCCTGTTTCTGCTCCTCGGTTGCAGCAGTTACCTCGGAGATAATTCTGCTCACCTCCTTGACTGAAGCTATAATCTCCCGGAGAGCCTCTCCGCTGCGGTTAACATATTCAGACCCCTGTCCTATCTTCTCCTGTGAATCTTTAATCAGGGCCTCGATCTCCTTGGCGGAATTCCCTGCTCTCTGCGCCAGGTTCCTAACCTCACCCGCTACAACAGCGAACCCTCTCCCCTGGTCTCCGGCACGCGCGGCTTCAACTGCGGCATTCAGCGCCAGGAGATTTGTCTGGAATGCGATTTCATTTATAACAACAATTATTTCGCCGATCTTTTTACCTGACTCGCTTATCTGGTTTATTGATGTCACAGTGTTTTCAACAATCTGCCCTCCGTCAACAGCGAGCCTTGATGAAGTATCAGCAATCTTATTAGCTTCAACCGTATTATCTGAGTTCATCCTTATTGAAGCTGTGGCCTCTTCCAGTGTTGAAGCGATCTCTTCGAGTGATGACGCCTGCTCCGATGTCCGCTGTGAGAGGTTCTGGTTACCCGTTGATATATCATTAACAGCATAGGTGAGGTTCTGCACAGATTCACCTACTTCTGATACAAGTTTTTCAAGGTTGTCAGCAGCAGCATTCAATGCTTTGGCAAGCATCCCCAGCTCATCATTCTGATCAAGATCTATCCTGTCTGTGAGATCGCCGTCAGCGAGTTTCTGAGCAAATTCAAGACCCTTATTAACAGGCTTTGAAACTGATCGTGAAAGAATATATGTAATTATTCCTCCGGACAACAGTGAAAAAACAAGGAGAGCGAGCATATATATCATAACCCTGTCCATTGCCGCATATTCATTATTAATTCTTTCTGCACCGTTTTTACGGGTAAGTTCATGAAGCTGCGCCATATAATCCCTTACAACCCTGTAATTATCCAGCCACCGGGACATGTAGAGTTCCATATCAGCCCTGTTCCCCGATTTTAAGGCATCATTAAAACCGTTCATACTCTTACCGAGTTCCATGTAGACCGGTATATATTTCTCGGTAATCGCATTTTCTTCAGAAGTTTTCGACCTCTGCTTCACATGCTCCAGCAGTTTCAGGTTCTCCTCCCTCAGTTTTGCAGTATTTTCCACACGGGCTTTCACTTCATTCATATCCCCCTTTTCTGCGGCAACAGCGGCAGCAAACATATTTACCCTTGCCTGAAGGAGATTTTTGGAAATACCATCCATTGTTATTACTGAAAGAACACTGTTATTCCTGTAATCCTGTACAACATCCTTTGTTTCTTTCATGGAACTGACAGAAAAGAATACAATTATTATTGATAATGAAATAAGAAGCAGACAGCAAATTAATACTTTATAAGCTACCTTGATATTGTTAAACCACTTCATAAACTCTCCGATAATCTGATATTTTTTTTATTTAAGTTATTCGAGTCATGCGAAACCTTTTTTAATAACTGACGTGTATATTATCATAAAAAATTCTTCTGATTGTCACCCCGGTTTTGCAAGGCAAATACCGGGGTCTCATGCCTGAGATTCATGAACTCTCACTATGAGATGCCGGTATTTTTTTACAAAAAACCGGACTGACAGAGTACAGAAAACCGTTTTAAATAAAAATCGCCTGACTCAAATTAGTTAACAAATAACTACCGGTTTAATAATAATGATAATCGATGATTGGTTCAACAAATGTGTGGATTAATTTTTTTACGGATAAAAAATATTTAAAAAAAAGCCGCTTCTAATCAAGCGGCTCATTGAGCATATTAAG
>DAISJZ010000118.1:0-9538 GCA_036821145.1 Spirochaetota bacterium
ACTGTACCTGGTGGACAGGGTTACAACGCCGAAGGGGAAATAGGGTTGACGGCAGCTGCAGTCCGATCAGATACTCCTTCCAATGGCATACCCGGCCTTGGTAGCTTCGAAGACTCTCCCCGGCTCATAAACATCCCCTGCAATATATATTTCAGGGGAGATCTGTCTCCTCACACATTCTTCGTACAGGCTTCTGTCTGACTTCCATCCTGTTGCAAGAATAACTAAATCAGCGGGTATTGAGATCCGGCTGAACCTGTTTTTGATTTTCGGTGCGAAAGGATTCGGAATATTTTCAGGAAGTATAGGTTTCCATGTAATATAGGGATCAGGAACCTTTTTGTAAACATTCCTGTCTGCTTCAACAGAATCAGGTTTTATTGCGGTAACCGTTGTACAGTTCAGCAGTTTAACTCCATTCTCTCTGAGATAATGTATCATATAACCGCGGTTTGCAGTAAAGGCTTCGGCCATAATTTCAGTATTCATCTCGATAATAGAAACTTCCGGTATTCCAAGCTCGTATGAAACGAAGTGTGCTGTTTCGCAGCCCACCGTTCCGCCCCCGATAATTACAGCTCTCTGTTTACCTGCAGCTTTATCAGGATTACTCAGTATCTCAACAGCCTGAAAAACATGAGGTTGATTGATACCCTGTATCGGGGGAGTTACCCATTGTGCTCCAGTGGCAATAACCACTGTGTCAAATTTACCGCTTTTCAGAGTGGTCGCGGTGGCTGTTTTCCCGAATTCAGTTTTCAGAGAGTAATCTTTCGCAGTGCAGCTTAAACGCTTGTTAAGGTAATTAACATAGTTCAGAAGATCAAATTTTATCTTAGGAACAGAACCCGGTATGAGCAGTCCACCGGCTTTGTCGAATTTATTATAGATTGTTACATCGTGTCCCCGTTCAGCAGCAGTACATGCGCACATTACCCCGGCAGGACCGGCACCTACAACGGCAACTTTCTTTTTCTTTTTTGCAGGGGGGAGGGTCGTGTAAACATCCTCAAAGGCTGTACGCGGATTCACTCCGCATTGCGGATGGCCTCCTTCAATGAATTCCTTGAAACACCCCTCCTGGTCACCGATGCAGGGGATTATATCTTTAATCCTCCCCGCATACACCTTGTTAGGCCAGTGGGGATCGGCAAGGAGCGGCCGCCCCAGCATAATCATGTCGCACTGATCACGCTTCAGGGCTCTTTCAGCTATATCAGGATAACCGAGTTTACCAACTGCCACAACAGGAACCTCCTGCCCGGTGTTGGCCTTTATATTCTGGTCTTTAAAAAATTTTTTTACAAGTTCCGCAACTTCTATGAAACATCCCGGAGGCATTGCGTCAGGGGGGTGGGGGAGCCACCAGTTATCGTAGCAGCCAAGGTCAACATCAACAAGGTCAACACCTGCCGCAACGAGGTTTCTCAGATAGTCAAGTGTCATCTCCACACTGCGCTCTTTCCTGAATTTTTTCAGTGAGGATATTTTGTTCATCCTTTCACCATAAGTGGCGTTAAGCATAAGTGAAAGGTCTATCCTGTACATTATGGGGTAGGAATTTCCGCAGCGTTTTCTAATCTCACGCACGAGGTCCAGCCCGAATTTCTGCCAGTTGCGGTAAGGGCCGAACATCCTCCTGTTGAATGCGGGGTTGGTCATCTGTTCCAGAAGGTATCCTTCGTGTCCGTGAAGATATACTCCGTCAATAAGCATGGCTTTGGCATCTGCTGCAGCCTGCCCTGTATTTTTTATAATTCTTCTAAGTTCAAAAAAAGTCAGGGGCCTGCATGGTAACTGTGGTATATAGAAGTTCGGATTCCACGAAGCTGATACAGGAAATTTATGTTTTTTTACGAGACATTCAGGTGATCCGACACGGCCGAGTCCCGGAGTGAGCTGAATAAAGAAGAGGGCTCCGAATGCATGAAGAGATTCCGCGAGATTCCTCCATCCCGGGAAAGTTGTTCGTGACCTGTCGATCCTCGGGAACATGGATAGCTCCCCCGGCTCTGTAACTGAAGGGTCTATGCCGTGGCTTACCGGAATCAGTCCGGAAGTGATAAGGCCGACTCCCCCTTTGGCACGTTCTGTGAAATAGCTTATCATTTTTTGTGAGGGCCTTCCGGTTTCATCAGCCATGCAGATGTTTCCCATGGGCGCCATCACAATACGGTTCTTGGATGTGACGGAATTAATTGTTATGGGCTCAAAGAGGGCAGTATATGGATAGAGGTCTGTCTCCATCATCGCTCCCTTCAGTGAGCCGGGATTATCGAACCAGTTGCCGAAGTATTCAGTCCATTTTTTCAGCGTAAGATCATATTGTCTGATGTTGTACTTCACAGAGCCTCCATTCAGCAGATAATGCCGGGTATAGATTCAGGAATTATTACACTTCTTTATTCTTTTTATATCGGCAGATTATATTCAGAAAAAAAGATTTTAAGAATTATGATTATACTGCAAGCTGTAATAAAGAGTCAAATGCTTTTGCAGTTTAATAAGAACTTTTAGGGGGAAACTCCCTGAAATGGCATGTTTTTATATACGCAAAGTACTGCAAATTATATAAAAAATGGTTGAGAAATTATTAAACAGGTATACACTTAAGCAAGAAAAAACTTCAGGAAGTGTGTCATGAATATACAGGAGATTCAGTCTGATGATGTTGAAGATGTCTCTATCATGATTAAGGAAGTATTCAGTAAATACATTTCACCTGATTATACAAAAGAAGGTATATCGCAGTTTAACAGTTTTGTTGACGAAGGTACTATCAGGGAAAGGCTGGCTGCCGGGAGCCTGATACTTGTCGCAAAAGACGGGGAGGCAATTGCCGGTGTTATTGAAATACGGGAAGGATCGCATATCCCGCTGTTTTTTGTAAAAGAGGAATTTCAGGGTAGAGGGCTTGGCAACAGGCTCTTCAGAAAAGCTGTTAAAAAAAATACAGAAAGAAATCCGTCAGTGGAAGTGCTCACTGTTAATTCATCACCCTACGCTGTTGATGTTTATAAAAGTCTCGGTTTCAGAAATTCGGCAGCGATGCAGGTGAAGAGCGGTATCAGGTACTATCCCATGGAGTACAAGGTAAACTATTTTTGATTAAAATACAGCTTTTAGTGTGCCTCAGGCAATTGAAACAGATTTAATTTTTATTCTGATATTAAAAACGCTCTTTTCTGAGGCTGTTCAGATAGTATCAAAATAATCTTTTTATTTCTTTATTAATTGATATCATATCTTTCCTTATGCTTATCTGTATATTTTTAATATAAATGATTAAACATATGCAGCCCCTCTTTAATATAAGAATTCTTCCTGTTTTCTATTTGAAATAAATAGCAGTGTATCTGATTCTGGTGTAAACATCGTTCTTATTTATGAACTTATTTCAATTTTAAAAATTATATTCTCTAAAGGTTCTGTTTTTTTTGCAGAAGAGATCAGCAGCAGTTCTGATGAAGACTGATTATAATTTTTGAATGAACAGCAGATAGGAATGATAAAATAAATATAAAGAAACCAGGAGGAAGCATGTCAAATCTGGAAAAATGGCAGTGGAAAGAGCAGGAGTTAAAACCGATATCATGGAAATTCTATGATACCTGTGAGAAATTCCCGGACAGAGAGGCGCAGCTTTTTAATGCAGCGCTTTATAATGGAGACAATAACGGCAGGTTTACCTGGCGTGAAATGAGAGAGCGTGTTGAAGCCATGGCATGCGCACTCATGTCCATGGGTATGGAGAAGGGTGACAGAATCGGCATCATGGCAGGGAGCAGTCCTCTCTGGACTCACTCTGATATGGCGATCTGCTGCAGCGGCGGGGTGAGCGTTACAATATTTCCTACACTTTCATTCAGGGAAGCCGGCTATATAATGAAGGATTCGGAAAGCAGGTTCCTTTTCGTGGGTGATGCAAAGAACCTTAAAATGATGCTGGACGGATTCAGCGAAATGCCTGCACTGAAAAAGATCATTATCCTCGACCATTCTTATGAAAGCAGTGATGACAGGGTAATGGGACTTAAACAGTTTATTGAAACGGGTAATGCCTGGAAGAGGGATAATTACGATAAGTATATCGCGCGGAAAGAGAGTATAAAGATTGATGACTGGTACACGATTATATACACATCCGGAACAACAGGAGAAGGGAAGGGTGTTGTGCTCACGCATTTTAACGGTATATCCCGAATGGCCGGTGTGGATGAATTCTGGACACGCTATGGAATGGATATTGATGAAACAGACCGGACTTTATGCTTCCTTCCTCTCTCTCATATTTTTGACAGAGGTTCCTGCCAGCTCGCGGCAATACTCTTCGGTTCAACTATAGCATACGCTGATAAACCGGGTACTCTCCTTGATGATATGCAGAAGTATAATCCCACATGGATTAACTGTGTGCCCAGACTTTATGAGAAGATATATATCCAGTTCAGGCAGACGATGGAGGAGAATCCCACAAAGAAGAAGATCTTTGACTGGGCCCTGAAAGTGGGAGCTGAGGCTCTTGAATACAGGAAGGATGATAATGGCGCGTATAACATGCACCCCTCATTTGATCTTGCATCGAAACTCCCTTTTATGCTTAGGATTAAGTTTAAAATTGCGGATAAGCTTTTTGCAAAGATAAGGGGACTATTCGGAAACAGCTTCAGGCATTCATTTTCGGCAAGTGCAGGGATTGCTCCTGACCTTCTTAAATTTTTCTATACTATAGGCCTTGCTGTTGTTGAAGGTTACGGTTCAACAGAGAGTTTCAATGCCTGCATACTCAATCCGGTAACCGCGTGTAAACCAGGGTATATGGGTATAAATGCAAACGGCGGCCAGACAAGGATAGCTGAAGATGGTGAGCTTGAGATCTCTGAAGCCGGTGTTTTCAGCCAGTACCTGAATAAACCGGAGATTACAAAAGATTCATTTACTGATGATGGATGGTTTATGACAGGTGACCTTGTGGTTCAGGATGAGAAGGGTTACTTTAAGATTATTGACAGGAAAAAGGCTATCATCTGTACAGCAGTCGGCAAGAATATTGCTCCTGCAAAACTTGAGAATCTCTTCTCTACAAGCAGTTATATTGAGCAGGTATTCTTTGTCGGGGATGAAAGGAATTTTATAACAGCGCTCATTGTACCTAACTTTAATTACTTTACGGATCTTTTTGCTAAAGAGGGGATTTCTGTTAATAAATCAGAATTTCTCATGGATGATTCTTCCGGTGTAGCGATCTGTACAAAAGTTGGTGATGACTTTGTGAATAATCCCCGTCTTCAGGAATTAATTAAAAAAGAGGTGAATGCAGCAAATCAGAATCTTGAAAGCTTTGAGCAGATCAAGAATTACACAATTCTCAACGAAAGATTTACAGAGAATAATGGTATGCTCACACCTTCACAGAAGACTAAGAAACGTGTGATATTGGAGAAATTTGCGCCAGAGATTGATAATATGTATAAATAGTAATAATTCAGTCAGGGGGTCTGTTAAACACGGGCCCTCTGATTTAAATTATCAGCCGCCTCAATTCTATTTTTAGCCAGCTTTTTTATTCTTAAGCAGAAAATATTATTTGTTATTTACTTGACATTTTTCTACAATTGTCTAATGGTCTGACCACCAGACAATTGTATATTGTAGAATAATTTTTTATAATCATTTATGAGATTTGTTTATTTTTATATCTCTGTTTAGTATTTTTATATCGATCTGTGGAGGGTGAAATGAAAAAAGTAGTTATTCTTAATGCTGCTAAATTTAATTTTGATGGTAAACTTGATTTTACAGAACTCGAAAAAACAGCTGAAGTAGTCAGGTATGACACAAGTACCCCTGATGAAATTCTGAAAAGATCTGAAGGTGCAGATGTAATTATTACCAAGGAGCTCCCTCTTCCGGAGGAGTTAATCCGCAAATTACCTGAATCCATAAAACTTATCTGCGAAGCAGGTACAGGGTATAATAATATTAATCTCCCTGCAGCTAAGGAGAGAAACATAGCTGTATGCAATGTTCCGGGCTACAGCACAGGAGCAGTTGCTCAACTCGCTGTATCTTTTATGCTTAGCTTAAGCTCCTCCCTGGCGCAGCAGCAGATTATGATTAGCCAAAACAGGTTTGAGAACTTCACAAAATTTCTGCAGGTGCCTCATCATGAAATTCAGGGGAAAACTCTGGGAGTAATTGGCGCCGGCGCCATAGGGAGGCAGGTTATAAGGGTGGCCTCTGCTCTTGATATGAAGATATTTTATTATGATGTCAATCCCGGCACCTTTGATGAGGGTAATATTAAATATGCCCCAATTGATACTCTTTTACGGGAGAGCGATTTTGTAACCCTTCATTGCCCTCTTAATGAAAAGACAAAATATCTTATGGATATGAATAAATTCAGGCTTATGAAAAAAACATCTTATATCATCAATACGTCACGCGGGGCGTTAATTAAAGAAAGTGATCTTATCGAAGCTTTAAAGCAGGGCTTTATAGCGGGAGCTGCTCTTGATGTACAGGAGATCGAGCCCCCGGCAATTGAAAATCCGCTCTTTGAAATGGTTAATGTCATAATGACTCCCCATATCGGGTGGCAGACTCTTGAGTCGAGACAACGTCTTGTGGAGCAGCTTACTGATAATATCCGGTTTTTTCTGGATGGGAAGCCTGTAAATGTTGTCAGTTAAATAAAATTTTATTTAACAATTAATTTATTATGTATACTTTTTTTGTGTTTATATGTTGTAAATTCATTTTTTTTCCGGCATTTGTTAATTTTTGTCAAAAAACCTGCCGGACGGTTTTAAAATGGTTGACAAAAAAAATAGATAGTCTAATGGTCAGACCACTTGACTATCGGATGTTAAAGTAGCCGGCTGCCTGCTGAGAGGTGTAAAAAGGTGAAAAGAATAAACATCCGCAATTAACTTTAAAATTAGTTTATGGAGGTTGGACTATGGAAGTAAATCTGGGATTAGCTTTAATGGCATTTATTCCGATTCTTTTCACCATCGTGATAATGACCGCTTTTAACTGGCCGGCAAAAAAAGCATTACCGGTTGCCTGGCTTCTTTCTATTCTTATTGCATACTTCACATGGAGTATGGATTTTCATCACATTTTAGGATATTCGTTATTCGGTGTTCTGAAGGCTCTTGATGTACTTATCATCATTTTCGGCGCTATTCTTATTCTTAATACCCTGAAGCTGTCAGGCGGGATGGCAACGATTAATAATGGTTTTCTTAACATTACAGAGGATAAGCGTATTCAGGCTGTAATTATTGGATGGATGTTCGGCGCAATGATTGAGGGTGCCGCCGGTTTTGGTACTCCTGCAGCTCTTGCAGGCCCTCTTCTTGTGGGGCTCGGTTTTCCTCCCCTTGCGGCAGCTATGGTGGCGCTTATTTTTAACAGTACACCTGTAAGCTTCGGCGCTGTGGGAACACCTGTTTTTGGCGCTATGTCAACTCTCGCAGGAAATCTCCCGAAGGATCCGGCAATTGTTGAAGGATTTAAACTTTCATTAGCCCAGTGGACTGCCATAGGTCATTCAGTTGTCGGTATCTTTATACCGCTTCTCGCACTCTGCATGCTTACTAAATTTTTCGGTAAAGAACGTTCTATCAAACCTGCTCTTGAAGCAGCTCCATTTGCAATATTTGCAGGTATTGTTTTTATTGTTCCATATATACTTATTGCTACATTGCTTGGCCCTGAGCTTCCATCTCTGGTGGGTGGTCTTATAGGTTTACCTATAATCATAATAGCAGCAAAAAAAGGATTTCTTGTTCCTAAAAAGGCATGGCATTTTGCTGATAAATCTGAGTGGGAAGAGGACTGGAAAGCTGTTGTTGATACCGGCGAACTCGGACAGTCAACCATGTCACTTGTAAAAGCATGGAGTCCTTATATCCTTATAGCAATAATTCTTATTGTTACACGTATACCTGAACTTGGATTGAAATCATTTCTGGCATCCCAGACCATTTCAATTAAAAATATTCTCGGCTTGGAAGGGCTCAATTACGGACTTCCGTATCTTTACCTGCCGGGTACAGTTCCATTTATTCTTGTGGCAGTGGTAACACATCTGATTCACGGTATGAATATAACTGAAATTAAGACAGCCTGGAAAACTTCATTCAAACAGATTCTCGGACCTGCTTTTGCTCTCTTCTTCGGTGTTGCAATGGTTCAGTTAATGCTTAAATCCGGAACAAATTCAGCCGGGCTTGAGAGTATGATGACTACAATGGCTAAAGGGGTAGCATATATTTCAGGAAGCGCTTATGTATTTGTTTCACCGTTTATCGGTGTATTAGGTGCTTTTATTTCAGGTTCAAATACTGTTTCAAATATTCTTTTCGCATCACTTCAGTTTGAAACAGCAAAAATTCTTAACATGTCAACTCTCCTTATTGTGGCTCTTCAGGTAATCGGCGGAGCAGTAGGGAATATGGTATGTGTAAATAATGTTGTTGCAGCATGTGCCACTGTCGGGACTCCCGGTGTTGAAGGTAAAATAATAAGAAGAAATGCAATTCCGATGTTTATTATGGCAATGGCTATTGCTTCTGTGTTTGCATTACTGATTTATAATGGAGTAAACCCATTCCCAATAGGGAAATGAACATAGTGAAGCTTACTCTCTTTTCCGTGGTATGCCCCCCATTACCACGGAAATTTTTAAATGCATTGTGGCAGTTCTCATTATTGCCGCAATGCATGATATTTGAAGTTATATATAAAGGAGAACGGGAATGCCAAAAATACTTAAGTCAATGGATGGAAATACAGCTGCATCGCATGTAGCGTACGCGTTTACCGAAGTAGCAGCTATTTATCCAATAACCCCATCGTCAACAATGGCGGAGCTGATTGACGAATGGGCAGCTTATGATAAGAAAAATATCTTCGGGAATATAGTCAAGGTTGCAGAGATGCAGTCTGAAGCCGGCGCGGCAGGAGCTGTACACGGTTCACTGCAGGGCGGGGCACTGACCACCACCTTCACCGCCTCCCAGGGCCTGCTTCTTATGATACCAAATATGTACAAGATGTCAGGAGAGCTCCTTCCGGCAGTATTTCATGTAAGTGCAAGGACACTTGCAGCTCATGCGCTTTCGATTTTCGGAGACCATTCTGATGTATATTCAGTAAGACAGACAGGATTTGCCATGCTTGCAAGCGGCAGCGTGCAGGAGGTAATGGACCTGGGGAGTATAGCACATCTTGCTGCGATAAAAACCAGGGTGCCGTTCCTTCATTTTTTTGACGGGTTCAGGACTTCACATGAAATTCAGAAAGTTGAGGTAATGGATTACGAGGACCTCGCGAAGCTTGTTGATCACAAAGCCCTTGATGAGTTCAGGCAGAGAGCTCTTAATCCTGAAAATTCATGCACGAGGGGAACAGCACAGAATCCTGACATATTCTTTCAGGCAAGAGAGGCGAGCAATAAGTACTATGAAACACTGGATGACACAGTGAATGATTATATGCTGGAGATCAGCAGGATAACCGGGAG
>DAISJZ010000119.1:0-9439 GCA_036821145.1 Spirochaetota bacterium
CAGGCGCTTTTATCTTTGATATAATTATCCAGCGGGATATTCTTCGAATAACATTCATCATCGATGTAAGATATTACAGATAGAAATGTTTCTTTCTCTGTATATCCCGGTAAAACAGTTAGAGGTTTCTGCTTTTTATCCCAGAACATCGTTGTAGGGAAGCCGGAAGCTCCTATCTGCCCCATGAATTGTGATGGAGTGAGGTTCTGCCCCATTACAGCAATAGTCTCCCTGTCCCTTTCAGGATTTATTCTTATACTTACATATTTTTCATTCATAAATGCGGAAATGTCAGGGTCGCTGAAAATCTGGCTTTCCATTTTTTTACAGTAAACACACCAGTCTGTATAAAAATACATTATGATACTTTTCCCTTCTTTTTCAGCTTTATTCATACCCTCTGTTATTCCATACCATTTCACCGGCATCTGCACGGAGTTTTTTTCCCCATGGGTGCTGCTGTTTGAACAGGAGAATACTATAAATATCAGGTTCAGTATGATTATTTTTAAAAATCCGCTTTTCATTATTTACTCCGGCTATCCAGTTGGAATCTGAATTTATGATATAATTATTATTGTAGTGATACATTTTTTTTAGTATTATTTAAATAAATAATCAAGAAAATAAAATGAGTTCCGTGAAATATTTTATCTCTTGACGCATAGCGTTCACTGTCTAAGTTTTATTACTCTATATTTTTGTAAAAGAACAATTGATGTTGTAGCTGTCCGAAAAGTCAGATTTTTTGTCCGGTTTCCGGTTTCCGGTTTCCTGCTTGGCTGCAGCCGGCATGAAATTTTTATTTTTTCAGGGCAGCCAGTTGATTTTTTTGAAGGAAATGGATTCCGGCTTTCAGCTATCGCCTCAGCCGGAATGATAATTAAATAAAGGAGCCGATAAATGCCAGTCAATAAAGATGAATTGAAACTAATAGCGCGGACCGTAAGAACTCTTGCGATGGATACTGTTCAGAAAGCGAATTCCGGGCATCCCGGGATGCCTATGGGATGTGCTGATATAGCAGCAGTATTATGGGGAAAGGTGATGAATTATAACAGTGAAGATCCGGCATGGGTAAACAGGGACAGGTTTCTACTGTCAGCCGGTCATGGTTCTGCGCTGCTTTATACAATGCTTCATCTTTCAGGTTACGGGGTAACTCTTGATGATCTGAAAAAGTTCAGGCAGATGGGGAGTATCACCCCGGGGCACCCTGAATACAGGCATACCCCCGGTGTCGAAACAACTACTGGCCCTCTGGGGCAGGGATTCGCAAATGGAGTGGGTATGGCCATTGCGGAAAAACTTCTTGCTGAAGAGTTTAACTCTCCCGGCAGTGAAATTATTGATCATTACATTTATGCCATAGCCGGTGACGGCTGTATTATGGAGGGGGTCACTGCCGAAGCTGCATCCCTTGCCGGGCATTTGAAGTTAGGGAATCTGATATATATCTACGATTCCAACAGGATTACAATAGAAGGTTCCACTGATATTGCTTTCACAGAGGATGTGAAAAAAAGATTTGAGGCCTATGGCTGGGATGTCTCTGAAATCGACGGTCATGATTTTGATCAGATTGAAGGAGCTCTTCTTGCAGCGCAAAAGGTGAAGGATAAACCTTCACTGATAATTGCACGGACAGCCATTGCAAAGGGGAGCGCTTCTCTGGAGGGGAGTGAGGAATCCCACGGCGCTCCTCTTGGCGCTGATGAGGTTAAAGCATCAAAAGAGAAACTCGGCTGCAGCGGTGATGCTGTATTTGATGTTCCGGAAGAGGTTTACAATATCTTCCGCAGGGTGAAAGATGATAATCTGAAGCTTTGCGCTGAATGGAAGGGAAAATTTAATTCCTGTATAACGGCTGAGAAAAAAGTAAAATGGGATGAGTTTTTCTCAGCTCCTGATATTGATAAACTCAGATCGCTCCTCCCGGTTTTTAAACCCGGTGAAAAGATTGCAACAAGGGCTGCCGGCGGAAAGATGCTGGAAGTTCTTTATAGAGAGCTTCCAAATTTTCTCGGCGGCTCTGCCGACCTTTCTCCAAGCAACAAGACTCATGTGAAAAATATATCGGAAAGCGGCCATGGCAGGGTGGGGAGGATTATCCATTACGGGGTCAGGGAGAATGCAATGGGTTCAATTCAGAACGGCATTGCCTACTACGGAGGTTTTATCAATTTTTCAGCAACATTCCTGGTGTTTATGGATTATATGCGCCCTGCTGTAAGGATGGCAGCTCTTTCAGGTCTGCAGTCAATTTATATTTATACGCACGATTCGATCTTTGTCGGGGAGGATGGCCCGACTCATCAGCCGGTGGAGCACCTTGCTGTGTCAAGAGCCATACCTAATCTTAATGTAATCAGGCCATGCGACGCGGAGGAGACCCGTGAGGCATGGCTGGCTGCTCTCGGAAGAACCGGTGGGCCCACAATGCTTACACTGTCGCGTCAGAATCTTACAGTTATGGAGCGTGACGAAAAATCTTCAGTTCTTAATCTTCATAAAGGCGCTTATACCATTTATGGAGCGGATAATACTGATGTTATAATATTAGCAAGCGGCTCTGAGGTTGGAGTATCAGTTGAAGCAGCTAAAATACTTGAGAAAGAGAAAGGTATAAAGGCGCGGGTTGTTTCATTTCCATGCTGGGAACTTTTTAATGAACAAAACGAAACATATAGAAAAGAGGTTATCCCTGACAATGTAAGGAAAGTTGTTGTAGAGGCAGGGACGAGAATGGGATGGGAGCGATATAGCGGAGCTGATGCTCTTTTTATAACAGTAGATGAATTCGGACGTTCAGCCCCTGAAGCTGCCCTTGCGGACCATTTCGGTTTTACTCCTTCAAAAATTGCTGAACGTGTAAAAGAATATATAAGTTAATATACCGTTCCGGTGAGAGTTACCGTTTTTTCGCGGTAATTCTCACCTGTTTAACACTAAAAAACATCTGCTTTTTCCGGCCTGTTTCCCTTTAAATTTTATTTTTCATGCCTTAAGGTGAGCTTATAAAAAATCTTACGTTTTTCTTTGAATAAATTTGTTAAAAAATTTTATTATACCGCTGTTTTTTGTTATCTTATAATAAAAGGCATAGTTTTTGATATAAACATATTTCAATCATCAGCCGCAGTCAATTAGAGGAGATTTTATATGGGTGAAGGTGGACTTACCGAGGTTTTTTTAAATGAATGTACTGAAATTATAGGAAATCTTGAATCTGACCTTGTGACTCTTGAAGAAAAAAATGATGATCAGGATATTATAAACAGAATATTCAGATACTTTCATACATTGAAGGGTAGTTCCGGTATTGCAGGGTTTACCATTATATATGAGTTTACCCATAACCTGGAGAGTCTTTTTGATAAGGTTCGATCCGGTGAAATTTCTGTAAACCGGGATATAATCGACATACTCCTCGATAGTATAGATTATATAAAAGACGAGCTTTTTAATGATAGTGGTTCTGATGAATCTGAATCAATCCGTAATGATTTAACTGAACGTATTAATGTATTTCTCGGGACTTCATCTGATCAGGAGGAGGAGCAGGAGGATTTTCTTAAAGCTGTGGGGGCATATAAAACTGTCGGCAGCAATGACAGGTATTTCAGAATAGAAGCTGTATTCAAAGAGGATATATTCAGCAACGGGATTGATCCTCTAATGGTTATAGAAGATCTCGCGGAACTCGGTAAGATAATATCTTTAGCTGTTGATAAAAAAAGAATTCCTGATTTTGAGAAGCTTGATCCTGAGAAATGTTATATGTCATGGGATATTATTCTGAAAACCCAGTTTGATGAAATGAAAATTCGTGATGTTTTTCTTTTCGTTTATGATGATAATGAAATAGATATTGAGAATGTCACTGATAAATATAACTTATCGAAACAAAATACTTTAATAGCAGAGAAAAAGCTTGGTGAGATACTTGTTGAGAAGGGGATAATCAATGACAAGGAGCTCGATGACCTTGTAAGACTGCAGAACGATAAAAACTATAAGCTTGGAGATATTATAGTTCAAAAAGGGCTTGCCTCATCCAAACAGGTTGATGAAGCGCTTAACGAACAGGACAGGATAAAAAAGAAGATTGAGATAAGTACAGTCAGAGTCGATTCAACAAAGCTGGATAATCTGATGAATCTCCTGGGGGAGATTGTAATCGGCCAGGCCTCCCTCCATCGTGTTGCTGATGAAATTGAAGAGGATAAAGCTTTCAGACTCAAGAATTCTCTTTACAGTCTTGACAGGGTTACCCGTGAGTTCCAGGAACAGATAATGTCAATAAGGATGGTCCCGATCGGCCCGACTTTTGAACAGTTTAAAAGATTTGTGAGAGATGCATCGCATAACATGGGGAAGGAGATTAAGCTTCACATTGAAGGGGGGGATACCGAGCTTGATAAAACCGTAATAGAGAAAATTGGTGATCCTTTGAAGCATATGATAAGGAATGCCATTGACCATGGAATAGAAAAATCAGATGAGCGGAGAAAAAGAGGAAAACCCGCACATGGAACAATCAATCTTAAGGCGTATCACCAGGAGGGGAATGTTTTTATTGATGTCATTGATGACGGGAAAGGTTTTGATCTTGATAAAGTAAAACGGAAAGCTGTATCTCTTGGAATAATTCAGCCGGAGGAGGAGATTACTAAAGAGAAACTTGTTATGATAGTATTCAGCCCCGGTTTTTCAACTGCTGAACAGGCCAGCGACCTCTCCGGCAGAGGAGTAGGTATGGATGTGGTCAAAACGAACATAGAGGAACTAAGAGGCTCTGTGGAAGTAAGGACTAAAGAGGGCGAAGGCACACTAATCAGAATAAAACTCCCTCTCACTCTTGCTATAATTGAAGGTATGCTTGTACGGGTAGGGCGTTCGGTGCTCATTATTCCGCTGTTATCCGTTATCGAAACAATACAGGTAAAGCGTGAAGATTACAAAACAGTAGAAGGTAAGGGGGAGGTTATACTGGTAAGGGGCGAGTATATCTCGCTTATACGGCTTAATGAACTTTTCGGCATAGAAGCTAATTTTACTAACCCATGGGAGGCTCTCATTGTTATTGTTGAGTCAGATGGCGAGAGGATCGGGATCATGATAGATGATCTGATAGGACAGCAGCAGATTGTTATCAAAAGCCTTGATAATTTTATAACAACAAGCAGATCAATCTCCGGCGCGTCGATACTCGGTGACGGAAGAGTTGCTCTTATTATTGATATACACGGCATGGTCGAGGAGATCAAAAACATTCAAAGGTGAGTATGATGAAAGTTGTAAACGAAGTAAATGTGAAAAATATAAAAGATTTTTATAAAGCTCTCAGGGACGAACTCGAAAAGAACAGTGAAGTTGTTCTGGATTTTACAGATACTTTACGGATTGATTCATCCGCTGCTCAGGTTATAATCTCAGCAATGAACAGGGCGGCTGTACTGAATAAAAAGATCAGCATCACCGGGGCTTCGCCGGAAATGAAAACGCTTTTAAGTCTGGCAGGTCTTTAAAACTGAATTTATCTTATCCGGGAGGATTAAATGAACAAGTATATTATGGTAATTGATGATTCACCTACCATCAGAGTCAGTGTAGAAATGGCACTTAAACAGCTTGGTTTAGTTATAAAACAGGCTGAAAACGGCCAGGATGCTCTTGATAAAATCGGCCAGATTAAAGCTGAAGGGAGTGAGATTGCTATATGTATAAGTGATATCAATATGCCAGTGATGAACGGGCTTGAATTTATAGCTGAATTCAGGAAGGTTGATAAATTCACTCCTGTGGTTGTGCTTACTACAGAGGCTGAAAAAGATATAATTCAGAAGGGGAAAGAAGCGGGAGCTTCCGGATGGATTATAAAACCTTTTCAGGCAGAGGATCTTCTTAATGTAGTTAAAAGGTTTGTGAAATAATCATGTATGATAATAAACAGAAAATCAATAATACTGCTGATGATCCGAAAAGTGAGGAAGTTAACCAGTATGTAACGTTTCTAGTAGGTGAGGAAACCTACGGTGTTTCAGTAATGAAGGTTCAGTCTATCAATGAAATGATTGAGATAACCCATGTACCTAAAGCCCGCGCGTTTATCAAAGGTGTAATTAATCTGCGCGGTTCAGTTATACCTGTCATTGATATGAGGAGGAAATTTTCTCTTCCGCCTAAAGAATATGATTCATTCACTGTTATTCTGATAGTTGAGGTTAACGAGAGACTTGTCGGAATGATTGTGGATGCTGTTTCTGACGTTGTAAATATTCCTGTATCGGATATTCAAAGTCAGATTAATTATTCCGCGAGGGTAGATACCAGTTCTATTGAAGGTATTGGTAGAATAGGAGAGGAGCTTGTTGTACTCCTTGATGTTGATACATTTTTTGCCGGCGACTCACAGTTCGAAGGGTAGCTTTTTTTATGCTACGGAGCCAGCAGAACAGGACGGGAAAACCTCTCTATCTTATATATCCCGGTGAGCATTATGCTTCAAATGAAAACTGCTATATTGGAACTATTGTCGGTTCCTGTCTGGCTGTCTCTGTTTTTGATTCTGTGAAGCGGAGAGGGGGACTTATAAATTTTGTCGTACCTGGAACTACAGGGACTGAAGGAATACTCCATGACGAAATATCCAGGATCGGAATACTGAATATGGAATACCTGATGGCGGATATGGTTAAGCTCGGATGCGACAGGCATCATATGAAGGCAAAGATATTCGGAGCAGGTTATACCGACGCTTCAGGCCCTGTCAGATTATCTTTAACAGAGAATAATATCCGTTTTGTTAAAGAGTATTTTGAACTGGAAAAGATTTCGGTTGAGAAGAGCGATCTCGGCGGAAACTTCAGAAGAAAACTTTATTTTTCACCTGTTGACGGAGTTGTATACAGGCAGATACTGAAAAATAACGAGGAGTTTTCGGAATTTATTCAGCTTGAGAAGGAGTATGTTGAAAATGAATTCAGGAACAGAAACAGGGTCGGTAAAATATTACTGTTCGATTAGGTAAATAACATGATAAAGAATTACATTCTGGAAGATCATGATTTTAACAGGCTGAGAGATATCGTTTATAAAGAGGCAGGGATCAAACTCAGTGATGTAAAAAAAATACTTATGCAGTCACGCCTTATGAAAAGGCTGCGCGAATTGAGACTTGATTCTTTTGCGGAATACTATGATTATCTTATTGAAAACTATGATGATGAAAAGATTAATTTTATTAATCTTATAACTACAAATAAAACGGATTTTTTCAGAGAGAATGATCATTTTGAATTTATGAAAAATGTATTACTCCCCGATTACCAGCGGCGTGGGATGAAAGAGATCCGCATCTGGAGTGCCGGATGTTCAACAGGTGAGGAACCGTATACCATCGCAATGGTTGCCAGCGAATTTTTCGGAACAAACAAATCTCCGGAGATACTTATACTTGCAACTGACATTGATACTCAGGTGCTGCAGAAAGCAAAAAACGGCATTTATCCGGAAGATCATCTCGCGACAGTTGACCCGAAATATCTGAAAAAATATTTTCAGACTGAGATAAATGAGGAGCAGGTGTATTACCGTGTCAGCGATTCTCTGAAAGAATCTGTATACTTCAGAAGGCTTAATCTGCTCCAGGATGAATATCCGATGCAGAAGAAGTTTGATATTATCTTCTGCCGCAATGTAATTATTTATTTTGACAGGGATACTCAGCGGAAGCTCTTCGCAAAATTTTATAATTACCTTAAAGATGACGGTTATCTTCTCATCGGTCATTCGGAAAATATAACAAGTATAACTGATCAGTTCGTGCTTGCAGGGCGAACCATATACAAAAAGGTGGTATGATTCCAGGTGTATTTAAGGATGAGGCACAAGCTCGGGAAAAACCTGACCATAATTTATCCCGGGGAATACTATGTTACTGAGAGTGATGAACTTATAGGGACTCTTCTCGGTTCATGTGTTGCTGTCTGCCTGCATGATAATGTTAAAAAGATAGGTGCAATGAACCATTTTATGCTTCCGGGTAAGATTAATGAGAGAGATATACCGCAGGATGATTATACAAGGTATGGACTTGCATCGATGATTAAAATAATCTGGGAGATGCTGGAGAGAGGGGCTGCAAGAGAGAATATCACGGCAAGGGTATTCGGAGGGGGGAATATTATACAGTCACTCAATATCCCTGACAGACCCGGGAATATATCTTCGAATAATGTCAGGATGGCAAAGCTGATGCTGGAGATGGAGGATATACCAATAGTCGGGATGGATGTAGGTTCTGATTATACAAGGAAGATTATTTTTGACGTGGATACGGGGAGAGTGTATCTGCGTAAAATCAAGGGTACAGAGATATCAAAACTCGTAATGGAAAGGGATGAAAAATTAACAACAGGGTAGAGAGTAAGACTATGGAACAAAAAAAGGTGAAAGTACTAATTATAGATGATTCAGCACTGATGAGGAAGTTCCTCACTGATACTCTATCGCAATCTGCCGATATAGAGATCCTCGGAACCGCAATTGATGCCAGCATAGCTGCAAAAAAGATAAACTCCCTTAATCCTGATGTAATTACACTGGATATTGAGATGCCGGGGATGGATGGCCTGACTTTTCTCCAGAAATTAATGATTGCCAACCCCGTCCCTGCGATCATGGTAAGCTCTCTCACAGAGAAGGGCTCAAAAGCGGCAATCAGGGCTTTAGAGCTCGGAGCTTTCGATGTTATTGCTAAACCTCAGTTTGACAGTAATGACAGCACTTCTGAATTTGCAAGGGAACTCATAGAGAAAGTAGTAGGTGCAGGTAATTCCAAGGCTAAAATTAAAAAGAAACCTGCCGTTACGCTTAAGGTTGACCAGAAATATACTGCTGATGTTATCCTTTCGAAGTCTGATTTTGTTAATAAAAACAAGCCCACTGAAAAAGTAATAGCTATAGGCGCTTCAACAGGAGGTACTGAGGTTATCGACCAGATACTTGCTAATCTCCCTAATGGATGTCCCGGCATTGTAATCACCCAGCATATGCCTGAAAAATTTACTGAAGCTTTCGCAAACAGGGTGAACAGTAAATCAAACCTCCTGGTAAAAGAGGCGAAAAACGGTGACAGGCTGCTCACTGATGTGGCTCTCGTTGCACCGGGGGGTAAGCATATGCTCCTGAAGTCTGACAGGAACGGTTACTGGGTGGAGATTAATGACGGGCCCCCTGTCAACAGGCACAGGCCCTCTGTTGATGTACTGTTCCGTTCAGTAAGCAGATATGCGGGAGACTCTGCAGTGGGGATTATCTGCACGGGAATGGGGAATGACGGTGCTGCCGGACTACTTGAGATGAAGCAGGCCGGAGCATATACCCTTGCACAGAACGAGGAGTCCTGTGTTGTTTTCGGCATGCCTAAAGAGGC
>DAISJZ010000120.1:0-9281 GCA_036821145.1 Spirochaetota bacterium
AATTAAATCTTGACATGGTTTACTCCTGCAAATAACTGATCTTATGCAGATCAGAAGTAATGAACCATCCGGCATATACCATTCCGCTGTAATCAGGACTTTCCGGTCATTGGGGAGCAGAAACTACCGCCTCTTTTTTACAGGACAGGGGGTGTCCCTGATAGGAACCTGGATGCAGAATGTGGCGCTGAACTGGCTCCTTTTCAGGCTTACCGGCTCCCCTTTTATGTTAGGGGCTGCAACTTTCGCAGGTCAGATACCGATTTTTCTTCTTGCTCCGGTTTCCGGTGTAATAGGAGATCGCTTTGACAGGAGAAAAATACTGATTGCTGTTCAGTGTGCATCAATGATCCAGGCATTTGTCCTGGCAGGTATAACTCTTGCGGGAATTGTTGAGCCCTGGCACCTGATTCTTCTCACGTTTCTGTTGGGTGTTATTAATGCCTTTGAACTACCTATACGGCAGGCCCTTGTATTTGACCTGCTTGATAACAAAAGGGATCTCCCGAACGCAATTGCGTTAAATTCTTCTCTGTTCAATGCTTCAAGGCTCATCGGCCCTGCTGTGGCAGGTATGATTGTTGCGCTTGCAGGGGAGGGGATATGCTTCCTGATTAATGCAGTGAGTTATCTCGCCTCTATCTCAGCCTTTGCAGCAATGAAAATCAGAAAAACTTTCAGAGAAAAAAAAGAGAGCAGAGTTTTTGCGGATATAAAAGAAGGGATTCATTATGCCGCAGGTTCCACACCGGTGAAGGAGCTTCTGATACTCATCGCTTTGATCAGTTTTTTCGGGCTTGCGTTCCCTGTGCTTCTCCCTGTTTTTGCTTCCGAAGTTCTCCATGGAGATTCACATACTTTCGGTTTTCTGGTATCATCTGCCGGAGCCGGTGCATTAACAGCTACTCTTTATCTCGCATCCAGGAGCAGTATAAGGGGGCTTGCAAGGATTGTTAGTATCGCACTCTACGCAATAAGCGCGGGTTTTATAATATTTTCTTTTTCCACTATACTCTATCTTTCCATGGCGGCCCTTTTTGTTGTGGGCTTTACAAGTATTGTTGTAATTGCTTCATGCAATACCATTCTTCAGACTGTTGTTGATGAAGGGAAAAGGGGGAGGGTCATGAGCCTTTATGTTATGGCTTTTACAGGAACAGCACCTGTGGGGGGGCTTATCACAGGTAGTGTTTCTGAAATTGCCGGGGCTCCTGTTACTCTCGCAGCATGCGGATTCTGCTGCCTCCTTATAGCTTTTTTGTTCACGGCGATGCTGCCGGGAGTTTTAAAATCTTCCAAAGCAATATTGCTGAACGCTGACTATAAGAGAGAACCTTTCGCTGCTGACATTGAAGAGATATAAAACTTAAGTCAGTTGCTTATTACTTCAATTGAGATTACTCGGTACATTACAGGCATATTAAAACCCTGTTTCCTGACTGTGTCATCTTCGCTTATACGCCATTTATGATTTGTTTCAACGAGACCTCTTACGCGGAGTTTTTTCCCTGTATACTTTTCCATCTCCTCCTCTGTAAGAGATGTAATCATTACTCCGCCTACAACGAGACCGGCTTTTGACCGTTCCGCAATACCTTCATAAGTTTTTATATTATTTCCATTTGCAGAGATAAAGGAGGCTGAAAGAAAAAAAATAAGTATAAAATGCGGTATCTTCATGAATAATTCCTCCACTTGTATTAAGCTGCAGATGTATAGTAATAATAAATTAAAGTTGAGTTAATGTCAAAAAAGTTAATCAGGAAGTTTCACTACTGCAGTATTATTTTTATCCCATTTAATAATACAATCAGAGGGTGTAATCCCCGCAAGCCTTTCATCAGATGCGCGGAGTATGTTGAAGTCTGAATTTTCCAGGAAGTTAAGGAGAAGCTCAATTTTCTCTTCAATATCAGAATCAATATTATCCGTGTCAGATTGAAGCAGCAGATCAGTAAGCCTCCTGAATTCAATCTTTGCGGAAGTTTCAATACAGTGCTCCCCTGTGTGAAGTGTAACAGTAATATTTTTCATTTTAAATTTAATTTCAGATTCTGCTTTATGCGGCTTTGCTGTATATACTGATATTTATTCGCAAAGCCGCAAAACAGATTTTTAGTGGTCGCAGGTGTTAGAGCCTGTTACAAGTGTTCCTGTGAGAAACTGGTTAACTATCTCAGCCGGTTCTCCTGCAGGTGCCCCTGTCACAACGTCAACACCTCTCTCTTTAAAAAGAGTTACAGCGCGTGCTCCCATGCCCCCTGCTATGACAAAGTTTACACCCTGTTCTGAAAGCCATTTGGGGAGTACTCCCGGCTCATGTGGCGGAGGAGTAAGTGCTTCCTGGCTTGCTATGCTCTTTTTTTCTTTGTCAATATTAAATACAACAAACTGTTCGCAATGCCCGAAGTGCATGCATAATCTTCCATTTGCTACCGGAACTGCTATTTTCATTTTTTTTCTCCATTTATTATAGTATCAACAATTGATATAAAGCTGAGCTGTGCTTTTGTCCCCTGTGCTGATGACGCGCCCAGGTGAAGAGTGCCGTCGTCACCGCTTTCAACAATGCGTGGTTCGAGAGGGATTGATCCGAGAAATGGAACACCCATATCATGCGCCATCGATTTGCCGCCACCTGTCTTGAATATATCCGTCATCTGGCCGCAATGAGGGCATACAAACCCGCTCATGTTTTCAACGACACCGAGTACCGGCATTTTCAGCTGCCTGCAGAATGTCACTGATTTACGTACATCCACAAGGGCAACATCCTGCGGAGTTGTAACAATAACAGCACCATCAGGGTTTTCTATAAGCTGGCATATTGAGAGCGGCTCATCCCCTGTTCCAGGAGGGGAGTCGACTATAAGATAATCAAGTTCGCCCCAGAGGACATCTGTGAGAAACTGCTTGATTACGCCATACTTGAGAGGCCCGCGCCAGATTACAGCCTGGTCCCGATCCTGCATCAGAAATCCCACGGACATTATACTGAGATAATCGTTATACTTGACCGGAATAATCGATTTATCACCGGAGCCTGCAGCCATCTGATCCTCAACTCCAAGGAGTTTCGGTACGCTGGGACCGTGTACATCAATGTCCAGGAGGCCTGTTTTAAATTTTTTTTCGGCAAGAGCGACTGCGAGGTTGGTTGCAACTGTGCTTTTGCCTACCCCTCCTTTGCCTGACATGACAATTATTTTATGTTTAATTTTTGCCATGTTGTCTTTGAGCATTGCGGCTTCCTGTTCCTCTTTGCTGGCGTTCTTCTGGCCATGAGAACAGGATGCATGTTTTTCAAAATTGTCAGACATTTTACATAACTCCTTGTTATACTAATATTTCATTTTTTACTCTGTTCCAGAGTTCTTTAATTGATTTTGAGGCCGGACCTTCCGAATGTTCAACAACGCTTTTTCCTGCAATCTGGGCACGGGTAACATCTTTATCATAGGGTATAGTCCCCAGAAAATCTATACCGGTGCTGACACAGTATTTTTCTATTTCAGAAGCGACATCACTGTTGATATCAGCCCTGTTTACACAGACTCCGCTCTTTACCCTGAAATGGGCTGCAAGTTCAAGGGCCCTCTTTAAATCGTGCAGCCCTGAAACAGTGGGCTCAGTAACAATGAGAAGATAAGATGCACCTGTGACAGATGCTATAACAGGGCACCCCGTTCCCGGTGAACCGTCAACAATTATAAGGTTATATCCTTTTTCTTCCGCTATTTCACGGGCTTTTTTCCTCAGAAGAGCGACAAGCTTTCCTGAATTACCCTCTGCCATTCCGAGACATGCGTGCACAAGGGGGCCTTTATCAGTCTCTGAGATGAACCATCTCCCCGATTCGTGATCAGCCATTTTTATAGCTTCAGCCGGGCAGAAAGCCGCGCATACTCCGCACCCCTCGCAGGATAAAGTTTTAACCTTAAAATCGTCAGTTATCGCATCAAACCTGCAGAGCTCAGCGCACTTTCCGCAGCTGATACAGGCATCAGGATCAATAACTGCTTTCCTGCTGGTGCTGAATGATTCATCAGATAAAACTTTATGATTCATTATGATATGAAGATCCGCTGCATCAACGTCACAGTCTGCCATGACTTTACTTTCAGAAAGGGCCGCGAAAGAACCGGAGATGCTTGTTTTCCCTGTCCCCCCTTTACCGCTAATAATTACAAGTTCTTTAATCATTTTGCTACGGGCCTCCTGCTGTTTTCTCTGATGTATTCCGTGATTTTTTCAAGCCTGTCGCTGTAATTTTCCCTTATGATTGAAACGCAGTCACCCCGTGAATATTTTTCAGCAACACTCCTGTTGTCAGGGATCGATTCTATAACAGTGAGGCCTGCAGATTTACAGAATTCTTCAATCATCCAGTCATTCTCACCCCCCTTGTTTATTACCACTGCTGAAGGGAGCCCCAGAGCTTCCCCCATCCCTGCTGCTAATTTAAGGTCATTGAGCCCGAATGGGGTAGGCTCAGCCACAAGGAGGAGAAAGTCAGCGTGTTTCACAGACTCAATTACCGGGCAGGATGTGCCGGGAGGTGAGTCCAGTATCCTGATCTCCTCATCGGGATAGTTTTCTTTTACGTCACCGATGAGCGGAGGCGAGAGGACTTCGCCTATATTAAGTCTCCCGCCGGCGAATTTAATGCCATCTTTTTCACCCTTCTCAACAACTCCGATTGTTCTCTCGATTTCTGTTATTGCTTTTTCAGGGCAGATGAGCGCGCAGCCTCCGCATGAGTGGCACATCTCAGGTAGAACAAGTGGTTTACCCTTAATGAGAACGATGGCGCTGTATTCGCATAACTCATCGCATTTGCCGCATCCTGTACAGAGTGAATCATCAACTTTCGGCAGAAGAATTTTACAGTCGGCCTTCTCTGCTAATTCAGCGTTCAGAAAAAGGTTCGCGTTAGGCTCCTCAACATCGCAGTCAAGAAGTGCAACCTTGAAACCTTTATTCCTGTAATATGTTGCCAGTGAAAGAGAAACAGTTGTTTTCCCTGTCCCCCCTTTACCGCTTGCTACTGCTATTTCCATTAATTAACTCCTTCATTATTCCGTAATCATACATTTTTTTACAAACCATACATCCCCGGTAAGCTACAGATACTCTCTGATCCGGTGTGTTCAGCATATATTCAAGTTTGTCGCGGTTTTCAGCGGAGAGTTCATCTTTATGTTCATCCACTGCTGACAGTATCCCCTCGGCACGTATGCAGTTAAGAATATCGATCTCTTCGAGAAAATCGGAAATCGTCCCTGCGCGCATCTCCCCCACATCACACAGATCAAATTTCGGATCATCTTTATACGGGAGGCAGTAATGCCATTTGTCATCAACAAAGGGGCTGTCCCCACCGTGAATAAAAAGTGAAAAGAGATCAATAATAGATGAATTCGGGAATATATCAAAATCGCTTTCAGATATTTTCAGTTTTGAAATTACCTCTCTTTTATAATGGGGGAGGTAGTTACCCAGTGTGGATTTATCATTCCCCGTGAGCGAGAGTGAGGGGCAGATCTCTTCAAGCCCTTCAGCATCCCCGAGGGGGGCAAGGGGCACAACTCTCTGGGGCACCCCGGGATAAATTTTTTCAAGCCTCTTATCTATATTGTCATCCACAGACATTGTCACAAGGATAATGGGGGTCAGCTGCATACCCGGTTCTCTGCTTACTGTCAGCAGGTTGTCCATTGCAATGTAACCCGCGTCGCTGAGGTTCCCCTGGTATTCAGAGATGCTAATTCCCACAAGGGCTTTTCTGTCTATTCGTGAAGATAATCTTTTAAAGAATTCGCGGGTATAATTAATATCTTCAAAGACCCTGCCGTTGCTCGGCATTGAAATTGTTTCTATAAGGTTCAGGTTAAAAAGGGATGTTAAAGCGTCAACGATATCCATGTCGCCGCTCTGCCATATTGTCGGTTCACCACCTGTAACAAACTGGTATTTAATAAGGGCGCTTTCACCAAGCCTGTGAAGATCTTCAAGATATTTCCTGAACTGATTATCGCTCATGCTGTAGGAGTATGCGTTTGCCGATCTGAGGCACCCCTTGCACTGCTTGTTGCAGCCGTTAGTAATCTGGAGGGCAGGGTACAGCTCTGTAAAAGCCGGTTCCTTTGAGGCCCTGCGCCCCTTTAGTGACTGTGTATAATTGAAAAGTCTTTTTAACATGGCATATATCCCCGTCCTGATGTATCAGAATTCAAAGACCCTCCCCGCGGAGGCATTTATAAACCTTTCTCTGAATTCGTTTGCAAAACGTGCGGCAACCCTTAAACCTGTACAGTGTGATACCGCAACCTTTTCCACGTTGTAACTTTTTATAACATCAATGGACCTGTCAACATATTCTGCCGGTGCGGAGTCGAGATGAGTCCCCCCTATAACAGCGTGAAAGCCCGTATATCCTGTTTCGGCGGAGAGGGCATTAAGGATCTCTATAACTCCCGCATGCGCGCACCCTAACAGTACTACGGGCCCGGATGGAGTTTCTATAAGGAGAGAGAGGTCATCCTCGAATGGATCTGACTCTATCTTTTCTCCATCTTTCCGCATAAGCCTTGTGTCCCAGGCTCTCCAGCCCTCCGGATGCTTAATTGCCGAAATTGCTGAAATCGAACCTGTGATCTTTGTGAAGCCTGAAATCTCTTTGAACTCAGCGCCGTTTTTTTCGTACTCTTCTCTTGAATGCTGGAAGCCAATGGGCCTCATACTGCCGTCAGGCATGAGCGCGCCCTTCTCAAAAAAAGCGGAAGGGTGAAGGAATACAGGCGTGCTCCCTTTCCGCTCCTTCAGAAGAGAGAGGAGGCCCCCTGTGTGATCGTAATGCCCGTGGCTCAGTATGACCCTCTGCACTGCGGAGAACCCCTTCCCGAGAACCTTCATGTTGTTCATGAATCCCAGGCCCTGTCCTGTATCAAAAACCGTTGCTCCCTCATCACCTTCAATGTAGAATGAAAGCCCGTGTTCACCTATTACCGGTAGCGGAGTCTGAACGCTGTTTTCGCAAATAATGGTTACTTTTTTTATCATCATCTGTCCTCTATTCAATCAAATACGGGGCCGGGGTACGGATGCAGTTCTGAATCCCGTCTCCTTATACAGACCGGTACCGGTTACCAGTGACCCTCAACATTCGCATCTGTTGATTTTTGCAGCTTCCCGTCTTTGTAAGCGGTAATTGCATCATTGATGCTGCCGCCATTAAAAAGATAAATATCAATTTTTGCGCTGTTAAGAGTTGCGAAAGCTTTAGGTCCCACATTGCCTGAAATAAGAGCTTCTGCGCCGGCGTCAATAACTGTGCGCGCAGACTGAATACCCGCACCCTGGGCTGATTCAAGGTTCTGCTTGTTGTCTATGTAGTCAGCCCTGCCGGATTCTGTGTCATAGATTATGAATCCCTTAGCACGTCCGAAACGTGTATCCATTTTATCGGTAAGTTCTTTACCCTCTGAGGAAATTGCGATCTTCATTGTTTTTTCTCCTTGTTTATATTGTTATTGATTAAAAAATCATCATTACTGGTGATACAGCAGCGTTTACGTCTCCCCCCGTCGCATCTCCTGAAGCCTGCAAAACATTCAATAAGCTCCCCCTGAAGATACTGCTGAATAACCTCTTCAACTGTGCCGCTGACCCATGGGAAATGCCTCAAACCCTTTTCAACTATGAACCTTGAGAGATAGCCGCTTACTGCTCCGCTTATGAGAGTTGTTACACCCATGTCTTTAAGTTTCGAAATTCTCATTGCGTCTGTTTCGAGATCAACGTTTATAACAATCTTCTGGATGATCTCGCTGTTACAGACTTCATAAAGAGCAAACCTCCTTGCTTCATCAAGGAGGGGGGATATATGTTCCTGGAATACAGGTATTGCAATAAGTTCATTATTCATAATCATATTATATGCATTAATCATGCCGTAATTTGACTTGTGGTTGCTTAAAACTGATTCCGGCATTAAATTTTATTAAAAATGCGGAATACACGCTTATATATAGATTAAAAAATTTTTAAGCACTTTAAACACGGTTAAATCGATGATTATACCTCTCTCTTTGAAATATAGCTGACTTGTTTATTGATTATGAAATGATTATTGTTGCATTTTGCAATTATTTACTGCGGCAAGCCGTGCATTCTGCAATTGCTTTAAATGTGCCATTATAAAATATTCGTAGATTTATTAAAAAAATAAGAAAACAGCGGTTAAATTATCTATATTATTGACGATACTTAAAGCATATTTCCTGCTGCTTTAGTGAATATATCAATCCGGAGGTAAATAATGCCTGAAGAACTTAAAGTAGGCTGTGCAAGACCTGTGGGCGCTTCTTCTGATGAAGAGAAAGAGCCTGTTGTTGCAGGTGTCCCGGAGGAGAAAAAAATTGAGAAGGGGGTTCCCATGATCAAAGTAGGGCAGAAGGCGCCTGATTTTACAGCGCCCGCGTATCACAACGGCAAGTTTATTAACATGAAGCTTTCAGATTCCCTGGGGAAATGGGTTGTTCTCTGTTTCTATCCCGGTGATTTCACCTTTGTTTGAGCAACCGAGGTATCGGCAGTTGCCGGTAAATATCCTGAATTTCAGAAACTCGGTGTGGAAGTTTTTTCAATGAGCGTTGACAGTATTTTTGTCCACAAAATGTGGAATGACAATGAGTTGTCAAAGATGGTTAAGGGTGGGGTTCCATTCCCCATGCTATCGGATGCAGGCGGTAAGGTGGGTACAATTTACGGTATCTACGATGAGGTTGGCGGAGTGGAGACAAGGGGGAGATTTATTATTGATCCTGACGGGATTATCCAGGGATACGAGGTGCTTACACCGCCCGTCGGCCGTAACGTAAAGGAGACAATAAGACAGATTCAGGCATTCCAGCATGTACGTAACAGCAAAGGGACAGAGGCAACTCCGTCAGGATGGAGACCGGGTAAGATGACACTTAAACCGGGGCCTGATCTTGTGGGTAAGGTATGGGAAGTCTGGAAGATAGAGATGGAGGATGATTGATCCATATCTGTATATCGATATAAATAAAAAAAGCTGCCTGTGAGGGCAGCTTTTTTTATTAAGATATAATTTTCTTAGTTGTATGTCTCGGAACCGAGGTAAGTAACGGGAGCTTCATCCATGAGCCATCTCAATGTGTTCTTGAGTTTCATAAGCTGGATAAAGAGGTCATGCTCAGGCTCTTCGTCCGGTGTATGCATAGGGCTCTTCCAGTAGAAAGAGAGCCAGTCCTGGT
>DAISJZ010000121.1:0-8997 GCA_036821145.1 Spirochaetota bacterium
TCGAAATATTCAAGTGCTGTGCGGATTTCTGAGGTAATCCACTGGGGGAGAAATTCTTCAAGATGTGATGGTGTTATCCCGTTTCTGTATGAAACAGGGGGGAGCTCTTTATCTGTTTTCCTGTTCAAAAAGGAGATAACGCTTTGAGCAGGAGCCCTGTATTCTCCACCACCTGCGCGGAAAGCCATGCGTTCGATATTCCGCTGGAAATCTATACCGCCCAGTATGTCGGGGCCTGTATCTTCTTTATTTACAGTTACTACAATGGCTGCATTAGATAGCGGGGAATTTCTGTCAGACATGCTCATGCCGTTAGTGCAGAGGAGCTTCTCCTCTGATGATGAGTTGATTACAGCTCCCCCGGGACACATGCAGAAGGAGTATATCCCGCGTCCTGTTTTTTTGTTGTTCCACGTCAGGCTGTATTCAGCCGCAGGGAGTATGTCTGCGTAACGGCTCCTGCCGTACTGTATGTTCCTGATAAGTTCAGCAGGGTGCTCAATGCGTGACCCTACAGCGAAACCTTTCTTCTCCAGTGTGATATTATTGTCATGCAGCATCTCGTAAAGATCGCGTGCCGAGTGACCCGGTGCAAGTACAACATGTTCAGACTCATACTCCCTGTTATGTGATGTCAGGACGCCGGAAACTTTATTGCCTGAGATCAATAGTCCGGTGACTTTTTCGGAGAAATGAAATTCTCCTCCTGAAGAAATTATCTTTTCCCTGATGCTTCTGATTATATTGCGGAGCCTGTCTGTTCCTATATGGGGTTTTGATTCGTAAGCTGCGGATTCTGGGGCACCGTTTTCTATAAGTTTTCTGTAAAACCAGTCTATCTCAGGGCGGTTTATCCGTGTGGTCAGCTTGCCGTCGGAGTATGTACCGGCTCCCCCTTCGCCGAAGAGGACATTGCTTTCAGGATCAAGTATTCCATCTGATTCAAGAATTTCGATGTCACGCATCCGCTCTTCAACAGGTTTACCTCTCTCGAAGATGGTGACCTCCATCCCCGATTCTATGAGCCTTAGTGCGCAGAAAAGGCCGGCTGGTCCTGCTCCCACAACAATGACTTTTTTCTTTACGCATGCTTTGTTAGGCAGAGAGATTTCCGGCTCTGTGTAAGACTTTACTTCATCATAGTAATTAAGTACACCGGCTGTGTCTTCCTCTTCAATATCGATGAGTATGCGGTATCTCCAGTGTATATCATTTTTATTACGTGCATCGAGAGATTTTTTTAAGATACTGAAGGTGGTAATTTTTATCCCGTACTTGTCTTTTACAAGCTGCGGGATTGTCTCCTCGCTTCTGCCGGGGAAAAGCCTTATATCATCAATGGCAATGAGCATCAGGCTAAAGCTGTAAAGAGTGAACCGGGCTCTATATATGGACGTGTATTCTGAACTCTGCCGCTGGAGTTATATCCCGGTTCCTGGTTCGATATGAGATTCATAATCTCATTTTTTTTGTCTTCTGTGGGTTTGAAATATACAGGTTCACCGCGGAATTCAGGAGCCTTTGTGATTTTCTGAACTTTGCCAGCGTTATAACCGGGCCAGATGTAGGCCTTATTTGAAACTGCTGAGGTTTCACCGGATCTTCTGAATGATATTTCTGATAAACCGTTAGATATATTCATATATCAATTATCGGCATTAATTATGTGGAACTTTAATCATATAAAGGGTTAAGAGAAAATTTAAGCTGCAAAATTATGCCTGTAATAAAGATTGCTATTAAAATAGTTTTGTTTTGTAAAATTTTTTATATATTGAATAGAGGGGATTCAGGGAAATATAGTAAAACTCCGGCTGTTATATAGAGTATAATATTTTTTCTGTGTTTTAGGGATTTTATGAAGTCACTTATTTTAATTATAAATGCTATGTTTCTTTTTTTTAACCTGCCGCTGAACGGCCTGGCTGAATCATATATTGCTCCAGGGAATGAGGGGCAACCTGATTTCAGGGTTATCCTGTTTGTTGTCGCTTCTCTGGGGATTCTTACAGTAATTATTATTCTTTTTATTCTTCTTCTCAGAAAACGGGTAAAGGTGAGAACTGCTGAACTTCAGCGGGAAACATACCTGAATTATTATATTGCGGATCTGTCACGTAAACTCCTTGCTGATATGTCTATAGATAACATCTCGAAAGTGGTTCTTGAATATCTGACCGAACTGACTTCAAGCAGCAATGGACTGGCCGGATTTGTGGATAAAAATGATCCCGGTATACTTACCCCGTATTATTATGAAAAAAGAAGTGAAGGTCCTGTTTTCAGAAAAGTGACCTTGCAGTCTGATAAAATAGTCTCACTGATGGTTTCAGTACTTGAGAAAAGGGAATCTTTTTTTGTTAATGACCCCAAAGCAAATCCTGATATTCATGATTTTCCCGAAGGACATATTGAGATCCGGAATTATATGTCATCACCGGCCATTATCGGAGATGAGGCAGTGGGATTTATTCTTCTGGCAAACAGCAGCAGAAAGTATGGAAGCGCGGATATCAATATCATAGAAAATTTTTCTTCACAATATGCCCTGGCGATTCAAAGGATGTGGTTTGAGCATGATCTGGTTGAGAGCGAAATGAAGTACAGGGATATGTTTGATAATGTTGCTGATATGCTTTATATATATGACCTTGACGGGAATATCCTTGATGCGAATAAAACCTTTACAAAGATGTTCAGTTATATCACCGGAGATATAAGGAAGTTGAATATTATTGAAGTACTTTCCGGTGGGAGCGAAAGTATTTATGATAAAAACTTTATTATTAATCTCCTTGAAAAAGTAAAAACAAGGGGTTACCTCAACGGTGAAGTAGAGGTAAAGAACATTAACGGCGAGAAAAGAATTCTTGAATTTAAAAATTCACTTATAACTGATGAAACAGGGAAGCCTAAAGGTGTCAGGGGATCTGCAAGGGATATTACTGACAGAAAGATGTTTGAGAAGGTGCTCATTGAGGCGAAGGAGAAAGCCAGTGATTCAGACAGGCTTAAGTCAAACTTCATAGCGAATATGTCTCACGAGATCAGAACTCCTCTTAATGCTATACTCGGTTTTACTGATATGCTCATTGAGGAGGTTTCTGACAGGAACCATAAGAATTATCTCGGGATGATCCAGAACAGCGGCAAATTGCTTCTTTCAATAATTGATGATATTCTTGATATTTCCAAAATTGAATCAGGAGCATTGAAGATAAGCACTGCCCCTTTCAATGTTCGCACACTTATGCTTAATGCTTATAACAGGGGGGCGGTACTTCTTAAAAATAAATCGAAGGATGTCGAGTTCCTTAATGAGATAGATCCCGGAATTCCGGAGATGATATATGGTGACGGATACAGGATTGAGCAGGTTCTTAACAATCTGATTATGAACGCTGTTAAGTTTACTGCAAACGGGATGATAAAGGTGGGGCTTAAACTGCGCAATGATTATTCTCTGGAGTTCTCTGTTGAGGATACAGGGATCGGGATTGCCCCGGAAAATGTTAAAATGATTTTTGAAAGATTCAGGCAGGTTGACGGGGACAGCAGAAGGAGTTTTGGAGGTACCGGACTGGGCCTTGCAATATCTAAAATGATTGTTGAACTGATGGGTGGAAATATCTATGTCAAATCGGAAGCAGGGCATGGATCAAAATTTATCTTTACGGTGCCCTATCGTCCGGCATTTGAGAAGGAGACAGCAGCTGAAAAACCCCCGGAAAAAAGAAGAGACAGGGGAAACAGGATTATGGTTGTGGAGGACAACAGCATAAACAGAACTCTTGTGGCGAGAGTTCTTGAAAAGCGGGGCTATACAACCCTTATGGCTGTTGACGGATTTGAAGCGGTTAATAATGTGAAGTCCGGGAAGGAGATTGATCTTATACTTATGGATATACAGATGCCCGGGATGGACGGCATGGAGGCTTTAAAGCTTATAAGGGAAATTGAAGAATCCTCAGGGAACGGAAACCGTGTGCCTGTAATTGCGCTCTCAGCTCATGTTATGAAGGATGATGTGGAGAAATTTCTGAATTCAGGGTTTGACAGCTATGTGGCAAAGCCTTTTAACAGCAATGATCTTACTGCGAGGATAGAATCTCTCCTTAAATAATTTTTTCTCTCAAAAAAGAACTGTAAAACATGGAAAAAGTTCTTGATTGAAATCAGTCAGGTTAATTATTTACTGGATGATGAGTTTTTAAAATTTTTATTTTTTAGATTACTCACATCCGTTTGCTATAACGATTACAGCTATTTACGCAATGATTAAATTTCTGTCATTGCGGACTTAGTGAAGTAATCAGTTTTGATAAATCTGTTTTTATTATAAAGAAATCATCTCTGCCGGAACAGACTGCCACGGCATTTTATGCCTCGCAGTGACAATATATTCAATAATTCAATTGCTGAATGTAAGTGCAATTAAAAACAGATTTGACTCAAATGAAAAGATATATGGAGGAACAATGGGTTTATCAGTAACATACAAAATTTTAAAGAGCCATCTTGCGGAGGGTAATCTCATTGCAGGTGAAGAGATTGGAATTAAAATTGACCAGACCCTGACACAGGACGCCACTGGTACAATGGCTTACCTGCAGTTCGAGGCCATGAATATAGCGAAAGTTAAAACGGAGATCTCCGTTTCTTATGTTGATCACAACACACTTCAGATGGGTTTTGAAAATGCTGATGATCATAAATACCTCCAGACGATGAACTCAAACTTCGGAATATATCATTCGAAAGCGGGAAATGGAATCTGTCACCAGGTTCATCTTGAGAGGTTCGGGAGGCCCGGCGCCACACTCCTGGGGTCAGACAGCCATACACCAACCGGCGGCGGCATAGGGATGATCGCAATCGGAGCAGGGGGGCTTGATGTCGCAGTTGCAATGGGGGGCGGCCCCTTTTTCCTTACAGCCCCGAAAGTGATAAATATTGAACTAACCGGAAAGCTCCGCCCCTGGGTGAGCGCAAAGGATATAATACTGAAAGTTCTTGAGATACTGACAACCAAAGGGAATGTCGGCTGCGTAGTTGAATACACAGGTCCCGGTGTAAAAACTTTATCGGTTCCTGAAAGGGCTACTGTGACAAACATGGGTGCTGAACTTGGTGTAACCACATCTGTTTTCCCCAGTGACGAGGTTACGCGTTCCTTCCTGAAAGCACAGGGGCGTGATAATGTCTGGGTTGAACTGCTACCAGATGCAGATGCGCATTATGATAACAGGATTACACTGAACCTTGATGAGCTGGAGCCTATGGTGGCGTGTCCGCACTCTCCTGATAATATAAAAAAGATCAGTGATATGAAGGGAATGAAGGTTGACCAGGTTGCCATAGGGAGCTGCACCAACTCTTCATATAAAGACCTTATGACTGTTGCGGGTATCCTTAAAGGTAAGAAGGTTCACCCTGATATCAGTTTTATCGTTGCTCCCGGCTCAAAGCAGGTCTTTGAGATGATTGCAGAGAACGGCGCACTTAAAGATATAATCTCATCAGGCGCGAGGATTATGGAATCAGCCTGCGGTTTCTGTATAGGCTCAGGGCAGGCGCCGGTAACAGAGGGTATCTCTCTCCGGACAAACAACCGGAATTTTGAGGGTCGCTCCGGTACAAACAGCGGGCAGATATATCTTGTGAGCCCGGAAGTTGCGGCGCTTTCAGCTCTTGAAGGGAAGCTTGTGAATCCGCTGGATTATGATAAATCGCTCTGGCCGGAAGTAAAGCTTCCGGAAAGTTTTATTATTGATGACTCACTTGTAATCCCCCCTTCAGATAAAAAAGTCGAAATATTCAGGGGGCCTAATATCGGCGAACCTCCATACACTGATCCCGCTGCAGATGAAATTCAAGGTGTAATAGGGCTGAAGACAGGAGATAAGATTACTACAGACCATATAATGCCGGCGGGACAGAGGCTGAAGTACAGATCGAATATACCTGAATATGCGAAATATGTTTTTGAAAATGTCGATTCAGCTTTTGCGTCAAGATCACTGGAGAGCAGGAGCAAAGGCCTCTTCACTGCAATAGTGGGAGGGGAGAGTTACGGCCAGGGGTCAAGCCGTGAACACGCGGCAATATGCCCTATGTATCTTGGTGTTCGCCTTGTTATAGCTAAATCTTTTGAAAGAATCCATTCAGGGAACCTGATTAACTTCGGAATCATGCCCCTTGTTTTTAAAAATAAATCAGACTATGATAAAATTGAACAGGGGACTCCCTTTGTAATGAAAGGAGTAAAAAAGATTATCAGCGGAGAGCTCCCTGTGTCAGTTGAAATCGGCGGAAAAGCATATGAGTTTGAACTCCTTGCTTCCGCAAGACAGAGAGAGATTCTTCTCGCAGGGGGACTTCTGAATTATACCAGGAATAACATGGCCTGATTCTGATGAAGGCCGCGGATGACATTATTCTCTGTCAGCCGGACAGCAGAAAGGGCTGCAGCGTATGCTGCGGCCTTTTTAACATCAGGGATACAGCAAAGGGGAATCTTCAAAAATTTCTGGAGGAGGGTAACCTTCGGGAGAAACTATACCGTGTTTATGAAGAGTTCACTGAACCTGAAAGTGTAAGGGACAGGTTCTCCCACATCTGCCCCTACCAGGGATTCCTCTCTGCCGGTAAGCCCGGATGCCTGATACATCCTCTGTCGTCCGGTATTGAAGGGAGGGACAGATCGCTCTTCGCAAGTTCAGTATGCGGTAAATTTCTCTGCCCCGCGCATGAACTCCTCTCAACTGAAGAGAAATCCGCTCTCATAAAATATATAAGTGACTGGTACCTCTACTCAACTGCCATTGCTGATCCTGAATCTTTTTCTTTTATACACGAATACGGCAGCAGCATATCCGCAGCGCCGGAGTTGCAGTCAGTTCTTAATGCCGGGCTGAAAGCCCACGCGGAAAATCTTCTCACTTATGAAGGGATTATTTTCTTTTATTCAATTCCGGAATACAAAATGAACAGGGAACGGTTTTCATTGAGGTACAGGGGGGATTTCAGAACAGCAGCAGTTGAAGCTATGGATAAGTGCCACGCCGGGTAAGTGTGATTACCCGGCATGACACAATCTGTCAGTCAAATCTGAATGGCGGGTATTCATCTGTAAGTCCAAGGAGGAAGGATGATATCCGCGCAAGATACCTGAAGTACCTTGTGAGGAATATAAAGAGCGGATTGGGCCATCTCCTTGTGATAATAACAGTTATTATACCTGCCAGGTAAACAAAAGGTACAGCAAAAGTAAGAAGCATCATAATGATGAAATGCGGAATTGTGATAAACCAGATTCCGGCAATAGTAAGCCTCAGTATCGCAAGATTCTTTGAGTATTTTACAGGATAGGTTATATTTAGCTGCATCTGATGGTTCAGGCTCTCCCTTCCTGCATAAACCGGCCTGTCCTCAACAATACCTGTGATATTAGTTTTTATATAAAGGAAATATCTCAGTGTATTTTCAATGATCTGTGAGAAGTCTTCAACACAGCGCCCTGTTGAAAGGATCACTATCTGGTTTATGAACCCTAATATTCCTGAAAGTATTGTATAAACAAGCATTACAATGAAGTGCGGGATCATGCTGAACATGTAAAGCCCGATAAGCCTCAGAAAGGCTCCGAGACGGGAGTATTTGAGCGAGTAATCTATGGAGAAGGTTGTGCTCCCCTTTGTGGGAGTATAGCTCTCCTCTCCCTCCTCTTCATATTCGAGTATATCCAGATCCACAGGACGGTGGGTCCTTTCAGAGATTTCAGACAGCTCAAGTTTGTCAAACTCATCAAGCCCTTCAATAATCACGTCGCTCTCTTTTTCAGACTTAAGCTCCTCTTCCCTTATAACAGCCTCGTATTCATCAAGGTCTATTTCAGGGAGTTCTTCCACAGTTTCTGACAGGAGTTTTTCACTTGCAGGGGCTTTCTCTCCGATTTCATGCAGTTTAAGTTCGGGATCAACTTCGTCAAGGGAGAGTATAAGATCCTCCTCTTCCGCTTCAGCTGATTCAGGGCTTTTCTCTTCATCTGTGAGTTCACTGAAGGTGAGTCCGGCATCATCAAGGGTGAGTTTCTCATCCTCCTCTGTCATCTCGCCTGACATTATTTCAGGTGTCTCAGCAACTTCTATGTCCAGGGTTTCGAGGTCGATTGTGATGCTTTCATCCTCTTCTGCTTCTTCGATGGCAGCTTTCTTTAGCGGTTTTTCTTCAAGTTCTTCAATGTCAACGTCCATTTCATCAACGCTGAGTTTAAGGTCTTCTTCCGCAGATTCATCGATCTCTTCAATCGCAGGTTTTGCTTTTGCGGTTTTTTCAGCAGGGATCTGGATTTCGCTTTCATCCAGTTCTATGTCAAGTGAATCGAGATCAAGTGTTATATCGTCTTCGGGAGGTGCGGGTTTTTTTACTTTTTTCTCCTCCGGAAATTCATCTTCAAATTCATCTATATTCAGAATCAGTTCCTCTTCATCTGCAGAGGAAGCCCCCTCCGTACTTTCCGGTTTATGAATATCGCCGGCTTCTTCTATATCAATGTCAAGAGAATCCATATCTATTGTGATATCATCATCAAAGAGCGGCTCTTCTTCCGTACTTATCTGCTCAGGTGATCCGGCATTATCAATTGTTGATAATTCATCTTCTGTCAAAGGGATGTCCCCTTCAAGTTCTATGTCAAGTGCGTCGAGATCTACTGTGATATCATCATCGCCGGTTTTATCTCTCTTTGCTTTTCCGGGAATATTTTCTTCCTCTTCTGAGGGGAGTTCAGCGAACATTGCGTCAATATCGTCCTGGGAGGATACTTTGACATCTCTATCGCTTGCAGTTTTTTCGGGTGCTTCAACTTCAAGTTCAAGCCCTATCTCAAGAAGGTCCTCGTCTACAGTTTTATCACCCTTGCTTTTATCCGGTGTTTCAGTTTCATCAATTATAAATTCATCGTCAAATGAGATCTCCTCTTCTGCGGGAGCTGTC
>DAISJZ010000122.1:0-8947 GCA_036821145.1 Spirochaetota bacterium
AGAATGAATTTTGTTTTCCAGTATTCAATCTGCCTGCACGCCTCTTCAATTATCCATAATCCAAGAGGAAAGATAATTGCGGAGTTCTCCGCAATTGAAATGAATTCACCGGGAGAGATTATACCTTTTTCAGGATGCTCTATCCTGATAAGAGATTCAAAACCGGAAGGTTTTCCTTTGTTGAGTGAGATAACCGGCTGGTAATACAGCCTGAACCAGTTTTTATCAAGGGCTTCCCATAGCAGCTCTTCAATCTCTTTTTTTTGAATGTTTTTACTGTCATCAGTGAAATGCATGCCGGGGAGGGCGGTTTTTTTCTTAATCAGTTTCTTTACAATTCTGTTCTGTGCAAGAATATTCAGAATAAGAGATCCGGTAAAATCTGAAATTTTTAGCGGAGCTTTTTCAGAGGTTTCCGGTTCGCTGGTGAAATCAGCTTCATGAAGTTCAGGTTCATCAACATACCTGTCGAGGAAATGGAAAAAATCATTTTTTAATATGGGTGTTGTTATTATGGCGGATATATCTTCATTATGGGCCGTAATATAAGGCTTCATTTTGCCCCCTGAAATAATGGTAATCAGGGGAATCCCTTTTTCTGAAGCGAGAGTCTTCATTGATTGAATGATTTCCGGTGAATCATAATGTGAGAGATCCCCTGTGGCGATAAGCGAGAAAGATCCCTCAGCGATAAAACCTGCCGCTTCTTCGGGCTCAGCGAATAAAGGGGCGTACTTCTCCTTTTCAAAGAGATGCTGAATTTCATTTATAATTGAGCTGCTCAGCCCGATAAAAAGTATCTTTTTAGGTTCCATAAACAGGATCAAATATAATGAAAACTGTAGAATTTGCATACAAAATTAATTCAGTTTTCATTAATTGATTGTATTGGCATATTATCTATTGCATTAAGTATTTATTTGTCACTGCGAGGCATGAAATGCCGTGGCAGTCTGTTGAGGCAGATATAAGTTTTAACGGAAGCATTATTCCTGTCAATATAGAGTGCTTCACTCCCTGATGGTAGTTCGCAAAGACAGCCTGAAATATAGCATAAAATGAGTAATCTATGAAAAAATTCAAAGTTGTATCACCATATAAACCTTCATCAGATCAGTTCAGGGCAATACAGGGCCTCGTTAATGGAATTAATGAGGGTAAAAAGTTCCAGACACTCCTTGGTGTCACAGGTTCAGGCAAGACCTTCAGCATGGCGAAGATTATTGAATCTGTGAATAAGCCGGCACTTGTACTTACGCATAACAAGACCCTTGCTGCCCAGCTTTTCCGCGAGTTCAAGGAGTTCTTCCCTGAGAACGCAGTTGAGTATTTTGTCTCATACTATGATTATTATCAGCCTGAGGCTTATGTTGTATCCTCTGACCTTTATATAGAAAAAGATTCATCGATTAATGATGAGATAGACCGGCTCCGTCTGAAAGCGTCATCATCACTTCTTGAGCGGCGGGATGTCGTGGTGGTCTCCTCCGTTTCCTGTATATACGGTTTAGGACGTCCGGAGAATTTTGAGAAGGCGCACCTTGTTTTAAAAACAGGGCAGGATTTCGGGCGTGATATTCTACTCCGCAAGCTTGTTGCTGTTCATTACGAGAGGAACGACATTGCATTCACGCGCGGTATGTTCAGGGTTAAGGGTGACATTGTTGATATCTACCCCGCTTATCTGAAGCAGGAGGCCTTCAGGATAGAGTTTTTCGGAGATGAGATTGAGCGTATAACAGTATTCAATCCGGTGAGCGGAGAGGTGAAAGGGGAGACCGACATGTGCGCCATATTCCCTGCAAAGCACTTTATTTCAGACCCTGAGGATATGCAGGAAACGATTAAACTCATTGAAGCGGAACTTGAGGCACGCCTTGCGGTTTTCCGCAAGGAGGGGAAACTCCTTGAAGCGCAGAGGCTTGAAAGCCGCACAAAGTATGACATTGAAATGATGATTGAAACAGGGTACTGCAGCGGTATAGAAAACTACTCCCGCATAATAGACAGGCGTAAGCCGGGGGAGAGACCGTCATGTCTCCTCGACTATTTCAAGGGTGACTATCTCCTCCTTGTTGATGAGTCACACGTTACACTCCCGCAGGTGAGGGGGATGTACGAGGGGGACAGGTCGCGCAAGGAGAACCTTGTGAATTACGGTTTCCGGCTCCCCTCAGCTCTTGACAACAGGCCTCTTGTATTTAAAGAGTTTGAAGAGATAATAAAGCAGTCTGTATTTGTTTCAGCCACACCTGCTGATTATGAAATGGAACATTCTGAAAACATAGTTGAGCAGGTGATCCGCCCCACAGGGCTCCTTGATCCGGAGATTGAGGTGAGGCCGGCTTTAAACCAGGTGGACAACCTTATCGGAGAGGTGAACAAACGGGCAGAGGCAGGTGAGCGTGTACTGGTGACCACACTGACCAAGAAGATGGCTGAGGATCTTGCCGCATATTTTGATGAAGTTGGGATAAGGGCCAAGTATCTGCATTCCGAAATAGACACAATCGAGCGTGTTGAGATCATCCGCGATCTTAGAAAAGGGGAGTTCGACTGCCTTATAGGGATTAACCTTCTGCGGGAGGGGCTCGATATTCCGGAGGTTTCACTTGTGGCTATACTCGATGCTGACAAGGAAGGGTTTCTCCGTTCAAAAAGATCTCTTATTCAGACAGCGGGGCGTGCGGCGCGTAACCTCAACGGTAAAGTTATAATGTATGCCGATAAAATCACAGATTCCATGCAGGGCGCTATTGACGAAACCAACCGGCGCCGTAAAATACAGCATGAATATAATATTGCAAATAACATCAAACCTGAATCGATCAAGAAAGAAATTATCGATATGATCGAACGTGAGTATATAAAAGAAAACAGCTATCTTGAATATGTTGCTGAATCAGGGACATCCTACAGAAGCAACAGTATCCCTGATCTTGAAGCTCATAAAGAGAAGTTGCGGGAGGGGATGCTTGAAGCTGCGGATAACCTTGAGTTTGAGAAGGCTGCGGCGCTGCGGGATCAGATGATTGATATTGAAAGAAAACTTGATGTATTGAAAAAGAAAAAGAAATAGAGAATCACCACAGAGGCACTAAGACACAAGGCAGATAATAGAGACTTCAAAGGTTAACTGTAACCCGGAGTTATTGATGATAAATTAAAAACGGGATGTTCCCCCATGAAGGAGATGCATCCCGTTTCTGTTATAAATGAATAGTGACAATTACTACAGAGTCAGTTATCTGATCTTCCCTGCAATAGTTGTAATGTAGCCTTTTGATAGAGAATCTCTTTCGCTGTTTCCAACGGCATTAATCTGTTCTACGAATTTTCCCTGAAGAAGTCTCTCGGCAAAGTTGCCGGCCGGTTTTATGTTGGCTTCAGACATCGCTTTATACATGCTTCTTCTGGCTTCGGTATCTTTGTTATCTTTAACAGCTTTAACGAGATTAAGAAGGGCGCTCCACTGATCTGATGTTTCTTTATCATTCAGGTATGACTGCAGCTCTCCGTTCGTGTTTTCACTGTTGAACTGGTCTCCAGTTGCGTATTGAAAATACTGTGTGCCTGGGTGTTTTGAAGCAATGGCAGCTTTAAGAGTTCCTTTATAAGAGAATTTATTCTCTGAAGAATTGCCTGTTGAAACAGGAATAAAGGATTTGTTTGTTGCAGTATCAAAAAATACCCACTCTGTATGCGGACCGTTCTGATCAGGCCTTAAAACAAGTTTTGTTCCGTTTTTAGCAGTATTGGCTTCAAGACATACTATGACACCTGGCTTGTAATAGATCTTCCATCTCCCGTTGCCCATATGCTTCAGTTCAAAATGATCAGCCCTTGAGCGAGCTTCAATTTTTCCGGTCATGTCAATCGCATTAACACCCCAGTATCCACCGCGTCCGATATATATGAAGTATCTTCCAACAGCTGAACCCTGTGCGGCTCTGAAATTGAATACCCTGTCTTCCGGATCCCCTTTCTCTCTCTGGTAAACTCCCATTTGAAGCCATTTGCTTCCTTTAAGGTTGCCATCTGTTTTTTTTGGAGTTCCGGGGATATCCCAGAGCCCGTTGGCAGATTTACCTACTTCAAGGGCAGACTGGATCATGAAGACTTTATTTCCGAATCCGTACTGGTCAACCGCCTGCTGTGCAAAACTGTCTGCTGCTGAAAAAACGAACACCACTGCTGCAGCAATAAGTGTCCTGAAAATTTTCTGATTCATGTTAACCTCTTATATTTTTTTATTTATAAGCACTTTATTTTAATCAAGCCTGATCCACGCAACGTTACTGCCGATATTCGCGCATCCATATTCAATCCATACATACCCGTTTTCCCCCCAGTTTTCCCCCCATGAATTTCGTACCAGCCATGCGTTTTTACTGTCGTCCCACCCCGCGATTACAATTGCATGGTTTGTGTCCCTGGGACCTGATACATGAACTTTCTCATCGTATACACCTCCACCGTATGCCTGAAAGAGATTTGTAACTTTAAGGCTTGAAAATAGAGGGCCGTATTTACAGATCGCCTCTTTTATCTCTTTTACTGATGGAGGATTAGTGGTAATATAACCCTGCTGCTTTATTCTGTAAGGCATATTCGCGTTTTTTCTTGAGCATGAATTGTTCTTTGCGTTATAAGGAAATTGTGATTCAGTAGCTGTTCCATTTGTTACCATGGATCTGAAGAGGAATGGAACATTCCCGCCATTACAGCTGCCGCAGTCAGCATTTACCCCGGCAGCGGTAACTCCCTCAATGCAGTCTACGACATACTGCTCGGAGAGGTCCAGTTCCCTGCTGTGCATTATCTTGTAAACGCTTTCATAAACAGCTATTCCTGAAAATGCCCAGCAGCTTCCGCACTGTTTCTGGTTCTTAACAGGGGTCATCATATTTATATCACGCCAGTTAAAAGCCCTCATGTCAGCGGATCTCTTTATCGATGAAGGGAGGGAGGAGGGGGCTTTGTCATTCTTCATCGCAACAGATGATGAGGGGTCAGGGGGCACGTCAAAAGCGCCGGTGATCTCTTTAATAGTTTTATTAATAACAGATGTGGCTTTTACTCTGAACTTATAACCCTTCTTCTTTATGGTTTTATTCAGGTCAGCAAGTTTTCTGTTAACCTCACTGGTTCTCTTTTTAACCAGATCCTCGGTGCTTTTTTTCTCCGAACCTTTTGATATTATTATAAATTCCCATTCAGAGTTTGAATTCCGGCCCGGGGTCATGATAAGGGCGGAGCCATTGGCAGAGGCATTCCCTGCTGCAGTTAAGTAATTATTATCTGACCTTGAATTGAAAGTAAAACGGTTATTCCCTGTATTATCAATACTCCAGTGATAAGAAGCATCAGTATCTATTGATGCACTTCTGTTAACCTCGGCGTTTCCGCTATTACCGGAACCTGCATCTATGAAATACCACTCCATCCATAAACCCTGATGGTCGGCCCATGTGTGTATGTTGGATCCGTTATTATAACTTCGCGGGGTGCACAGGGCTCTACCAAAGGCTGTATATATTTTCCATCTTCCGTTTCCCATATGCTGGAGACGGAATTTCTGTGCGTTTGACTGATTTGATGACCATATATGAATATTGGCTCCGTCAGAATTTTTCTGATGGTCCAGGTCGGCATAACCTCCATTTCTGGAAACTATGTAATACATCCCTCCCCCTGCAGGTCTGAAAAAAAACTGCTGATCTATTCCGTAATCCCTGCTCCATATCGCGAGGTTGTCCCCCTCCCTGAATCTGCTTTTGCTGCCGGGCTGATCCCAGAACCCCTGTTCTCCGCTGCGGCCGGACTGGGCTGACTTTATATAAACAAAGCCGGAGGGGACACGTCCTTCAACAGTCCCTGATGTAGCCCTGGCAGTGTTTCGCACATAATAACCTGTATTGCATTCTATAAGATAGTAGCCGATATCCTCTATTTTTCCGGTTCTCTCCCATAAGCGGATGAACTTATATCTTCTGTCCATCTCAGGACTTCTTTGAAACTTATACGGCATCTCCCAGAGCTGCAGCTTTTTCCCAGGTCCCTTTACTGCTGCTCCATCACCCGGTATGTCCCAGAAGTTACCCATATCATTTTTATTCTTTTTATGAGGAGTTCGTATGGCTGTCCATCTTTCATTATCTGGTATGTCATGTCCTCCCCATGCGTAGATATACCTGTCCCAGCCTCCTGTAACCTCGACTTTTTCCTTTACCTTTTTTGCAGTTCCCGTGATTTTATTTTTTGCTTTATTAAAAATATTGGCCTGAACACCGGGAATGGTGAAAAGCACAAAAGATATTAATAATAAGCAAATGAAACCGTATTCTCTTTTTTTCTGCATGATATTGCTCCTCTTCTCGCCTGATATGGCATTAAAGATTTTTCAATGGGCAATGCCGCATTGTAAAATTTGAAAAACAGAAACCGTCATAGAAGAAATCATAAATTGAATTCCCCCATGATCTGCCTCTTTTAAAATGTATTTTCTACAGTTCTGCTGATGCTGCCGCCTGCTCCGGGGAGTGACCCGATGGCGGAACTCTGTTAATCGAATTAAGGTATGTTAAGTTTTGATGTGTTTATTCAGAATACAATGCAGATAGTTAACACTGAATAACACAGATTCGATGTTATATAAAAGCCTGAATGGATTTATATAATCAACTTTTTTTTAAAAAAAAAGAGAATGAACATTCTGTTAAGAGAGAGACCGGTGGGGTATAAAAGAGTTTTCATGAAACTACTAATGCGATGCGTAAGAGTCTGACACTTTTATTGTGATTTTAGCGTAGAGGATTGCGGTATTATCCGGAAGGATTGATTATCATGCTGTTATTGTTCGTATAACAGATGTTGTATTTTAAGTTGATGGCGGAGAGTGTATATTATATCAGCAGGGGGGATATGCCAATCCGGTATCAGTATAGATACCGGATTGGATGGAATTCTTTTTTTATTAAAAAAAGAAGATGCTGATATTATATAATTATCTGATCTTCCCTGCAATAGTTGTAATGTAGCCTTTTGCAATTGAATCTTTTTCACTGTTTGCAACAGCATTAATCTGTTCAACAAATTTTCCCTGAAGAAGTCTCTCGGCAAAGTTGCCGGCCGGTTTTATGTTGGCTTCAGACATCGCTTTATACATGCTTCTTCTGGCTTCGGTATCTTTGTTATCTTTAACAGCTTTAACGAGATTAAGAAGGGCGCTCCACTGATCTGATGTTTCTTTATCATTCAGGTATGACTGCAGCTCTCCGTTCGTGTTTTCACTGTTGAACTGGTCTCCAGTTGCGTATTGAAAATACTGTGTGCCTGGGTGTTTTGAAGCAATGGCAGCTTTAAGAGTTCCTTTATAAGAGAATTTATTCTCTGAAGAATTGCCTGTTGAAACAGGAATAAAGGATTTGTTTGTTGCAGTATCAAAAAATACCCACTCTGTATGCGGACCGTTCTGATCAGGCCTTAAAACAAGTTTTGTTCCGTTTTTAGCAGTATTGGCTTCAAGACATACTATGACACCTGGCTTGTAATAGATCTTCCATCTCCCGTTGCCCATATGCTTCAGTTCAAAATGATCAGCCCTTGAGCGAGCTTCAATTTTTCCGGTCATGTCAATCGCATTAACACCCCAGTATCCACCGCGTCCGATATATATGAAGTATCTTCCAACAGCTGAACCCTGTGCGGCTCTGAAATTGAATACCCTGTCTTCCGGATCCCCTTTCTCTCTCTGGTAAACTCCCATTTGAAGCCATTTGCTTCCTTTAAGGTTGCCATCTGTTTTTTTTGGAGTTCCGGGGATATCCCAGAGCCCGTTGGCAGATTTACCTACTTCAAGGGCAGACTGGATCATGAAGACTTTATTTCCGAATCCGTACTGGTCAACCGCCTGCTGTGCAAAACTGTCTGCTGCTGAAAAAACGAACACCACTGCTGCAGCAATAAGTGTCCTGAAAATTTTCTGATTCATGTTAACCTCTTATATTTTTTTATTTATAAGCACTTTATTTTAATCAAGCCTGATCCACGCGACATTGTTTCCAATATTCGCGCACCCGTACTGTACCCAGACATAGCCGTTCTCACCCCACTGCTCGCTCCATGAGTTCCGCACCAGCCAGGCGTTTTTGCTGTCATCCCACCCCACAATAACAATTGCGTGGTTGGTGTCCCTGGGACCGCTTACCTGTACTTTCTCATCGTAAACTCCGCCTCCATAAGCCTGGAAGAGAGTTGTAACTTTGAGGCTTGAAAAAACAGGTCCGTATTTACAGATTGCCTCTTTTATCTCCTTAACTGTAGGAGTGGTGTAGCTGACGTATCCCTGCTGTTTTATCTTATATGGCATCTCCGCATTTTTCTTTGAGCAGGAGGTGTTTATCGCCTGGTACGGGAACTGTGTTTCAAGGGCAGTACCGCTTGATACCATTGTTCTGAAGAGAAAGGGGACATTCCCTCCGCCGCAGCTTCCGCAGTCAGCCTTGACGTTTGCAGCAGTAACACCTTCGAGGCAGTCAACAACGTACTGTTCAGAGAGGTCCAGTTCCCTGCCGTGCATTATCTTATAAACACTTTCATAAACAGCCATCCCTGAGAATGCCCAGCAGCTTCCGCACTGTTTCTGGTTTTTTACAGGGGTCATCATGTTTATATCGCGCCAGTTGAACGCTTTCATGTCAGCTGAACGTTTAATTGATGCAGGGAGAGATGAAGGTGTCTTGTCATTTTTCATGGCAATAGCGTCTCGCGGATCGGGCTCTACGTCAAATGCCCCTGTTATTTCTTTTATGGTTTTGTTGATAACTGATGTTGCTTTAACCCGGAATTTATAACCTTTCTTTTTTATTTCAGTATTAAGGTCATTCAGCTTTTTATTTATCTCTTCTGCCCTGTTTTTAACAAGCTCCTCGGTGCTCTTCTTCTC
>DAISJZ010000123.1:0-8805 GCA_036821145.1 Spirochaetota bacterium
AAGTAAAAATTATTGACTGAAAGTAAATCAGCAATAACATTTTTATTATAAAAAAACAGGAAACAAAACTGAATTTTTATTATATTAAATGCAGTTAACGAATTAATTAGTCTCTGTCACTTAGAACGTATGTGAGAAATCTAAAAATAATAGTAAAAAACAGATTTCTCAGTCGCTGTCGCTTCTTCGAAATGACAGATTCGGACTATTTCAAACGTTAACCGCTATAAATGCAGTTAATTGAATATGTTTTTTAAGCCGCCCGTATATTTTTATTTCATGGTGATTTCCGGATGAATGATTCAGCTTTGATGATTGTAGATATGCAGAGGTATTATCTTGAAGATAATTCAGCTTACAGCAGGTATTTCAGTTTTTTATATCCCGGTTCCCTCGATTATATAAGGGTCCGGGCCGCAGATATTGTAATACCGAATATAATTCAATTAAGGGAGTTATTTTATTCCCTTAAACTGCCTGTTATTTATCTGAAACTGAGCAGTGAAAAGCCGGACAGGAGTGATTTGCACAGGTTTTTTATGAATTCATATAGAGAAGGGAAGGGGCGGGGGTTTGATGGAGTCTATCCCCTGGCAACAGAACCGGAAGCTGATATAATTGATTTACTTAAACCTAAATCAACAGATACAATAATTAATAAAACCACATTCAGCCCCTTTTCATCAACGGATATAGACATTCGCCTTAAGTCAATGGGGGTAAACAGCCTGATCTTTACAGGTCTTGCAACAAGCCAGTGTGTTGAAACCACTGCCAGGGACGCTTCTGACAGAGGGTATGAAGTTATTCATATCAGTGATGCCCAGGCTGATTATGATGAAATGACACACAGCGCATCTCTTTTCTGTTCAAGAGGGGTTTGCGGCGGCGTTTTATATGATACTGAAGAATATATCAGCTCTATTAAGGAATTATTCTGATAATTATTTATAAAATCTTACTGTTATTTTACTGCTGTTTTTATTCCTGATGATGTGGACTTTCTTCTCTTCATTTGAGGGAGCTGCGATGCTGCTTAATCCCGCATTCTGAAGATTTTTGTTTTTGATAACTGCTTCTGTATATTTAACAGGAATAATTTTATGTTTAATATTATTTCGATTGAGGTATTTTTCAAGATTATTAAGAGATGAATTGTCTATCTCCCCGTCAATATAATCAGAATTCATGCTCATAATCCTGCCGTTTGAATCTCTTATGGCATTAATTATTACCTGTGTTTCATTCTGTGCCGGAAGATTTGCTGCGACGTAGGCACTGTTGTCCGGATAGAGGCCGGTTTTCACAGCTCCGGCCACTGCTATAATCATAACAGAGGCGGCAATTGCCGGTATGGATTTTATATAGAGTCTCTTTTTCTCTCTGGATCTGCATATAAGAAGGGTTTTTTCACATATATCAGGGAGCTGAAACGCCTCGTTACGCAGGCCTGACATATAAATCACACACTGGTTGAGCGACTCATACTCGCATCTGCATATTTCACAGATCCGCATATGTTCAACTACAAGATTTTTCTCCTCCTCAGTGAGGGAGTCGTCGATATAATCTGAAAGCTGTTCAATAGTGAGATGTTCAAACATCATACTAAACCCCTGGCGTGTAGTCTGTTTTTCAGGTATTCTCTGCCCCTGTGAATTCTTACCTTAACATTGGAGAGATTTATCCCGAGTATGTCTGATATCTCGTTGTAGGATAACCCTTCAATGTCCCTTAACGTGAGGATTTCCCTGAAATCTTCCGGGAGCTTGTTTATCTCCTCCTTAAGAATTCTTAGGGAGTCCTCATTTATGATGCGCTCTTCAGGATTTTCGCGTGTATCCTGAAGCTGCAGATCCACCTCTTCGTCACCTCTGAATATTTTTAATGGAACTGTGCTGTATCTGCTGTTTTTTTTCTTATAGTTTTTGCAATGGTTAACCATAATACTGTACAGCCAGGTTGAAAACTTTGATTCCTGTCTGAATGAACCTAAAGCCTCCATCACAGTTATAAAAATATCCTGTGTGATATCAAGAGCTTCATCATAATTTCCGAACTGATAATAAACATATCTGAATACCATATTCTGGTATTTCTTAATAATATCCGCAAAAGCGCTTTTGTCGCCTTCAAGGACCCTGTTTATTATCTCTATATCATTTATAGGGGACATGGTTATCCTGTATAAGTTACATTTTTAACTCAATTTTTAATACAATTTCTGCTAAATTTTTTATCCTTTCTTAATTATACCGTTTTTTCCGGTAACTTTAAAGCAGGAGATATTTTTTAAGAATAATATTGCCTGAATAAACAGTTATTAATATCCTTCAGGTGTAACAGGAACTCGCATCAATATGAAATTATTGCCTGTTAATGCTCATTTATATCATTGCCGTTATCTTCATCTTTGCCGAGAAGATCGCTGAATTCAAAATCAGGACCCAGTTCTTTAACATAATGGTACTGGGCAATTATTGCAATCAGTTCCTCCCGGGCTTCAGAAGCCTCCTGTTCCGTGTCAAAACCTACGATAATAGGCTCCTCCATCCCCGAGAGAAATACTTCAAAGCCTGGTTTACCATCCTCATGTACCGTACTCCCCACGGCAGTAACCTGCGGGACAACTATTGCAATACTGCCATAATCTACTATTGGTAACATTTCATTTCTCCAGTGCTTAATTATTGTTGTTCATGATAAAACTGAAACTGACGGGTTATCTGAATTGAGAAGAATGCTTAATGCAGCATAGTAAAATCCGCGGTCAATTAGAGAATCCTGTCAGGAAAACCCTTCGCATGATACAATTCATTGAATCATGCGGTATTAATCAATAATAAAACCATAGCCGCGGAATTTATTGCCGCATATAATATCAGTAGAATTCGCTTAAAGAGCCATCATCTCCTGAAATACGGGCGAATTCCTTCAATAGTTCTTTCTGTCTTGATGTCAGCTTTTTCGGTACAGATATATTTACTTTAACAAGCTGATCTCCCTTCCCGTAAGAGCCTAAGTAGGGTATGCCGTGCCCTTTTAGTCTGAACATCTGGCCGTTTTCAGTTCCGGGAGGTATCTTCATTTTAACTTTAGAGCCGGTTATTGTGGGAACTTCTATCTCTCCGCCGAGGCAGACCGCAGGGAATGGTACATCAATAATACTCAGTATGTCATTGCCGTGTCTATCGAAAAAATCATGTTTCTTTACATGAATTACAACATAAAGATCCCCTGTAAGCCCGCCGTTTGGAGCCTGTTCACCTTCACCCGCAATTTTAAGCCTTGAGCCTGATTCAACACCTGCGGGTATTTTAACAGTGATGGTCCGTTTTTTTCTTGTCAGCCCTGAACCGTTGCAGACTTTGCAGGGAGATGTTATAATCTTCCCTTCGCCGCGGCATTTAGGGCATGTCTGCGTGATGGAGAAAAATCCCTGGGTCTGGCGAACCTGCCCCATACCGTTACACATCGGGCATACGGCGGGTTTGGTTTTCGATGAGGAGCCTGTCCCTCCGCAGGTTTCACAGGTTTCACTTCTCGGAATATCAATATGCACTTCGCTTCCTGTGGCAGCTTCTTCCAGTGTTATTGAAAGGTCATACTGCAGGTCAGAGCCTCTTCTTGCACGTTTAGATCTGCTTTTATTGCCGAAAGATGATCCGAAGAATCCTTCAAAAATATCTCCCAGATCAAGATCCCCGAATATATCTGAAAAATCGGTGTATGCACCGCGTCCGAAGTTTTCAAAGCCCTGAACTCCGTCGTGACCATATTTATCGTATGACGCTCTCTTCTTGGGATCTCTGAGAACTTCATATGCCTCAGTGGCTTCCTTGAATTTTTCTTCCGCTTCAGGGTTGTTTTTATTCTTATCCGGGTGATATTTCAGGGCCAGTTTTCTGTAAGCCTGTTTTATCTCCTGCTCACCCGCAGTCTTGCTGACACCAAGAACTTCGTAATAATCTCTTTTTGCCAATTTATGCCTCTTTTTATGTATGGCTCATTATTCAAAATCCGGTCATTTCTGACCGGATTCAGATTTAACTCATTTTTATTTTTCGTCAACTACTTCATAATCCGCATCATAGACTTTATCTTTTCCGGATGCATCGCTATCGCCCTCTTCCTGCTGCGTCTGTTCAGAACCACCCTGCTGTTGCTGCTGCTGGGATGCCTCCTGGTATATCCTTGAAGCAAAACCGTGTGAAGCCTGCTCCAGCTCGGTTTTTGCCTGTTTAATAGCATCAGCATTATCCCCTTCCATTGCTGTCCGGAGTTTTGCGATAGCTGCGTTGATCTGATCTTTTTCAGACGGTTCGATCTTCGCTTCATTCTCGCGCATCATTTTTTCCATCGAATAAATAAGTGTGTCTGATTCATTTCTGGCTTCTATGAGAGACTTAAGTTTTCTGTCTTCTTCTGCGTGGAGTTCAGCCTCTTTTACCATCTTGTCTATATCAGCGTCGGAAAGTCCGCTTGAAGATTCAATTCTGATCTTCTGTTCTTTACCTGTACCGAGATCTTTTGCTGATACATGAACTATACCGTTTGCATCTATGTCAAAGGTTACCTCGATCTGGGGTATTCCCCTCGGAGCAGGAGGTATGTCTGTAAGGTCAAATCTTCCGAGAGTCCTGTTCTGCGCAGCAAGTTCCCTTTCACCCTGAAGTACATGGATGGAGACCGCAGGCTGGTTGTCTGCGGCAGTTGAAAATATCTGGCTCTTCCTGGCAGGGATTGTTGTGTTCCTGTCAATGAGCTTTGTCATTACTCCGCCCAAAGTTTCAATGCCGAGTGAAAGTGGTGTAACGTCAAGGAGGAGTACGTCATGAACATCTCCCGCAAGAACTCCACCCTGGATAGCTGCACCAATTGCAACAACTTCGTCAGGGTTAACTCCTTTATGCGGCTCCTTGGCAAAAACCCTTTTTACAATCTCCTGTACTGCGGGGATCCTTGTGGAACCGCCGACGAGGATAACCTCATCTATATCTCCAGCTGTGAGTCCGGCATCTTCAAGGGCCTTCATACATGGCACTTTTGTTGATTCAATAAGGTCCTCGTTAAGCTGCTCGAATTTTGCCCTTGTGAGTGTTGTTACAAGGTGCTTCGGGCCGCTCTGGTCTGCTGTGAGGAACGGTATATTTATCTCTGTCTGCATTTTGCCTGAAAGTTCAATCTTCGCTTTCTCCGCGGACTCCTTGAGCCTCTGGAGCGCCATCTTGTCTTTGGATACATCTATGCCTGTCTGCTTTTTGAATTCAGTGATTAACCACTCCATGATTCTCTGGTCAAAGTCGTCACCGCCGAGATGAGTGTTACCATTAGTCGATTTTACTTCAAAAACACCGTCGCCCAGTTCAAGAATTGATATATCGAATGTACCGCCGCCCAGGTCGTATACAGCAATCTTTTCGTTTTCTTTACCTTTGTCGAGTCCGTATGCAAGTGCCGCTGCTGTAGGTTCGTTAATAATCCTTTCAACTTCAAGGCCGGCAATACGACCCGCATCCTTTGTCGCCTGTCTCTGTGAGTCATTGAAATACGCAGGAACTGTAATTACAGCCTTGGTAACAGTTTCTCCGAGAAAATCCTCCGCTGTCTGCTTCATTTTCTGGAGGACTCTTGCTGATATCTCCTGCGGAGTGAATTCCCCTGCGACAGTTTTAATTGTAACTCCGCCTTTGTTGTCATCTTTAACGTTGTATGGCACCATTGATATTTCGCCGGTTACCTCTGAAAATTTTCTCCCCATAAATCTCTTTACTGAACGTATGGTGTTCTCGGGGTTTGTGATGATCTGGTTTTTTGCCACCTGACCAACAAGTCTTTCGCCTTTATCAGTGTATGCAACAATAGAGGGGGTTGTTCTCTGCCCCTCTGAGTTCTGTATAACAACGGGCTCCCCGCCTGACATGACAGATACGCAGGAGTTTGTTGTTCCTAAATCTATTCCAATAATTTTGCTCATAATCGTTACTCCTTCAGAATAATTATATTAAATTGTCTTGGTTAAATTTCATTTTAACAGCCCCGGGTTTTCAGTTTATACTCCCCTCGTCCGGCTGTGCCTCTTCCTGCTTCGGAGCCGGCTTTGTCACCTTTACCTTTGCAGTCCTTACTATATATTCCTCCAGTTTGAAACCTTTCTGGTAGACTTTTGTTACTGTATCAGCGCTGATTTCAGGATCTGTGGCAATTTCAACAGCTTCATGATAGTTCGGATCAAATGGCTGATTCTCGGATTCGATCTCCTCTATTCCATATTTTGACAGCGCATCAATAAGTCTCTTCGATGTCATTTTGACACCTTCAATAAGAGAACTGCTGGCATCGCTGCTGTTCTCTTCTGATATAACAGCAGAGGCTTCGATGGCCCTTAAAAGATCATCATTTATATTGAGAACATCAAGTGCAAAGTCTTTAATTGCAAGTTTCTTGTAGTCCTCCTGCATCTTTACAGTTCTTTTCCTGAAATTCTCGAAATCAGCCTGTCTCCTCTGCATCAGGTCTTTCATTGTCTCGATCTCTTTATTGAGACGGATTATTTCAGCGTCCTGGGCAGAAATTTCTTTTCCCATCTTCTCTGATTCTTCACAGCTGCAGTTGTTGTCCTGATTCTCCATGGAATCTTTCTGCTCCCGGAGATTCTCTTCCTTGTTAGCTGTAATTTCTTCCGTAGTCATATCTGTCTGCTCCGCTTTAACTTTTCTTGGCATTTATTTTGACATCCTCGTCAGAAGACCGGAAACAGCTTTGCCGGTGTAATCAACAAGCGGGACAACCTTTTCGTAATCCATTCTTGTGGGGCCGATAACACCTATGGCTCCTACAGGTTTGTTCCCGATTTTGTATGGTGATGTCACAAGGCTGCATCCGGTAACTTTCTCGTTGTCTATCTCCTCCCCGATTAGTATTTTTATACCCTCACTCTCAACGTGTTTCTCGAGAATGCTTTTAATTATATTTTTTTCTTCTATAATATTAAGAAGACTGTTAAGTCTCGATTCTTCAACCATCTCGGGAATCCTGAGAAGGTTTTCGATCCCGTCAATATTTATGCTTGACTCTCCGGTTTCAGCAAGGGCCAGCTGGGCAATATCAATAGCAAGTTCTCTATTTGTGGAGGATTTTCTGTCTCCGCGAAGTTCGCCGAAAATATTTTCTTTAATTTCGTGCAGCGAATAACCGCATAGTTCTCCTGTGAGATACTTTGAATATTCAGAAAGCTCATCCTGGGTGACCCTTACAGAGAGAGTTACCTTGCGGGTAAGGATCATCCCGGTACGGGTAACTGCAATCACAAGCACCTCGCTGCTTTCGAGCTGTATTATCTCCACGAGCTTCAGTACTGTGAAGTCGGGCCTCGGAGAGAGCATAACCCCGGCATAACGGGAAACCATGGAAAGCATTCTGGTTACAGATTCGAAAATTTTATCAAGCTGAAGTTCTTTCTGAAAAATTTTTTCATCAATCTCCATATCATGAAAACTTGAATCGTAGTTTTCAAGGAGAGAGTTGACATAATACCTGTAGCCCTTGTCTGTGGGAATTCTGCCTGCTGAAGTGTGCGGCTGCATCAGGTAGCCAAGCCTTTCAAGGTCATACATGATGTTTCTCATGGTTGCAGGGGAGAGTGAAAAAGAATATTTTTGTACAAAAGATCTTGAACCCACTGCTTTACCGGTTTCAATATATTCGTACACAATTGAATTAAGGATTGCGGATTCCCTTTCATCCAGAATTCTTTCTGTTTCAAAACCGTTAGACACTTCCGGCCCCTCCTCTGTTTATTAGCACTCATAAATAACGAGTGCTAATAAACAATATAATAACAATCTCTCCAGCGTCAAGGAAAAATTTTAATTTTCCGGAGAGTTTTTATTTTTTTACAGGGGGTTTTTTCTTGGTTTTTTCGTCGGTATCCTGTTTTTTGTCTCCGGCTTCAAGAGTAAGCCGTGCCGCGTCTATGGTGTTTTTCAGCTTATCAGCATCGCTGCTTTCCCCCATTACAATATGTACTTTCCGCAGGGCTTCGAGGAGTTCTATCGATTTCTTGAGATCCTCCCTGGATTTTGAAGAGAGTTCATATTTTGTCCTGTACTGCTTTGCGGCCTCTTCAAGAGAATCTTTCGCCAGCCTCATATGCTCAATCCGTATCCGGAAAAATTCCTCCCGGGGGTCTCTGTATTTGAGTATATCTGAAAAATTGACCAGGTTTCTGATCATAACTGCAACCTTTGCCTGGAGTTCAACAAAGAGCCATTTCCACTTAGAATCCTCACCCATGGTATTTTTCAGGGTAAAAAGCATGTCGTTTATTCTGTTTGATAGATCGTTCAGATGACGGGGGGTGAGCTGTCCGATTTTTGCGAGATACTCTTCATTTTCCTTGAGGGATTCCCGGTCAACATCGTCACCCACTATTTCTTTCATCAATTGAAGAATTTTTGAAAAATTCGACTTGGCTATGTCCAGGCTTTTGTTATTTTTTATTCCTAACATGTTCAGGGAGAGGTCATTCATTTTTATATAAATATCTATGGTTTTTAATAGATAATTCACCATTTCCAGGTTGTAATAAGGCTCAAGTTTGGGATTGCTTTTCTTTTTTACTGCAATTTCCCGTGCTTTTTTTTCGAATTCGTCAGATTCAAGTTTAAGGGCCTTAATGTCATCATTATATGCTGCTTTTTGAGCTTTGGATATGGCCATTTTCTGCTCCACAGAGATTATAATTAATTCATCGGATAGTTTTTTCATCTGATATTAAGATCAGATTTTTTTCAAGATTAATTT
>DAISJZ010000124.1:0-8776 GCA_036821145.1 Spirochaetota bacterium
CCCGGTTCAGAATATACATCAATAAATCCCAGGTGTTCATCTATAATTTTATGAACCATGGCAAGTCCGAGTCCGGTACCTGAACCCTCCCCTTTTGTTGTAAAAAAGGGCTCAAATATTTTGCTCCTCACCTCTGCCGACATACCTATCCCGGTATCCGCCACAGATATACTCCAGAATTCCTTTTCAGCTGCTTCAGGATGAATCTTTGATATATACCTGTCAGGAAGTGTCTTATTTATCGTAATACCCAGTGATCCGCCCCACTCATCATGATTAGATCGCATTATAGTCATTGCATGCCCCGCATTAATGCTGAGATTCAGAAGCGCCTGTTCAACCTGCGCAGAATCCCCCATAACAATAGCATTTTCTTTGTAATAAGAGGGCAATACGGATACACTTTTATCAATCACACCTGTCAGCAGTTCAACTACTCTTCTTACTACATCATTTATATTGAAAGGCCGGTACTCCGAATCATTCTTTCTTGCAAGAGAAAGAAGCCTTTTCACCATGGAGATACCCTTTTCTCCCGATTCTTTCATTACTGTTATATACTCAAGCTGTTTCTCCCGGGGCAACAGTATCCCGCTCCTGAGCTTATGATCCATGATACTGATTGCACCGATAAGAGCTCCAAGTGAATTATTAAAATCATGGGCTATGCCGCTTGCAAGAGTTCCTATTGTATCCATTTTCTGAATATGCCTTAATTCAGCATCCATCTTCTTTCTTTCTGTAATATCTTCGAGGATACCATCCACATAGTTTAATTCGCCCTCTTCATTGAAAGTTGCACTCCCGGTAACAGATACAGATATTCCCAAACCGTCCTTTTTTTTCATAGGGAGTTCAAAATTGCTGACAGTTTTTAATTCTCTCAATTCAGATAAAAAAATCTCCCTGTCAGCAGGATCGCGATAAAGCTGTCTTACAGGGATTTTCAGAAACTCATCCAGATCATCATACCCGAAAATTTTCATCATTGCGGGATTTACCTGCATAAAACACCCATCCGAGACCACGCTGCTTCTGAATACACCTACATTAAGATTATTTACGAGGGTACTGTACTGCTCAACGCTTTCACTCAACGATTTTTCAGCAATATATCTTCTGCGGATATTGAGAACCAGTATTACAGAAAAAAGTATTAATCCAGATGTTATCGCGATAATAGAAATGAATATTTTTTTATCTATCGAATAAAAAGATGAAGGTTCATTTATGATTAGACTTGCACCGGGGAGTGAATCTCTGTCTATCCCGAATCTTTTCATCTGAAGAAAATCAAACATATACATATTAGGGCTGTTCATAACAACCGGTATACTTTCAACCTCCTCCCCTTTAAGCACCCTTAATGCAATATTACCGGCTGTTACCCCCTGAGAATATCCGTTTGCGAGGTTACCGCCCACAACACCGTGCCCGAGATAAAAATCCCACAAACCGTATACCGGCACCCTGCTGCTCTCAGAAATCATTCTGCTATACTCATTATATTCAAAGAAAGTACCTGCCCCATCGCGGCCGAATATTGTGAGCAGAATAAGACTATTATCATGAATATTTGACACCAGATCTGTTAAAGCTTTCATTGTAAGATCATACAGGGGTATTACTTCGACCTCCCCCCTGAACTGAGGCATTACCTCGACAAGCTTATTATAAACTGATATCCCTGTTGTTGTGGAATCAATTATTACATATATCTTCTTAACATCCGGATGAAGTTTCATCATGAGATACAGATTCAATGAAATATCAGTAGTCTCATTAACGCCTGTAACACTCTTCATGCCCCCTAATTTTCCGGGTGTTACCCAGTTGATTCCGCAGAAAACCACAGGTACCCTGCCGAATACAGTATCACGGTATTTTTGAAGAAAATTAAAAGCGTCATCATCAGTAGAGATTATTACATCGAAACTCACGTTACAGAACTTTTTTTTATACAGGCTACCGAGTTCTTTTAAAAAACTGCTGCTGAAGTTCCATTTTGTTCCCATGTACTCAATATATATTTTAATATTATCCTGTTCAGGGAAAAGGCCATTGACAATACCGAGAACTTCATCATCGGTCCATTTATATCCCTGGTGATATGAATTCAGAATAAGAACATTCTTCTTTTCTGAAGTATAAGCTCTGCCCTGTACTACTGAAAACAGCAGCATGATAAGTATTGTTCTCTTTAAAAGATTTTGAAGAACCATATAATTACCCGATAAAGCCTGCTGTTTTTTTTACAATGCTCATTATTACCGGATGCAGATCAGACCCCCTTCTCTATTTTAAACATATTCATCTGCTCCATTAGATTCATTGCCTGTGATGCCATCTCCTCACTGGCGGAGGCTGTCTCCTCAACAAGTGCCGCATTCTGTTGTGTCATATTATCAAGTTCCATTACCGCTGTATTAATCTGGTCTATACCTGACTTCTGCTCATCGCTTGCTGCAGTAATTTCAGAAATTAATTGTGTTACATTTTTTACTGATTTAATAATCTCATCAATAGCATCACCACTCCGGTTTGCCTGCTCTGTACCCCTGTCAATCTTTTCAATTGATTCCCTGATAAGCTCCCCGATCTCCTTTGCTGCAGCCCCGGACCTCTGAGCAAGGTTCCTCACCTCACCTGCAACAACTGCAAACCCGCGACCCTGTTCCCCTGCCCTGGCTGCCTCAACAGCAGCATTCAGAGCCAGAAGATTGGTCTGGAAAGCAATTTCATTAATTACAGAGATAATCTCTCCAATCTTCTTACTTGAATCACTGATTTCATTTATTGATGTAACTGCGGCATTTACAAGTTCGCCTCCTTTCTCTGCGAATTCATATGACGCCATGGATGTACTGTTCGCATGTCTTGCATTATCGGTATTCTGAGTAATTGTTGCCGTTGTCTCCTCAATAGTTGAAGCAATCTCTTCAAGTGCAGAGGCCTGTTCTGTTGTGCGCTGGGAAAGATTCTGGTTCCCCTGGTTGATCTGATCTGTAGCATAGTAAAGGCTCTGCATAGCCGCAGCTATTGACGTAATCATCTTTTCAAGCTTTTCAATTGCCGCATTAATGCTTTTAACCAGTGTCCCCACTTCATCCCTTCTTTTTTCATATTTTATATCAATCCGGCCTGTGAGATCCCCCTCAGCCAGTTTATTCGCCACTTTTGCTGATTCAACAACAGGATGAGACAAAGAGTTACCGAAAAATACAGATATGATAATTACTATAACAGAAATTGCTCCGCCAACTGCCGTAAGGATAAAAAAAAGTGTTCTTATATACCTGCTGTTTGCCGCTTTCTGCTGAGCCACAACTTTATCCATGTCATCAACATAATTCCCTGTACCGACAACCCATTTAAAAGCATCAAATGACTTTGTGTAGCCCCTCTTTCTGCTTGCCTCTTTTTCACCGGGACGTGGAAACCAGTAATCAGTATAGCCTCCTTCCGGGAGCCGTCCATTAGCAATCAGTTCCTTAATCATCTCCTTCCCCTTTACGTCCTTAAGATTAATCCTCGATTTACCTTCACCGCCTGGGCTTGGGGGGAGCAGAATATTTATACCGTCAAAATCATCAATCCAGAAGTAGTTTACTTTATCATATCTCAGATCGCGAACAAGTTCCCTTGCCAGTATTTTACCCTGCTGTTCAGAGAGGTTATTGGCAATCTGGTATTTCCTTACTGATTCAATAAGTGAAATGACATTCTCCACCTGGTTCTTTATATTTTTATCATAATCACTGAATATTATATCCTCATTAAGTTTAAGAAGCTGGCTGCTGTTTCTGTTTATGGCAAAGATGCAGATCGATATAATAAACAACAGTACACCTAAGCCTGTACCAAGTGTAAGCATTATAATTTTAAGCCTTAAACTTTTCATATATATCTCCGGAATTGATATTTTCTTTAAAATTAATCCGAATTTAAAAATAATTCAAATTTTATATAAAAAAATATACCATACAAGTTGAACCGTTTCCCATGAAAAACTTGACTATTTAAAGCATCAGATAATAATCTTCTCCACTATAATATGAGGTATTATTATGAAGAAAATTACCGCTGTTTTACTTATTCTGCTTACTTCAGCATCCATCTGTTTCGCCAGAGAAAAGATGCCGGCTGACCTCAAAGCTCTGACAGACAAAATCACAAAAATCTCAGCTGATTACTATAAAGCACTTACAAAAGTCAAAAGCGCTAAAGATCTTGCTGCAGCTATAAACAGGTATGCAGACCAGATGGAAAAACTCACTCCCCAGATACAGGCTATGGATAAAAAATATGCATACATGGCTGAGGAAGATGATGAAAGTGAAGATGACTCTGATGACATGAACGATTATGAGACAGTCCAGAGAGAATGGGCAGAGCAGATGTCCGGCAATGAGCAGAATGCAGATTTCCGGAAATTTGCCCAATACTACAGCGATCCGGCTGTTCAGAAAGCCCTTGCAAAACTTAACAGAGTAATGGAAAACATCGGAGTATCTGAAGATACTGAAGATGCCGATGATAACGGCTACGACGAAGAAACTGAGGAGTAAAAAAAGATAAAGCAAAAAGGGCTGTCTTTTCAGACAGCCCCCTGCTCTCTATAATCAGCTGACAAGAACAAGAACATCATTTGTCTGAACCTGGTCCCCCTCTGACACAAGAAGCTCCGAAACAGTTCCTGAAACAGTTGAATTTATCCTGGTCTCCATCTTCATAGATTCAAGGATCAGAATTGTATCACCTGTTTCAACATGATCACCTATATCAGAAATAATTTTAAAAACTTTCCCCGGAAGAGGCGCCTTTATCTCTGTTCCGTCAGGCGTACCTGAAGCCATCTGAACCGGATCATTTACCTTGTCACTCTCCCTGATACTTGTGCTGTAAACCTTTCCGTTAACAATCGTCTTCCCGTGATCAAGTGTTACAGTGTAGTTTTTCCCGTTTACAGAGACTGTATATGAAGAGCCGGTGGAGAGAGTTTTTGAAGCCTTCACTTCCTCTTTCTCATTTTTCCTGACCCCCATCTCACCTTTACCGAGCAGAAAAGCAATACCCTTCTCTTTACATGTTGCGGCAATAAAAATGTTTTCATCAGTTTCAAGAAGCCCGGCTTCTTTAAGAGCGTTGCGCGCCGGGGCCATACCCTTCGCAGGATTTGAGTTATCTATTTCAATGGGAATATTATCAGCAGGAGCCATCCCTAATTTCTCCGCGGAAATTTTGACGATTTCAGGATCCGGCTCAACTGGAGTTTTCCCGTAGTACCCGAGAACCATCTTGCCGTAACCTTCAGCAATTTTCTCCCATGGCCCGAACATCACGTTATTGAAAGCCTGCTGGAAATAGAACTGCGACACAGGGGTTACAGATGTGCCGAAACCTCCGCGCCTTACAACCTCCTCCATTGCCTTGATAATCTGGTTGTATTTGTGCATAAGGTTATTATCGCGGAGCATCTGTGTATTTGCGGTAAGCGCCCCGCCAGGCATTGGACTCCAGGGGATAAGGGGATCAACACGCACAGCTTCCGGAGGGAGAAAATATTCCTTCATGCTGTCCTGAAAAAATTCCTCAACTCCCATAACTTTTTCAACATCAACATCCAGATCATATTCACTTCCGCGAAGAGCGTGCCACATGGTAAGTATATCAGGCTGGCATGTACCGCCTGAAACAGGAGCCATGGAGAGATCGATAAAATCAGCACCGGCTTCGATTGCAGCCTTATAGCAGGTGACACCTATACCAGCTGTTTCATGAGTATGAAAATCTATAACAGTCCCCTCAGGGAGCATTTTCCTTGCGAGCTTTATTGTTTCATAGACCTTTGACGGAGCGGATGTTCCTGATGCATCTTTAAAACATACCGAATCATAAGGAATGCCGGCATCAAGAATTGACCTTAGAGTCTTCATGTAAAATTCAGGATCATGCGCCCCTGAACAGCCTGGAGGGAGCTCCATCATGGTAACGCACACCTGATGTTTGAGCCCGGCATCAGCAATGGATTTCCCGCTGAAGATCAGGTTATTTACATCATTAAGCGCATCAAAGTTTCTTATTGTTGTTACTCCATGCTTTTTAAACATCTTCGCGTGAAGGGCGATGATATCAGCGGGCTGGGAATCAAGCCCCACAACATTCACACCCCTTGCAAGTGTCTGGAGGTTAGCGTCAGGCCCGGCAGCTTTCCTGAATGCATCCATAACATCAAATGCGTTTTCACGGCAATAGAAGAAGAGAGACTGGAAACTCGCGCCTCCGCCCGACTCGAAATAAGATAAACCCGCATCACGCGCAGCTTCTACAACAGGGAGGTAATCTTTAGAAAACACCCTTGATCCGTATACAGACTGGAAACCATCCCTGAAGGCTGTACACATAAATTTTATTCTTTTCTTACTCATTTACATTCACCACGTATATTTATTTAATCGAATTTTCCGCATAACTGCATTCCGGCTGACTGAAGGCAGTTATATCCCGGTTTTAAAAGCAATAAGCCCTGTAACCTGTATATGAAAACCTTAATCTCTTATAATACTGTTTAATCCGGTACTCACTTCACCAGCAGCGACCAGAGAAAACCTGCCGCTATTGCGGATCCTATAACACCTGCCACATTGGGAGCCATGGCATGCATCAGGAGATGATTATGCGGATCCTCTTTCTGCCCGATTATCTGCACTACCCTTGCCGAATCAGGGACAGCCGAAACACCCGCAGCCCCCACAAGGGGATTTATTTTATCTTTTAAAAAGAGGTTCATAAACTTGGCAAACAGTACACCACCAGCAGTTGCAACCGCAAACGAAGTTGCCCCGAGAACAAATATCAGGATTGACTGCTTAGTAAGAAATGTCTGGGCCTGGGTACTTGCTCCAACTGTCAGTCCGAGGAGTATTGTAACTATATCGATAAGTGCAGTTCTCGCTGTCTGAGCAAGCCTCTCTGTAACAAAACTCTCTTTGAGGAGGTTCCCGAAAAACAGGAGACCCACAAGTGACAGACAACCCGGAACAATAAGTGCAGCCACAATAAATCCTATAATCGGAAAAAGAATCTTCTCACGCCTTGAAACAGCACGGGGGGGCTTCATCCTTATAAGCCTCTCCTTTTTGGTTGTAAGCATATACATAATCGGAGGCTGAATAACAGGCACAAGTGCCATGTATGAATATGCCGCAATTGCAATTGCTCCCAGCAGATGCGGAGCAAGTTTTGCTGTTAGGAATATTGCTGTGGGGCCGTCAGCGCCGCCTATGATTCCTATTGATGCGGCTTCATTCGGTGTAAAATTCAGATAGAGGGCCCCTATCAGAGTAAGAAAAATACCGATCTGCGCTGCCGCACCAAGCAGAACGAGCTTCGGATTGGAGAGCATCGTGGAGAAATCTGTCATTGCCCCTATACCGAGAAAAATAAGAGGGGGGAATATACCCTGGGTAACACCGAAGTATATATAATTTAAAACACTCCCTGTGTCATAAACACCAAGAGGCATACTGGCTATCGAAGGGATATTCCCGACGATCATTCCGAACCCTATTGGGAGAAGAAGAAGCGGTTCGTAATGTTTTATTATAGCAAGAGCAATAAAAATAAGCCCGATGACAATCATAATAAAATTGCCCGGCGTCATCAGATAAAAACCTGTTGTATGGAAGAATTCCAGAAAAAAATTCATTATATTATACCGTTATATCCCTTAGTTTGAAGGTTTAATGTTGTGACAAAGAGCTGCGCTGATTGCCGCGACAACTTCAGTTTCAGAAACTGCTTTAACGCTGTTCTTTGTAAATTCCTCTTCCTGTTCAGGGAAATATCTTTCAATAATCTTCAGGAAATGCGGCAGTGAAGCGATAATGGTGCTGATTAAGGCAAGTGAAAAAAACACAATAAGCATACCTACAACTGTCATGGATAGTCCGTTGGCATTCATTACATTATGCCATCCGTGTCCAAGATCCGATAGAATGTTCATACTCTCCTCCTGGCGATAGGATTTTTTTGCGGGAAGAAAACCCTCTGAAGAGGATTTTTTTATATATGACAATCCATTCCCCGGCGAATAGGGATGTTCAGAGTAGAAAGATAAAGGTAATTCTGTCCGGCAAAAATTAATCAAAATTTTCACACCGGAAAAACTTTGTCAAGAAAGAAGTTTATGTTTATTTATTTTGGATTAGTCAGAAAGAGTTTTTCCCTTTTTTAAACTGAAATTTAACCTGCCTGTAACAATCCGGTAAAAAAGAGCAGTTATCAATGAAATACGTATATTGTCCGAACCCTCCGTTCAGGCACCCCTTACACGGGACAGATTCCTTTCAGGAATTCCCTGATGGCTTCATTAACTTCACCAGGTTTCTCTACAGGTGAAAAATGCCCTGCACCGGGAATTGTAATGAATGCAGATCCCGGAATACGCTCATGCAAAAACCTGCCGTACTTAACAGGTGAAAGCTTATCCTCTTCAGCTGTCAGTATAAGGAGGGGTACTTTAATCCCGCTGAGTCTCTCTGAAACATCAAAGTTGTTGCATGCGGTGAAATCCCCGAATGATATATCCGGCCTGCTTTTTTCCGCATCGGCAATTATATCCCCGAGTTTCGCTTTGTCGCACTTATCTGAAGCGCCCATCACCGGAAGGGACGAAACATAACCGCTGTAGTTATTCTGAATAAGTTCAAATATTGCAGGCATCACCTTAAGCCGCGCGCCGGAATTCACGATTATCCCCGCTTTATATTCAAGC
>DAISJZ010000125.1:0-6604 GCA_036821145.1 Spirochaetota bacterium
GCAAGGGTATAGGTCCATTTGAATCCGTTTTCATTATTGAACCTGTTCATGATATCCCTGTTTTTCATCTCCTCACTGAAAGAGATGGCCCCCGGGCCGGTTGCCCTGTCGTGAAAATCCGCAGGAAGGATATATTTAATGCTTCTTGCCGCAATGAGCAGTTTGTGGTCTACTTCGTTTATAATCAGTTTTCTGCGCGATTCATTGGACCAGACAATAAAAGCGGTTACTGCAATAATATAAAGAGCAGTAAATACACTCAGGGCGAGATATATTTTCTTTTTCCGATTCATAATATAGGCCTGAACCTTGATTTCATAAATGTAAAAAATCTATATATAGAATACATTAGGAAAGCAGGTTTTTCTGTCCAACACTATTTTAGGTAATTTAATTATTGGAGGGGGAGGCTGTTGCATGAGTAATTTTACCTCTTGACAAAATCCTCCCCTGTGAGGAATTTATTTCAGGTTTTCAATTCCATCACGATAAATTTATCACCCGGAGCGGTATTTATGATAGATCCAAAAATAATAAGAGATGATATTGAATCAATAAGGAAGCTTCTTGAAAGGCGCAATATGCAGGGAGCTGTTGACGTAGACCAGCTTAAAGCGGTTGATGAGGAGAGGAGGGCGCTCTCCCTTAAGTCTGATGAGCTGCGTGAGAAGAGAAATACTCTTTCCAAATCGATAGGGCAGCTTAAATCACAGGGTAAAAATGCTGACGATGCCATGAAAGAGGTTCAGTCAATAAGTGATGAAATTAAGAAATTCTCAGACAGGCTTGAAGAGCTTAATGAGAATTTCAAAGACCTTCATCTATCTATTCCTAACATGCTTGATGCGTCAGTACCTGCCGGTAAGGATGATAAAGATAATGTTGTAGTGAGAGAGTGGGGGAAGAAACCTGAATTTTCATTCACACCTAAACCTCATTATGAAATAGGAACAGACCTTGGAATTCTTGATTTTGAGCGAGGCGTTAAACTTGCAGGAGCAAGATTTTATGTCTATCGCGGGCTTGCAGCCTCCCTTGAACGCGCGATAATAAACTTTATGCTTGACCTTCACACAAAGGAACATGGGTACACAGAAACATTCGGCCCCTTTATTGTCAATGATGAGAGTATGACAGGCACAGGTCAGTACCCGAAATTCAAGGACGAATACTACCGTATGGAGAGAGACGGACTCTCACTTATACCGACTGCTGAAGTTACGCTGACTAATATATACAGGGATGAAATACTTGATGCAGAGAGCCTTCCCATATACCTCACCATGCAGTCATCATGTTTCAGGCGTGAGGCTGGCGCTGCGGGAAGGGACACACGCGGTTTAGTGCGGGTTCACCAGTTCCAGAAGGTGGAGCTTGTGAAATTTGTTGATCCGGAAACTTCATTCGATGAACTGGAAAAACTTACAGCCAATGCGGAGGAGGTGCTTAAGAGACTTGGCCTCCATTACAGGGTTGTGCTTTTATGCAGCGGTGACGTTTCTGCTTCATCAACCAAGACCTATGACCTTGAAGTCTGGATGCCGGGCCTTAACAGGTATATGGAGATATCATCATGCTCCAACTTTCTGGACTACCAGGCAAGGCGTGCAATGATAAGATACAAGAAGAAGGGTGATAAGCCTGTTTACCTCCACACGCTCAACGGCTCAGGCCTTGCAGCAGGGAGGACAATGGCTGCCATTATGGAAAACTACCAGACAGAGGATGGGCAGATAAACATCCCTGACGTTCTGAAAAAATATATGTAGCAGCAGTTCAATGAAAGAGATTGATTTTAAAAATCTCACGTGGCAGAGGATCAGGCTCGCCCTTTCAATTGCCCTTATGAAAGGGGAGCCGGTGGTTCTCAGAAACGCCAGTTCCTTCATTGAGAAAAACTTCGACTCCCTTCCGGTTTATGAAACAGTAAAAAGATTCATGTTTGAAACCGGGTGCGGCATACTTACTGATTCAGGCAATGACCTGCAATTTATCCCCGAAGGCCTGATGTGCGGTGAATTTCATATAGAGACAGGAAAGTTTACACCTCTCGCGGAGATTGAGTTTCTCCTTATGCCGTCCCTCTTTAAGCAGGAGTTCCGCTCTGTTATTAACTACAGCGGCGTGACCCATTCGCATCTCTCATATCCCACAGTTTTTTTTAAAGAGAGCTTTTTTGCTCTGCTTGAAAAGATCGGGTTCTATGGCAGCATGAATTTAAAGCGTTTCGGGTTTTACGGTTCAGGGGGCGGTTCAGCGGAATCCAGGATTTACCCTGCGGAGATTAACCCCTGCGATGATCTTTTCCCCTCCGGGGAGAGAAGGATTGAGGGAGCCAGGGTGTTCATGGCAGGGATGAATATGGATATGGCGGGGAAGGAGAAGGAGTTCCTGATGCGGAGCCTTAAGCTTGAGGATAATAAAGTCCAGATTATGGAAGTGGTTGACGCTGACGGAATGGGTAACTCGATCCAGGTTTATGTGAACTGCGGCGGGATGAATATAATTATCTCCCGCGATATGGCCATTTATAACAGCGCGGGCGATATTGTTTTCGACGAGGCTAAATATTATTCATCACTCTCCGCGCTTGTAAGTGAGACGGAGAGATTTGTTAAAACTGATTATATACCTGCGGAAATTGCTGCTGAAGTTATACCATATATTATTATGAGCGGGTCAGCTGTGCCGGAGAAGTTTAAGGATCTGGAGGAGTTCAGGATCTGCGTGGAATTATTGAGGTAAAGTAAAGCAAGGGGTTGCAACCCCTTGCTTTACTTTACCTCATACTCCTCTTCGCGCTGATAAGTGAAACCGCAGTTACAGCAAAGACAATCACCGCTCCGCCGATTACTGTATTCCATCCCGGGAATTCCCCGATAATAAGAAATACCCATACAGGGTTGAAAACCGGTTCAATCACAGCAATAAGTATTGCTGAAACTGCTGATATTCTCCTTATACCTATAGCAATAAGGATTGAGGGTATCCCCATCTGGACAGCTCCTAAAACAAGCATTGCTGTAACAGATGAAGTGGAAAGAACCGGTGCAGGGAGAAAAAGTGAAACAGTAAAACATACAGCAGCAGTAATCCAGTGCGCAAGTATGTTCGATTCAAAGGGGGAGCCCTCCTTCTGCATTCTTAGAAAAACAAAGAATAGACTGAATGTAAAAGCGGAGCAGAGCGCAAGAAAGTTACCCAGCATCTGACCTGTACCCAGTTCATCCATGAACATTATGAACATACCGGCGGCGACAAATATGATGGCGCCCCAGTGTTCAATACGTGTCCGCTCTTTAAGAATCCCCGCTGCTATAAATGCGGTGAGAACCGGGGCAATATACTGCAGAAGTACAGCGTTGGCTGCTGTAGTGGTTTTGTTGGCAATTACAAAAAGAATCATTGTCACAGCGTAAGAGATGGCCGCTGCAACCTGGGCAAATGAGAAATGGAAAACAGGCTTTCTGATAAAAGCGAGTATAACCAGGGATGCGATAAAACTTCTCATCCCGGCGATAAGGAAAGGCTGCCAGTCTATCATTTTTATGAGAAGCCCGCCGAGACTCCAGAGGGAGGCGGTTCCCACCATTGCCATTATTCCGCCAAGTTTATAATATCTGTTCATGTTATTCTTCAAGCCGCTTCAGTTCAGATTCAAAAAAGTTTTTCTTTTCATCAAGTTCAGTGTGGAGCTTTTCATATTCATCAAAGAGTGTTTCGATCTCTCTCTGGAGTGAGTGTATCTCTTTTGAAAGTGTTTCAATCTCCTTCCCGGTTTTAACTCCAGCAGCTTCGATCATTTCGCTGTTTTTCTTTTCAAGAAGGTTCTCTTTTTCCGAGATAAGTGTTTCAACCTTCTGTGTCCTGTCTTCGAGAGGTTTAAGCTCCTTTGAACGGCGCGTTATAATATCGGAGCGGAGCTTGCGCATATCTTTTTTATTCATCGATTCTTTTGTGTCAGAGGGTTTACTCTGCTGCTGCCCTGCCTCCTCCTCCCAGCCGATTTTATCAAGGAAGTACTGGTAGCTCCCTTCAAAAACTGTTACACCGCTCCCCTGGAACACAATGAAGCGGTTTGCCAGTGAATGGAGAAACATTTCGTTGTGAGTTACCATAATAACAGCACCCGGGAAAGAGTCAACCGCGGCCATGAGCGCGTCAGATGATTCCATGTCAAGGTGGTTTGTGGGCTCATCAAGGAAGAGGAGGTTTGATGGCGCAGCTAAAATCTTCCCTAACAGCACGCGGTTCTTCTCCCCTCCGGAGAGAACGCTTATTTTTTTAAGGGCGTCATCCCCTTCAAACATCATTGCTCCGGCAATATTGCGCGCGGGCTGTTTGTCGCAGCCGGCGGACATTATCTCCTCCTCTATTGTGAGGTTTTCATTGAGATTTATTACATTTGTCTGCGCGAAGTATCCTGAGCACATGTTGGGATGAGTTGTGATTGTTCCGCTGTCGGGTTTAAGGATCCCTGACAGGAGCCGGAGCAGCGTTGTTTTACCACGTCCGTTCTTACCGATGACACAGATCCGGTCATCACTTCGTACGCTGAGGCTCAGGTCTTTTACAATATTATGAATTTTGTCGTAAGAAAATGTGAGTCCCTCCACTGTCATAAGGCTCTTGGCGTTGAAGGGCTTGTAGCTGAAGGAGAAATCGAGATCCTTTATCTTCTCAAGCTTGTCCAGGTTCTGCTGCTTTTCAAGAGCTTTCACCCGTGACTGCACCATCCCCGCAAGCCTTGCCTTTGCCCTGAACCTTGTGATGAAAAGCTCAACCTCCTTCCGCTTCTTCTCGTCGTTTATCCGCGTCTTTTCGTATATCTCCTCTTCCTTCAGTATCTGGTCGTAGAGTTTATCTGTGGAGCCTTCGAGCTTCCGCACCTTCTGCCTGTGTATTCCGATTGTGTGGGTGGTGACGTTATCCATAAATGATCTGTCGTGAGTAACGAGCATCAGCTCCCCCTTCCACTGGCGGAGGAAAGACTCAAGCCACCTGATGGAGATAATGTCGAGGTAGTTGGTCGGCTCATCAAGAAGGAGCATGTCAGGTTCCGAAACAAGGACCTTCGCGAGGTTAAGCCTCACCTGGAACCCCCCGGAGAACCTGTTGGGGCTCATAAGCATCTCTTCAGCAGAATAACCGAGGCCGGAAAGAATCTTTTCAGCCTTCCACTTGTCGTCCCTGTGATCCTCCGGGAGGCCCATACATGCTTCCGCGATAACGGTATCTTCAGTAAAATGAATGTGCTGAGTTACATAGCCTATTGTATAGTTCTTCGGTATAACAATCTCACCTGAGTCAGGGTGGTCGTCCCCGATAATCATCCTTAAAAGAGTTGTCTTCCCGTGGCCGTTGCGCCCCACAAGACCTATTTTCTCCCCGGGATTAACATTAAAGCTTATATCGTCAAATATCTCCTGGCTTCCGAAGGACTTGGAGAGGTTGTTTACAATAATCATGGCGGTTTCCGGTTGAATCTTTAAATTTTGATCAAAGAGTGTGAAAGGGGGATTAATTTTCAATTAAAATATGGGGGAGGCTGTATAATAAAAGGCCATGTGAATTTTTATATCACCTGGAAAGTATAACATAAAAGATTAGGAAACATTGACAGCTTTATATATAATGGATTTATAAAGTCTTTAAAAGATCCCGCCTCAGGAGAGTATTTACAATGTTAAACCTTTTAATATTATTGAGCGGTTTTGCCCCGCTTATTTTTGGAGCGAACATTCTTGTTGATGGCGCTTCATCACTTGCAAAAAAATATAATATACCTAATATTGTAATCGGGCTGACAATAGTAGCTTTCGGCACATCCGCCCCTGAACTGATAGTTAATATTTTCGCTTCGGCTTCCGGTAATTCCGACATTACTCTGGGTAATATCATCGGAAGTAACTTGTTTAATATAATGGTGATTCTTGGAATCTCTTCGCTGATATATCCTTTGGCGGTAAAAACAAAAACAACATGGATCGAGATACCACTCTGTTTTCTTTCAGCAGTTATTGTACTGGTGCTTGCCAGTGACAGATTAATAGATGATGCGCCTTTCTCTTCTCTGACAAGAATTGACGGGATTGTGCTGCTGTCGTTTTTTTTAATATTCATGGTTTATAATTTCCAGATAATGAAGTCCGGACAATTCGAAGAGGAGGTCCCGGTTAAAGAGTATCCGTTATTAAAAGCGTTGCTGCTTATTACCGCGGGTTTTGTGCTTCTGATTATCGGGGGGAAGGTTATTGTTGAATTTGCGGTAAAGTTTGCACAGGAGATCGGGATTTCCGAAAGGGTAATCGCGTTAACCATTGTATCTGCAGGAACATCCATGCCGGAACTGGCAACATCCGCTGTGGCTGCCTATAAAAAGAATGTGGATATAGCTATTGGTAATATTGTGGGCTCGAATATCTTTAATGCTTTTTTCATTCTTGGAATTTCAGCAGTGATAAATCCTGTGTCGCAGAACGATAATTCTGTGATGGATATGCTGGTAAATATTTTCGCAAGCCTGTTGCTGTTTGTTTTTATATTTACAGGAAAAGGGCGTAAGATCGAAAGATGGGAAGGTGGTGTTTTTCTTGTTTTATAT
>DAISJZ010000125.1:6704-8693 GCA_036821145.1 Spirochaetota bacterium
GGGGCAATCAGTCAATCTTAAGGATTGTTAAAAAAGCCTCCTGCGGAATCTCAACGTTACCAACCATCTTCATCCGCTTCTTACCCTCTTTCTGTTTCTCGAGGAGCTTTCTCTTTCTTGAAATGTCACCGCCGTAGCACTTCGCTGTAACATCCTTTCTTAGTGCCGATATATTTTCCCTTGCGATAATGCTTGCGCCGATTGCAGCCTGAAGCGGAATCTTGAACTGGTGTTTCGGTATAATGTCCTTCAGCTTTTCAATAATCTCTTTCCCGCGAAGTCTTGCCTTGTCCCTGTGTACAATAAAAGAAAGCGCGTCCACAGGCTCTCCATTCACAAGTATATCAACACGCACCATGTCAGCCGGCCTGAAGTCCAGCATGTCGTAATCGAATGAAGCATATCCCCGTGAGATCGATTTAAGTTTATCGTAAAAGTTGAACACGATTTCAGCAAGGGGGAGTTCATAAGTAAGCTGCACGCGCTGGGGTGTGATATACTCCATGTTTTTATGAATACCCCTGCTCTCTGTAACAAGCTGCATTATATTCCCCACGTAATCAGTTGGAGTAACAATTGCCGCAGAAACATAAGGCTCTTCTATTCGGTCAATCTGACCGGGGTCAGGCATGTTTACCGGGTTGTCAATTTTAAGCTCTGTGCCGTTGATCATGAATATGTGGAACTCAACGCTTGGCGCTGTTGTAACAAGCGCAATGTCGAACTCACGCTCAAGCCTCTCCTGTACAATCTCCATGTGAAGAAGCCCTAAGTACCCGCACCTGAAACCGAAACCCAGGGCGTATGAGTTGTCTGCTTCAAAGATAAGAGATGCGTCGTTAAGCTGAAGCTTGAAGAGAGCGTCGCGGAGATCCTGGTACTCATCACTGTACATCGGGTACAGTCCGGAGAAGACCATTGATTTGACATCCTTGAAACCCTTGAGAGCCTCCTTTGCCGGGTTTTTCGCAAGAGTTATTGTGTCACCAATCTTTGTGTCAACAACGCTCTTCACTCCCGCAACAATATATCCGACGTCACCCGGAGAAAGCATGTTTTTCTTTTCAAGGTCAAGCCTGAAAACTCCGACCTCGTTTACAGTGAATTCCTTTCCGGTTGAACAGAATTTTATAACATCATCTTTTTTTACGCACCCCTCCATTATCCGCACTTTTACAACAGCGCCAAGGTACTGGTCGTAGAACGAATCGAAGATAAGCGCCTTGAGCGGAGCATTGATGTCACCTTTAGGGGCAGGTATAATTTCAATAATCTTTTCAAGAAGTTCATCAATCCCGATCCCCTGCTTGGCTGAAGTGAGTACAGCTATGTCGGGATCAAGGCCCAGAGTTTTGTCGATCTGGTTCTTTGTCCCCTCGATGTCAGCAGCGGGCATGTCGATCTTGTTTATTACCGGGAGTATCTCCAGGTCATTTTCAAGAGCAAGGTAGAAGTTCGCGATTGTCTGTGCCTCAACACCCTGTGTGGCGTCAACAATAAGTATTACCCCGTCGCATGAGGAGAGCGCCCGTGAAACCTCGTAGGTGAAGTCAACGTGACCCGGAGTGTCAATGAGGTTGAAGATATAATCCTCTCCTGCCCTGGAAGTGTAGTTGAGAGTGATGGCGTTTGACTTGATTGTAATGCCGCGCTCCCGTTCAATATCCATTGTGTCCAGCATCTGGTCTTTCCGGTTCCTGTCATTTACAAGGCGGCAGTTCTCTATAAGCCTGTCAGCAAGGGTCGATTTCCCGTGGTCAATGTGTGCGATAATTGAAAAATTCCTGATATGAGATAAGTCCATTTTCTACCTGTAATCCCCGATATTTACCTGAATTTAAGCATAAGTACATCTGGAAAGCAATAATTATTGCCCCTGATTGGCAAGTATTTTTTGTCCCTGTGTAAAATCGTCCGGGATAGAGGTGGACTTCCCTGTTGTAGAGAGGAAGCGCCCTCCTTGAGAGAGAAACTTCCCTGTCGGAGCAT
>DAISJZ010000126.1:0-8370 GCA_036821145.1 Spirochaetota bacterium
TTTTCAGCTCCCAGTATTTTTCCGGTTTAAAGTTTTCAATCTCATAGTGGCGTTTAACAATGAGTGCCAGTGTAGGGGTCTGTACCCTGCCGATTGAAAGCACACCTTTACCGTCAGCATACTTTAGAGTGTAAAGCCGTGTAGCATTCATACCCAGCAGCCAGTCACCTATTGCGCGCGAGTTTCCCGCCTCATATAATAGATCATAGTCGCTGCTCTCTTTAAGTTTAGTGAACCCCTCTTTGATTGCCTCCTCTGTAAGTGAGGATATCCAGAGTCTCTTCACCGGCTTTCTGCATCCTGCCTTGCGGAGCACCCATCGCTGAATAAGCTCACCCTCTATCCCCGCGTCACCGCAGTTAATCACCTCATCACATTCATCAAACAGAGATTTGATGATTTTGAACTGCTTACCCACACCTGCATTTGATATGAGCTTTATGTCGAATTTTTCCGGGAGCATGGGGAGTGTGGAGAGGTTCCATTTTTTCCATTCAGAGGTGTACTCGTCCGGTTCCTTCAGTGTGCAGAGATGGCCGAAAGTCCAGGTTACCCTGTACCCGTTACCTTCAAAGTACCCGTCCCTTTTTGAATTGGCGCCTAATATCTGCGCGATCTCCCGCGCTACGCTGGGCTTTTCAGCTATGCAGACTTTCAATGTTGATTAACTCCGTGGTGATTGTTCATGAGCTTATCTGACAGAGGGGATTTGTTTACGTCAAGAGAAAGATTTAAGAAAAGCCGTCGTGAACCTGATCATTTTTTTTACAAATTTTAACTCTTTTGTTATCTTTATAACGGGTGTTCACCAATTGCTGAATATATCGGGAGAGAATGTGAAAAAAAAGAGAAACAGGGGGAGCTTTAGAACTGCTTATGTAATCATAGCCCTGTTTCTTCTTACAGGCTTTTTCACTGTTTTTAATCATGCTGGATTTTATCCCTTTTGCTCAGAAACTTTTTATCCCTATTCAAGTGCTTATGCCTCCGACATAAAACCGGGAAAAATCAGGCGTGTTCTCTATATAAACTCCTACCACCCCGGCTACCGCTGGTCGGATCGGGTGCAGACGGGAATTGCTGAAACACTTAATAATCAGGCAGATATTCAGGTTGATTTTAACGTGGAGTACCTCGACGGCAAGAGGTATTCAAAACAGCTTGAAGGGAAATTAGGCGAAGAAATAGCTTCGGTATGGAAACGTAAATACAGGGATAACATATTTGATCTTATCTTAGTATCAGATCAGGATGCCTATAATCTTTTGAAGAGATTCCGGAAGAGTATCTTCCCTGGTGTTCCCGTGGTATTCTGCGGGATTGAAGATCCCGGCTCCATAGATAATAATACCACCGGTATTATTTCAGGTACTGATTACGTAAACACTGTGAAACTGATTATGAAGGTACTACCCGGTGTAAAGCGTATCTGGTTTATTCATGACAGAACCGCCACAGGCATCGCTAACAGGCGGAGTGTTGAACAGATTTCCGGAGCTTATAAAGGTGTGGTGGAGTTTTCATTTTTTGACAAGGGGAACGGGCTGGAACCTCAGGAGGTTATTTCAAGAGCAGAAAAGTTTAAACCGGATGAAGTGATTTTCTTCCTCGATTTTAATCTGACCCGTTCAGGTAAGTATATAGACCTCGGCACTTTTCTGAAAGAGCTTACTGTAAAATCTCCTGTGCCTGTTTTCAGTCATGTGGAGATGTATATGGATTACGGAGTAACAGGCGGAATGATGAACAGCGGTTATGTTCAGGGTCAGCAGGCTGGAGAGATTGCGCTAAGGATTCTTGAAGGAGTGAAAGCTGACGATATCCTCCCTGCAAACGAGAGATCTATCCCCATATTCAATTACACTAAACTTAAAAAGTACGGCATACCTCTTTCAAAACTCCCACAGGGTAGCCGCATTATAAACCGTACAGAGAATTTTATATTAAAGAACCTCCCGTATTTTGCGGGTGGTACTCTGCTCATTATAGTCGAGGGAATTCTTATCGCATGGCTCTTCAGGCTTTTACAAAGGCAGAGAAAGCTTGCAGGGGAAGCTGTTGAAAAAGAGAAACTTATCTCCCGCAGTGAAGCTGTTCTTAAAGACCTGATATACAAGTATGACCTGATAGTTGAAGCCTCAGGGCAGGTTGTTTATGAATATATTGTTTCAACCGGTGAAATTACCTGGGGGAGAAGTATTAATTCCATACTCGGTTACCAGCCGGAGGAAATATCCGGCGGCTTTGATCAGTGGATGGAGCTTCTACACCCTGATGATCTTCCCGGAATTTTGAAATCACTGACTGATGCTGAAAAATCATGCAGCTACTGGGATGAGAGATACAGGATGCGTCACAAAGATGGACATTATAGATGGATAAGAGACAGGGGTTTCTTCCTGCCTGATGATACAAGAAGAGTATACTGTCAGGTAGGGATGCTGGAGGACATTACCACCCTTAAACAGTCTGAAGATGCCATGGATTTTGAAAGACGCCAGCTCCTCTCAATATTTGACAGTATTGCCCAGGTAATATATGTATCGGATCCGTTTTCTTATGAGATTCTCTTCGCGAATAAACACCTGAGAGATGAGCTGAGGGGTAATCCTATAGGTAAACTCTGCTACAGGGAGCTACAGGCGCTTGAAGAACCCTGCTCTTTCTGCACAAATTCAATAATACTCTCAAATGGCGGTGTCCCGTATAAATGGGAGTATTATAATCCCATGCTGAAGCAGACTTTTGATATAGTTGACAGAATTATACGCTGGCCTGACGGCCGTGATGTGAGGTTTGAAATCGCCATTGATATAACAGAGCGCAAACAGGCAGAGGAGGCGCTGCGTGAAAGTGAGGAGAGGAACAGGGCGATGCTGAATGCTCTCCCTGATATGATCTTTGTTTTCAGCAGGGAGCAAAAATTTATCGATTTCAGGGCATCAGAAACTGATAAGCTTCTGATGCCGCCGGATATTTTTATAGGGAAGCATATAACAGAAGTTCTCCCCCCTGATCTTATGCGGGTAACCAGGGAGAATATAGAATCAGTTTTTTCAACTGGTGATATGAGAGTGTACCAGTACAGCCTTCAGAATGGTGATTCAATACGATACTATGAATCGCGGATGGTATTAAAAAGCAGCGAGGAAGTACTTGCCATTGTGAGAGATGTTACTCAAAGCAGGGAGAATGAGGAGGAGAGAGCGCATCTTCAGACACAGCTCATTCAGGCGCAGAAGATGGAATCTGTTGGAAGGCTGGCCGGAGGGATAGCCCATGATTTTAATAATATGCTTGGAGCCATTACCGGATATTCTGAACTTGCACTGAGGAAAATTGAGGCTGAGAGCCCGCTGCGGCGTTACCTTGAAGAGATCCTTAAAACTGCCGGAAGGTCGGCAGACCTTACGCGTCAGCTCCTTGCATTCGCCAGGCAGCAGGTTATTGAACCGAAGATTATCAGCCTGAACAATACTGTTGAAAATATGCTGGCCATGCTGAAGCGGCTTATAGGTGAGAATATCACACTTGAGTGGAAGCCCTGTAACGGTTTATGGCCTGTAAATGTTGATCCCGCGCAGATGGACCAGATACTGGCGAACCTCACTATAAATGCCAGGGATGCAATCAGCGGTTCAGGATTTGTTTCAATTGAAACAATGAATTGTGTGATAGATGAAGACTATTCATCCGCTGCTGAAAACCTCCCCCCCGGTAATTATGTTGTACTCATTGTGAGTGATACCGGGTCAGGTATGGACCGGGAAACACGGGAAAAGATATTTGAACCTTTTTTTACCACCAAGGAGCTTGGGCATGGAACAGGCCTGGGGCTTGCTACCGTGTACGGGATAGTTAAACAGAATAAAGGATATATTAATGTATATAGTGAGCCGGGGAGGGGAACTTCATTTAAAATATATTTTCCCGGCTTATGCGGTGAAAATATTCATGCTGAAACTGACATTTCCACTATGCTTCCACACGGTGAGGGTGAAACTATTCTCATTGTGGAGGATGAGCCTGCTATTATTGAGATAACCAGATCGATACTGGAGGAGATCAATTATAAAGTCATTACAGCGGCTTCACCGGCGGAGGCAAAAGCATTAAGTGCCGGTTATGATGGCAGGATAGATCTTCTTGTCACAGATATAATAATGCCTGAGATGAACGGACGGGAACTTGCCGCGGAAATTGCAGAATACAGGCCGGGAATAAAAACTCTCTTTATGTCCGGGTACACTGCTGATGTGATTGCGCGCCAGGGAATTATTGAGGAGGGGATCAGTTTTATACAGAAACCTTTTTCAATGAAGGACATTGCGCTGAAGATTAAGTCTGTTGTAGGGGGTGATTGAAGCATATCGGAATAATTAAGTGACGGGGATATCAGAATTTGTTATATTAAAAGGAGTGTATTAAAGTACCCCTGAAACGGAGATTATGTGAAATTAAAGCATTATTACCTGATTTTATCTTCAGTTTTCCTCGCGGTCTTAATAATCCTGGCTATTACTGTTTCCAGGACTTTTTCCATTCTTGACAAGCTTGCTGCAAGTGAAGAAAACAGGTTCCGTTCCTACCAGCTCGCCATGGAACTTTTCCAGACTTCAGAAGACCTTACGCGTATGGCACGCGGTTATGTGGTTACCGGGTATAGCAGGTATGAAAAACTATATAACGAGATTCTCGATATCAGGAACGGCAGGGTACCCCGGCCCAATAAGTATACTCCAACTTACTGGCATCTTTCAGGCGCGGGGAAAGGGGCTTCGCTTGAACATGTTGAAGCTGTTCCCCTTAATTTCCTTTTGAGACAGGCCGGGCTTTCCGGTGAGGAATACAATCTCCTGATTACTGCTCAGCAGAAAGCTGATCGTTTAATATATCTTGAGTCCATCGCGTTTGCTGCGCTTAATGGCATATATAACGACAAAGAGGGGAGGCTCAGTGTACGCAGGGCCCCTGACAGGCAGTATGCCATTAGGATTGTACTGGGGGATGATTACCGTAAACTTAAGGCTGAGATGATGGAACCTATCCAGCAGTTCATTGATACTCTTGAGATCCGTAAATCGAAGGAAATGAATATATTCCAGGATGAGTTGAGAAGTAATATTAAGTATTCGCTTATTCTGATCTTCCTTGTGCTTCTTGCCTTTGCCGGAGGCGTGTTGCAGTCAGTATTCCGGATACTTAAACCTATTTATGAATTGCAGAAGAATGTTGAAGAGATTGCACGCGGTAATTATTCCATACGATCTGATGTGAAGACAAAGGATGAAATAGGCAGTCTTAATTCTAATTTTAATAAAATGGCGGAAGCCCTTGAATCAGATATACAAAGACGGAAACAGGCCATGGAACTGCTGAGGAAAAGTGAAGAGCAGGTCCGCCTGATGCTGGATTCGGCAGGGGAGGCTATATTCGGTATTGACCTCAATGGTAACTGCACATTTGCGAATCCATGCTGTGCAACTGTTTTAGGCTACAGCCATCCCGATGAAATTACAGGGCTTTATATGCACAAGATTTTAAATCATTCTTATTTTGACGGGACTCCAATTCCCGTGGAGGAATGCAGGATTTACAGGGCGCTTCTTACGGGGGAGGTTATTCATGCTGATGACGAAGTGTTCTGGAAGGCTGACGGGACAAGTTTTATAGCTGAGTACAGGTCTTATCCGCAGATCGTAGAAGGGAGAATTACAGGTTTAGTCGTTTCATTTCACGATGTTACCGAACGGTGGAAATTTGAAAAAATACTCATAAAGGACTCCGAAAGGCTATCGAATATTCTTGAAGGCTCAAACGCCGGTACGTGGCAGCTTAATGTGAAAAACGGGTCAATAACAATAAACGAGAAGCTCGCTAATATGCTGGGTTACAGGCTTTCTGAGCTTGTTCCCGCGACAAGGGAGCAGAAAGCGAAGCTAACCCATCCCGATGATGTTAAGCGGTGCGAAGAGCTTGCTGAAAAACATTTCAGAAAAGATACTGAATCCTATGAATGTGAAGTGAGGATGAAACACAAGAACGGAAACTGGATATGGATGCTTGAAAAAGGGCAGGTTACAAAAAGAGGGGAAGATGGTGAACCGGTTATTTTTTCAGGCACAAGTATCGATATAACATCACGCAAGCTGGAGGAGGAGAAGATACTCCACATGGCAACTCATGATGAGCTGACAGGTCTTCCGGGTCTCAAACTGGCCCGCGACCGCCTGAATATGTCAATAAGCCAGGCAAGGCGCGATAATTCATTAATTGCTGTAATGTTTATTGACCTTGACGGATTTAAACAGGTGAATGATACCTATGGGCATGATGCAGGCGATGAAGTTCTGAGAGTTGCTTCACAAAGATTTCTCTCCGTATTGCGTGAAACCGATACTGTGTCCCGTATTGGCGGGGACGAATTCCTTGTTATACTTACAGAGCTTCACTCCCGGGAAAATGCTTCAATGATTGCGGAAAAACTTCTGCATGCTGCGTCAGAGCCTGTATATTTTTATGACAGTGAGGCGTCAGTAGGGGCAAGTATCGGGATATCTCTTTTTCCTGATGATGGCAACGATATGGAAACCCTTATAAAAATGGCTGACGCCGCAATGTACAAAGTAAAAAGTGAAGGTAAAAACGGTTATATATTCGTTACGGGATGATTACCCTTGTAGCCTTTCAGTTCTTTCCCCCTTCAACTATATCAATCATTCTGTTGAGTGCAGTCTTAGCATTAGCCTTCAGTTTTTCATCAACAGTGATTTCGTTTATCAGCTTTCCGCTCCCTTCGAGAAAGGAATCTATTGACCGGATGGTCTCTGCGGTATTAAGGAGGCTGATTTTAAGCATGTCGAGACAGGGGGAGTCCTTAAGCGGGGTAATCATCATGCTGCTGAATTCCCCTGCAATGCGGTTTACGAATGTAGCCTCAGTACCGATAATCCATGATGAATTATCCGGTGATTTTTCAATTGTGTTGTATATATACTGGGTTGACCCGGCCATATCTATCAGTTCAACTACTTCATGCTTTGATTCGGGGTGTACGATGATCTTCGCGTCAGGATAATTCTCTCTTGCTGATTTTACATCATCAGTATTGAATTCCTGGTGAACAGGGCAGTATCCGTCCCAGAGGAACATCCTGGCATTCTTCAGATCCTTCCCGTCTTCAAGAGAGAGATCACGGCCCACTCTCACCATAAGGCTTCTGTCAATTCCGAGTTTTTCCGCCACATTCCGGCCAAGGTGATAATCAGGGAAGAAGAAGATTGATTTATTCTTTTCCAGATAGTATCTGACAAGTTTCTCCGCGTTGGAGCTTGTGCATACGGCCCCCCCTTTTCTGCCGCAGAAACTTTTGGAGTCAGCATAGGAATTCATGTAAACAAGGGGAGCGATTTCGCGGGAACATACACCGCTGATTTTATCCACTGCTGCTTCGGCGGTCTTTTCATCTATCATGTCAGCCATGGGGCACCCGGCATCCATATCAGGCAGAAGTATATGCTGTCCCGGTTTAGCGAGTATTGAAGCGCTTTCCGCCATGAAGCGTACACCGCAGAAGACTATGAACTCCGCGTCTGTACGGCTTACATCCACAGCGAGTTTATAGGAGTCACCTGTAAAGTCAGCAAGCTGAACAAGTTCACTCCTGATGTAATGATGAGCAGGTATAACGAGCCTGCTTCCGAATCTTTTTTTCGCGTCCTTTATATAATCGATAAGCTGCTGCTCTGTGTAGTTTTCGAGGTTCATTATGTATCTCCAGGAATAGTATCAACCCCGGAAATTTTTAAGCCCCCGCACCCCCGGAGGGGGCAGGGATTCTGCTTTGCCCCCTCCGGGGATGCGGGGGCAAGGTGCAGGCGCAGTCGATCTATTTCACTTCTTTTAAACTGAAATCAAAAGCCTTCACTGAATTTGTAAGCTCACCGAATGAAATATAATCCACGCCGGTTTCAGCAACGCTCTTAATTCTTTCAAGAGTCATGTTCCCTGAAGCTTCGGTTTCAGCTCTGCCGGCTATATATTCAACTGCTCTTTTCATATCATCATTGCTCATGTTGTCCAGCATGATCCTGTCAGCGCCTGCCGTAAGAGCCTCTTTCACTTCATCAATGTTTCTTGCTTCAACTTCAACTTTAAAACGGGTTCCCCATTTTTCCCTCACCCTTGATACTGCGTTTGTAATTCCCCCTGCCGCGTCTGAGTGATTATCTTTTATCATCACCATGTCATGCAGGCCCATGCGGTGGTTTTCACCTCCGCCGCAGTTTACAGCGTACTTCTGAAGCTCCCTGTATCCGGGGAGTGTCTTCCGCGTGTCGAGAATTTTAACTTTGCCATCTGACTCTTTTA
>DAISJZ010000127.1:0-7791 GCA_036821145.1 Spirochaetota bacterium
CAGATGCAGTCACTGAATATATGATTAAGCAGGGGATAAGCCCTGAACGCCTTAAATCCGTGGGTTTCGGGGAGAATAAACCTATAGCCACAAATAAGACTTCCGCAGGGAGGAAGAAAAACCGGAGAACGGAATTTTTTGTAACCGGGAAGTGAACCATACTGCGCGGAATAAAACAAGGGGCAGCTGCCCCTTGCTTTATTCCGCGCCTTGCTTTATTCCGCCCCTTGCTTTATGCTTGTTGCTTGACATTTAATTCATTCTTTCAGTATCTTTATTTTCTGAATATTAACCTTTATACTTCCGGAGTACTGATGACAGTAAAAAGAATTTTAACTGCCGCACTTATACTTTTATCATCATTTATCCTCATTGCAGAGACCGCCTCAGCACGGGACTGGGATGATCTCCACGAGGAGGATGAAAAGGTCTTCGGAAGCGAAAAGGAGATGAAATACAACCCTGACATGTTCTTTCTCCAGAGAGAATCATGGGACAATCACTACTCTCTCATGATCTTCTGGCTCTATAAATATACAGATTATCCCAACTACAGTTCACTCCGCCTTTTCCCGTTATACTACGGACTTGAAAGCAAAATAGACAACCGTAAACAGTCATTCATACCCATACTCCTTACATACTGGGAAACTGACTTTGATGAAAAGTTCAGGATAAACCCGCTATTTGTTTCAGGGAGCAGTAAATCAGGTAACAGTGAAGAGCATTACAGCTATTCATGGATACACGGCTACTCATGGTACAACAACAGCAAAATGCAGGTTCCTGAAAAGTCATGGTGGTTCCCCATAATTCCCCTTGTTTACAGGAGCACTGACAGTTACGGGGGGCATATGAATATCGGATGGCTCCTTGATTACTCATGGTCCAGGGATAAAGAGGGTGAAGAGTCCCTCAAGCGTTTCTGGTTCATCCCCCTACTCTTCCATGAGCCGGGTAATAACGGGTACACACATGCACTCCCCCCTCTGTTTCTCTATAACAGGCATATAAACGGCGAGTACTGGATCAGCCTCTTCCCTCTGTTCAAAAGGTCCAAAGATAAAAACTATGTTTACGGCGCCAAAGGTAAAAGCAGCTATGAATACGAGGACTCATTCAAGTCTCTACTCTTCTGTTATAACAGCGTATACACTGATGAATGGAAGGGTGAGAAGAAGATATCTGAGTTCTGGTTCCCTGTAATTCCACTGGTCTATTCATACGATGAACCGGGTGTTGAATCGCACAGGAATATATTCTGGCTTATTGACTGGCACAATGACGCTGAAGGTAATACTGACAGATTCTGGTTCGCGCCATTTTATTTCAGAGGGGATTCATACAGGCATATACTCCCCCCTGTATATATGAACTTTCATTATTCAGACAATGACAACTATTCCCATCTTTTACCATTCTACCTGAGCAGCAGGTCAGAGTCCACTGCCTGGGACCCTGACAAAAAGGGGAACATAAAGACAAAGGAGCGCCTCCTCCTAACTCTCTTTTCCGGTTACTCATCAGAAAAAGCTGCAGAGGGTGAGAGCAGCATCGACTCTGTTTCATACTGGGCCCCAATTATTCCACTCTACTATCATTCGGAATGGAGTGAGGGGTCACATACGAACATACTCTGGGCTTTTGACTGGGGACGTGACAGAGAGGGGAAGATGGAGCGGTTCTGGTTTATACCATTTGTCTTCCATGAAACAGGTGAAGGTGGCTACAGGTTCTACATCCCCTTCTTCTTCAGGCCTTCAGGGTGGAGCGAAGAATCGGGTGTAACATATTCCCCTGTATATTATCACAGGTGGTCTCCTGAAGAGGATACAAAATGGTCATGGCTCATACATTACAAACGGAGCAACAGTAAAACAGGGGAACACCTGAACACATGGGTCCCATTCTATTATAATCACACTGTTCCCATGAAGAGCGAGACAACGTGGATCACACCGCTCTATTATCACCACGACAGCCTTGAGCATGGGGGCTACTTTGCCCGCATGGCTTTCCCCCTTTACTGGAATTTCGAAACAGACAAGAGGGACACTACGCTTTTCCTCCCCCTGTATTTCGATACAAAGGATAAAAACGGGAAAAACAGTTTCTATGTAAATATATTAGGCCTTTCAAGATCAGTGACATCGGGAGTTAACCCTGTTATTGATGCAGACCTGGGATTCAATGAAAAAGGTTTATACCTCGACACGGACACATCCTGGCTCATTGACGTAGTAAGCCTCTCCACAAGGATTACACTCCCCCTGAAAAAGGGTGAAAACAAAGAGATTGCTGAGGACACTGACAGTACTGATAAAGGGGAAGTGATTCTGTCGAAAAAGAGAGAGATGAACAGGGAGAATTCAATCAACTTCTGGGGGCTGCATCTCCTCTTCGGCCTTGTGGCTGCTGAAAGGGCTGACACGAAGAGGCACTTCAGGCTCCTCCCCCTTTCATGGATCACCTGGGATGAAAGGTCTGAAAACAGAATGAAATGGATAGTGAACTATCTCTCGTATAAAGAGGAAGAAACTGAATACCTCGTCGTATTTCCCTTTTACGGGTACCAGCGGGAGGGTGAATCCTACAGCAAGGGATACCTCCTGAACGCCTACTGGCATGAATACGACCATGAAAAAGAGATGCATGAATACACTGTTCTCTGGCCCTTCATAAACTGGTATAACTCAAATGAAAAAAACGGATGGAGGGTGGCGCCCTTTGTGTGGCATAAAAACATCACAGAGGATGGGATACTTCACAGCTCCACATACACCCCGCTCTATATGAACAGGAGCAGAAAAAAAATTGAGGATGATTCAACAGAATACAGGCTGAACCTCAGTCTCTTCCACTTCTACAGGTATAGTGAGGATAAAGAGGGAACATCCAAACTCTGGTTCAGCTCAATACCAGTGGTTTTCCATAAGGAGAACGAGACAATAGTAAAGGAAACAGGAACAATACCTGCGGAGAGCGGAAAGAGCGATACTGAAAGTATCTCAGAAACGAAACCTCTCAGTGACTATAAAACAACAGACACTCTGAAATGGGTTTTCCCCATTTACCTTGTGAGTGAGAGTGAAACCGGAGATAAAACGAACAATAAAACCACATCTGAGTACACGCTGTACGGGCTCCCCCTTCTCTACTATCACAGCCTTACAGAGAAAGGGAGTGATCCCGCAGAGCCGGAGAAAAAACATGGAACTTTTTTCCTTTTAGGATACTATAAAGAATTCTCATCTGACAGCAATTCATCAAGTATACTCTTCGGTCTCTACGAAACAGAAAAATACCCTGCCACTGGTGGGTACTCATACAGCGCGCTATACGGCCTTTTCAATTTATCTGATAATGAAGGGAATTATGAAAATTATTTCAGGCCTTTCTATTATTACGGAAATGATAACGGGAAAAAAGAACATTCAGCTCTCATGGGTATATACAGGAAAAAGGATGACCCGAAAAACGGCGATTCAGGCTTCTCACTTTTATATGGTTTATACAGCAGTTCTATTGACAATATTAATTTCTATGACGGTTCAGAGGAGGTTTCCGCTCTGGAGAGGAAAAGATGGCTCATCCCGGTTTTCTATAACAGGGAGAGAACCTATACTGTGCAGGAAAAGGAGTACAGCGATAATGTTTCATTCTCATTACTCCATTACAGGCACAGAACAAACGAACGTTTCGATAACTCATATACATTCTGGGCTCCCATACTTCCGCTCTACTACTATAGCGAGGATGAGGAGAGGAGCCATACTAATATACTCTGGCTCGTGGATTATGAAAAAGGTAAAACAGACGATTACAGCCGGTTCTGGTTTATGCCATTCTACTTTTCAAAACCCGGTGATGAAGGATACTTCCACATTGCTCCGCTCTATTTCTCATCATGGGACAGAAAAGAGAATGACAACATGTACATCATCTGCGGCCTCTATCTTCACAATATGCCCGGCTACAGCAGGCAGAATTTTCTCTACCTCTATGATCATATCAGCTATGACAGCGGGAACTACAATGAATACTCAATGCTTTTTACAACAATTGAATTTGAGATAGATCCTGAAGTAAAAAGAATGCAGGCATTATGGGGCCTCCTTCTGGACGCAGAGTGGGGAAAGAGCGGTTATGACATAGAAGGCCTTCTCTGGCTTGCTGCAGTTGAAAGAGACGGGGGATATTTCCACACGAGGGCTCTCCCCTTATGGTATTACGAGAGTACGGAAACCACTCATACACTTGTCATCCCCCCTGCCCTTACATGGGACAGCCGGGACTCCGACAACAGCAGGTTCCAGCTATGGGCGCTGGGCGCTCTCTGGTACAGGGATTATGAACCTGCGGAGAGTTCAGACCTGCAGGCAGCTCTCCTTGGAATACCCTACTACAAGATACAGAGAGCGGAAAGGGGGTATGAATCCAGGGGAAGTCTCTGGGGATTACTCTGGGAGTACGAGACTGAATCAGAAACAGGCTTCTCTAAATTCAGCCTCATGAAATTTATTTATAAGCGCGTTGAAATGGATGGGGAGGTCCAGCACAGAGTGTTAGGGATAACTTTTTAGGAGCCGGTAATGGCTGTCATTGCGAGGAGCGAAGCGACGCGGCAATCTGTTGAGATTATAAACATTTTATTGTTAAATATACTGATTTGATTCATAAAAAAACAGATTGTGACGCACATGGAAGTGCTAATTCCGCACCTACACGGATGCAGAGGAGCGGCCCGCACTCCCTGCCGGTCGTTCGCAATGATGTATCCGGCTACTTATAATACTCCCTGTACCATTTTGCGAACCTTGCAATCCCCTCCTCCACCGGAGTGGAGGGCCTGTATCCTGTATCCCTGGCAAGGTCATCAACATCGGCGTAAGTAGCGTAAACATCACCGGGCTGCATGGGCAGAAAGCGCTTCTCAGCCTCCTTCCCCATCTCCTTCTCAATGATCTTAATGAAATCAAGGAGTTTCATCGGGCTGTTATTCCCGATATTGTATATCTTATAAGGGGCCTTTGAACTTCCCGGATCAGGCTTCATCCCGCTCCAGCTGCTGTTGCCGCCAGGAATAAGATCAATAACGCGTATAATCCCCTCAACAATATCATCTATATAAGTGAAGTCACGGAGCATATCACCGTTATTATAAATATCGATAGACTTCCCTTCGGAAATGGCCTTTGCAAACTTGAAGTAAGCCATATCAGGTCTTCCCCATGGACCGTAAACAGTAAAAAATCTGAGACCGGTTACAGGTATGCCGTAAAGATGACTGTAGGTGTGTGCCATGAGCTCATTGCTCTTTTTAGTTGCCGCGTAAAGACTTACAGGGTGGTCAACATTATCAGTTGTGGCAAAGGGCATCTTTTCATTGAGCCCGTAAACAGAGGAACTGCTTGCAAAGACAAGGTGCTTAACGCCGTTATGCCTGCACCCTTCAAGTATATTCATAAATCCTAAAACATTTGAATCAATATATGCATGGGGATTTTCTATGGAGTACCTTACTCCTGCCTGTGCTGCGAGGTTGCATACCATGTCGAATTTCTCGACACGGAACAGATCTTCAATACGCGCCCTGTCCTCAAGATTCATTTTAATGAATGAGTAATTCTTCCATCTGCTGCTCTGTATCTTATTTCCTGAATCAGCATCAGCTCTCTCAACGCCATCCTCTTTAAGCCTTCCATACTTGAGGTTGACATCATAATAATCATTAATGGAATCTATTCCTATAACTTCATCTCCGCGTTCAGCAAGCCTCCCTGCTACAAAATGCCCTATAAAACCCGCTGTGCCAGTAACTAATATTTTCATTCCGTACCTTTTACATTATTACAGTAAGTTTAATACTTATAATCCATTTTTTACTTCAGAAGTTTCGAGTCAAGAATATTATAAAGGCGCCCTAATGTATTATCCCCAGTTCATGGCCGCAGGATTTGCACTTCCCATTCTCAAGCTCCTTTATCACAGTATGGTAACCGTTCCTGCTTATGATAACTGTATGGCATTCCGGGCATACAGTATCGCTATGCGAATCCGACGGATGAACATTACCTGTAAAAACATAATCCAGGATCTGACTCCCCGCCTCCCAGATATCAGAGAGGAAAGAGACGTCCGTTGCAGGCTTACTGTATTTATATGAAGGGTAATACCGGGAGAGGTGCCATGGTATCTTTCTGTCAACCGAAGCGATAAACTCCGCAAGTTCAATAAGCTCATCCATATTATCATTAATCCCTGTTACAACAAGAGTTGTAATCTCAACGAAACATCCGTTATCATGCGCCCGCTTTATCGTATTCTTAACAGCATCAAGATCCGCTTTCATAACTTTTTTATAAGTATCATGGTTATAGCATTTCAGGTCAATATTCATGGCATCAATAAATCCGGTCAGTTCATCAAGAGGTTCAGGATTGACAAAACCGTTTGAAACAAGAACATTTTTCAAGCCCTTCTCCTTTGCAGCGAGAGAGCAGTCCTTCACATACTCAAACCATATTGTGGGCTCATTATATGTGTACGCAACACCAACCGAACCTTCCGAAAGCGCCATTTTCACAATCTCTTCAGGGGACCTGTATGATGACCGTACAGAGAGATCCTGTGATATAGACCAGTTCTGACAGAAGGGGCACCGGAGATTACAACCTTTTGTACCAATGGAAAAAATCTGACTCCCGGGGTAAAAATGATACAGGGGTTTTTTCTCAACGGGGTCCATTGCCATAGAGGTTACTTCTCCATAAATAGACGAATAGAGCACCCCCTTTTTATTCTCCCGGACACCGCAAATCCCGCTCTTACCCTCATGTATATGACATCTGTGCGGGCAGAGCTGACACTCCACAGTATCACCCTTCTTTAAATAGTGCTGAGCCTCTTTGAATGACATAACCCCCTCCTGACAACCGATCATGCTCCAGTATAAAGCACTGGAATGTAATTAATCAAGAACAATACAATAGCCCCATTATACTGATTAAGATAATATATTATTAAAATAATCTTTACAACAAAAACCCCTTTTTTAATACTAAGGTTAATTACTATCGAGGTGGATTATGCAGAATATAATTATTGCTGTTATTGGTCTTGCGGGGGGAGTTGCAAGCGGCCTGCTGGGTATCGGAGGTGCAATTATCATGGTTCCGGCACTGGTGTTTATTCTTGGTTTCAGTCAGCATACAGCTCAGGGAACAACCCTTATAGCAATGATTCCACCGATAGGTATACTTGCGGCTATTCAGTATTACAAGGCGGGGCATGCGGATATAAAAACAGCAGCCATAATAGCTGCTCTCTTTATAATAGGCGCACTACTTGGAAGCAAATTAGCACTCAAGATAGATGCACATATACTTAAAAAAATCTTCGGTTTTGTTCTTCTTTATATATCGGCGAAGATGATACTGAGTTAAGCTTTAAAGGATCAGGCTGTCTTCTCCTCTGATCCTTCAGGCTCGTCACCTTTTTTACCCTTCTTTTCAAAGGGTTTGATCATTTCGCACTTCCCTTCAAAAACAACTCCGTCAGAGATCATAAGTTTCTTTGTTCTTATATTTCCGTAGAGTTTTCCATTGGTATGAATTTCAAGCCTTGTTATCGCTTCAACGTTACCATGCACAGTGCCTTTTATAATTACAGTGTCAGCTTTAATGTTAGCATTAACAACAGCCTCTTCACCGATAACGAGATAACTCCCTGAACTTATCTCACCTTCAAATTTTCCGTTTATCTGAAGAGATTTTTTAAATGTCAGGTCAC
>DAISJZ010000128.1:0-7621 GCA_036821145.1 Spirochaetota bacterium
ATTACTTTACACTAAAAAGTATCTTTAGGAATTATTACTGAATATTTATGCAACTTTTACTCACCAATTCCTGTCTGATAATATAAATCTCTTTTATTAGAAGTTTTTGGATATCTAAAATTCCCCGGAGAATAGTGAATGCAGAAAACAATTTTTGATACACCGCTTGTACAGCCTTTATTCCAGATTTTATCAATCACCATCTTAAAGCTTCTTGGCTGGAAACGTGAGGGAAGCATTAAAGGAACAGAGCGTTCTGTTGTAATAGCAGCTCCCCACACATCAAACTGGGATTTTTTCTATACCCTGCTTATTGCCTTTGCTTTCAGAAAAAAGATGTACTGGATGGGTAAAGATAAGCTTTTTAAAAAACCATTCGGCCCTGTTGTAAGATGGATGGGGGGTATCCCCGTTGACAGAAGCAGAGCTTCAAACCTGGTGGAAAAAACAATTCTCTGCTTTAAAGAACAGGATGAACTGTCCATAGTAATTGCACCTGAAGGTACAAGGGGACGGGTGAATTACTGGAAAACCGGTTTCTACAGAATCGCAACCGGAGCCGGTGTGCCCATACTCCCGGCTTATCTCGATTACAAAGAAAAACGGGGAGGATTCGGAAAACTCTTTTTCCCGACAGGTGATATTGATAGAGATATGGAAAAGATACGTGCTTTCTACTCTGATAAAACAGGTAAAAATTCAAACCTCTTCAATCATAAAAGTGAAATAGCAGATTATAAAAAAGACAGATTTGTATCGTAGACTTTTCTGTAATCCGGTTATTTTTGAAATAATCCTGTAAGAATAATTTGACAAATAAGTCTTCTGTTATTAAATTATTTTAAAAGATTATAAAATACAAACCGGAGAAAAAACATGGGTCACTTTAATCTTATCTCCATTGGCGGTGATGCTGCCGGAATGGGTGCCGCATCCCAGGCAAGAAGAATTGATAATTCCATATCAATAGCTGTTTTTGAAAAAACCGAATTTGTATCATACGCAGCCTGCGGTATGCCTTACATGATTTCAAATGATGTCACTGACTTCAGGTCTCTCATCGCAATCGATAAAGATGAATTTATAAACAAAAGAAAAATCGCAATCAATACACTAACCGAAGTTACTGAAGTCGATTTTGATAAAAAATCTCTGACAGTAAAAAATAATGATAATGCCGAAACCCATACATGGGACAAACTGATCATTGCCACAGGAGCCTCTGCCGCACGCCCCCCTATACCGGGTATAGATAATAAAGGTGTATTTGTTCTCCGCACACTGAGAGACGGCCTTGACATAAAGAATTTCATTGTTGAGCGTAAACCTGACACAGTTATTCTCATCGGAGGGGGCTTTATCAGTCTCGAGTTGTCTGAATCATTTATCAAGACAGGACTCAAGGTAATACTTGTTGAGAAGATGGATTCTGTTGCCTCCCTGATGTCGCCGGAGATAAGAGATGTAATTACAGCGGAATTGATAGATAAAGGTGTACAGCTGGTAACATCCGCTTCCATCTCTGAAATTAAAAAAGACGGGGAGCGTCTGAACCTGGTTACAGACAAAGGAGTTTTCAATGCCCCTTTTATTATTGTTTCCACAGGGGCAAGGCCCAACACAGGATTGTTTAAAAACTCACCTCTGAAGTTCCACCAGAGCGGAGCAATTGTAATAGATGAGTACTCCCGCACCAATATACCTGATGTTTATGCGGCAGGTGACTGCGCCACAGTAAAAAACCTCATTACAGGGGTGGATGATTATATGCCCATGGCCACAACTGCAAACAAGCAGGGACGTGTTGCCGGACTTCAGGCAGCGGGAGTAACCACGGAGCTGTTTAAAGGGGCAATCGGCACACAGATGATGAAGGTCTGCGATCTCGAAGCTGCGAAAACAGGCTTCAACAGGAACGATGCATCAAAACATGGTATTGAAATAATTGATAGTATTACTGACTGGAAATCAAGAGCAGGATACTGTCCAGCATCAAGGCCTATTAAAGTCAAACTTACTATCCGTGCAGATAACAGAAAAGTAATCGGGGGAGAGATTATAGGGAGCGATTTCGCCGCGCACCGCATAAATACAATCGCCGCAGCAGTAACAGCGGGGATGACTGTTGAGGACCTGGCCTATCTTGATGCAGGGTACGCTCCACCTTTCTCACCCGTGTGGGACCCTGTTATCGCTGCAGCACAGGGATTCATCAGCAGAGTGAAAGGGTAATCACTCTCCGTCAGTAATTATTGTTACCGGAGGTTTAGGCTGCATCACCTTTGTTTTAGGGGGTACACCGTCTGTGAGCCAGACATTACCCCCTATCTCTGAGCCTTTACCTATTGTTACGCGCCCCAGGACAGTTGCACCGGAGTAGATAATCACATCATCTTCAATAATAGGGTGACGGGGTATATTTTTTATAGGGCTACCATTATCATCAAGGGGGAAGCTCTTTGCTCCCAGAGTAACCCCCTGGTAGATCCTGACGTTATCCCCTATAATACATGTCTCTCCTATAACTGTTCCTGTTCCGTGATCAATAAAAAAATACTCACCTATTGTGGCGCCGGGATGAATATCGATCCCTGTTTTGGAATGGGCCATCTCTGATATAATCCTCGGGATAATGGGGACCTGGAGTTTATACAATTCATGGGCAATCCTGTGATATGTCATAGCGAGAATACTTGGATAACAGAATATTGTTTCAGAAACACTCTGTGCAGCAGGGTCACCGATAAAAGCCGCTTTCGCGTCAAGGGCAAGGAGTCTTCTGATCTCAGGGAGTTTTTCAATAAACTGTTCCGTAATAAATCTCGATTTATTCTCACAGTCAAGACATACCCCGTTAACCACCTCAGGGCAGGAGAAACAGAATCCCCTCTTAATCTGTTCACAGAGCCCCCTGTATATCCTGTCAAGTTTCGCACCTGTATAGTATCCCACAATCTCCCTGTGTATCTCAGAATTCCTGAAATAGCCGGGGAATATAACAGATCGCAGAAGCTCCATAATCTCCTTCAGGTCATCAATTGAAGGCATTGGAACATCATGCCTTGAAATATGAAACATATCCTGAAACGATTTCTGATCAGAAAGTTTTTCCACCACCGAATCAAATCTTCGTCCGAAAAATTTATCTTTACCGTTATTGAATTCCATAGTAATCTCCACCTGGTACGGATAATCCCCGCACTATCCATAATTGCAAGTATAATTATTCTGATAAAAAAAGCCAATAATATTACAGCTGATATTCTGAAGCTTGACAGAAAAACTATTGTATCCATACTATCTAAAATATCTCTACAGGATAGCTGTAAAATTACAGAGTCAATATAGAAACAAAGTCATTTCGAACGCATGTGAGAAATCTTTTTTTCAGAAGAATTTGATAAATAAACCAAATCATATCTACCATTTTTGATTTATAAACAATGATAACCGAAGAACTGATAATAAAAGCAGCCGCCGGCTCCATAAAATACATAACCGGTATTATCCCCATTACCGCTGCGAGTATATTCGCAGCGAATCTCCTCATACAGAGCGGCTTTCTTGATAAACTTAACTGGATTCTCAACCCCCTGACAAAATACAGCGGCATGAGACGGGAGCTTGGTATGGCTTTTCTCACATCAATGGGATCACCATCCGCGGCAAACGGAATTATGAAGAAACTTATTGATGACGGAATTATAAATGAAAAGGAACTTACCGTAACAGTTCTGGCCAATGCTTTCCCTGTTATGCTTATGGAGACACGTTCGATGCTCCCTGTTATGATTTCTTTTTTAGGTATTACGGGCCTCAAAATATTTTTGATTGTCCTCTCACTCAGATTTATACAGACAATGATCGCCTTAACAGCAGGGAGGTTTATCTATCAGCATGACGGAGAGATGTCAGCGGAGAGTAAAAAAAGCATTAATATATTGAGAGGTTTCCCCCTTATCATCAGCAGCATAAAAAATTCGCTACCCACAATTAAAAGAATCCTGAAGATAACAATCCCTGTGACCTTTTTAACTTATCTTCTGGTGGAAACCGGGATGTTCCGGTTTATTTCTGAGCATATACTTTTCTTTACAAAAATTTTCCCTATACCTGTTGAAGGACTGGGGATTGTAGCCGCGTACATGGGGCATTACGTCGCCGCATATACAATGGCAGGAAATGTCATCACCCAGGGAGTTCTTACCGAAAAAGAAATAATCCTGACACTTATGACAGCAAAGGTTTTCGGCAGCATATTTTTTGCGGTGAGACATTCAATTCCATATTACGTGGGGATTTACGGTACACGTACCGGCATTAGGCTGATGTCAATCAATACATCTGTGAGGAACATATTGCAGATTATCGCGATATTTGTTATCTATTGCTGCTGGCCATCTTAGCAAAGTTACGACTGAATGACATGTAGAGGCGCAGCATGCTGCGCCTCTACATCTACATCGCCTGGCGTTTATACATGCCATATCCAAAATTTATACTATAATCCCTTAACATCTTCCGGTGTGAAATAATCCTGTGTCCCATATGGATCTTTAAACTCCTGGTTCGGGATAAAATTTCTTTTATGTATACCCCTGTTTGAAAGATATTTTTTCAGCTCAAGATTTATCTTTTCCGGAACAGATACCCCTGCTGATGTGAGCGCCTGACGCAGCATTGCTTCAGCTTTATTCGCGAAAGCTGCGGAATCAGCTAAGATCCTTGCGGTTTCTGTCGGATTATGGAAACCCATGGAATTCTCCGCGCTGATGAAATTCAGCCTGAGGTATCCCTGCATATAAGCTTCTTTTGCTTTAGCGTAAATACCCTGATCGATCTTTTTACCTTTAGCCTGATTCTCATGCACAATTTCAAAAAGTTTTGCCACAGTAGCAACAGCATACCCTGCCCTGTTCTGCATTGACACAGTTCTTTCCTGTGTGGTAAAGAGCTGTTTTCTGAGCCAGTCAGCTTTTTCAGTGTGACACTGTGCACAGGCGACGAAGTCCTGCTTAACCGGGCTCGTTACATCATGAACAGAAATTTTATATGCCCCTGACCTCCTGTAAGGCATATGACAGTCAGGACATGAAAGACCTGCATTGAAATGTGTACTCCCCTTTGTAAAAAGCTCAAACTCCGGGTGCCTTATAAAGGGCATATCAAAACCTGTAACTTTCTGTGTCCACTCAATCCTTGAAGGGTTGGACATAAGCTCTTTAACAATCCCTTCAATTGAAATGTTTCCCCACTTACCCCCCTTCCAGGGAAGGCTGATATCTCCGGAAACTTTCCTGTCCGGGGTCCTGGGTACTGAATATGTAACGTGGCACTGGGCGCATGCAAGCATCCTCTGTTCCTGGCGCGTAAACTCCTTTTTGCCAAGATCTTTTAACCCTCTCTCAAGGTGAGCCTTATTGTATCTCATCCCCATATCTAAGGGCTGATGACAGTCGTAACATGCGGGCCCCAGTTTCTGCAGTTTTTCAGGCATCATTTTAACCGCGTCAGTCAGTGACGCAGTAAGATATTTCATCCCATGCTGCTCCGTGAGAGATTTATGCATCGGAGATTTACATGCGAGGCATACACCACCTAATTTGGTTCTTGAAGGATCAATCTCCAGCTGATCGATTATTGCGTAATGGTGGCCCCGGGGCTCATTATACTCAACTCCAAATCCCCAGCCGTTAAAAAGGAGCCCGAGATACGGCATTTCATTAAGCTTATCATAAACAACCTTATCCTCATCCCAACCCTTTCTGTACATGCTCAGACCGGAAGGCTTCGGCTCCTCTGTCTTAAGCCATGACTCATACTGAAGCGGAAATACCTTACCCCACACTTCAGGGTCAAACTCATTCTCACCTATAACTCCTGCCCTGAAAACCTCAGGCTTCTCCCCTCCGCATCCGGAACAGAATAGACAGAACAAAAATATAATAAATATAATTGCAGAAAACCTTCTCATATAATACTCCTCCTGTTTAAAAATCAGCCATACTGATTGACGGAAACCTGTGATTCACTCTCCTGTGGCAGGTCCAGCAATCCATATCTTCAGTGTTAATAACAGAAACCATCCCCTCATGGCACCTGAGACAGTTACTTCGTACTACATTTTTCCCATGTGATGATATCCCGATATCTTCGGAATATATTCCGGAATGGAACATCAGGAGATCCTTCATACCATCTATACCTTTCCATATTGTATAATTGATGATGTTATCGTTGGGAAGATGGCAATCAACACATTTGATGTTCCTGTGCAGTCCTGTCATAAACCACGCCTCAAACTGCGGATTCATAACATGGCAGGAGTTGCAGTAATCCGGCTCCCCTGTTCGGTAGAAAAAACCGGAGGGGCCCCACATGAACAGAAGGAATACTACCAGTACTCCGCCTGCTAAGAGCATGTATTTTTTTCTTTTCATCGAAATCACCGGTTTTATTTTATAAAAATTCAATATAATGACTTAAAAAGGGAATGTCAACATGTACTCTCTTAATTATACAAAATTGTGTTTTTTATCTTGACACTTAACTCACCCGAAAAAAGATAAAAAAAGATATTTCATTAAAGCCGGTATAGCAATGCAGACCAGAACCATATCCCCCTTTGTCAAAGAGTCCACTGAAGGTATTAAAAGCGCTGTACCGATATTCTTAGGTTATTTTACAACATCCGTAGCTTTCGGTCTCCTTGCTGTTTCTGCAGGGCTTACCCCCTTCGAAGCTGTATTTTTTTCAATGTCAAATCTCACAGGGGCAGCGCAGTTCATGGCAATCAATCTCATATCAGCAGGAGCAGCCGCGGGCGAGATAATAATATCTGTAGCACTGCTGAACCTGCGGTATTTTATAATGAGCGCATCCCTTGCGAGAAAACTCGGTTTTAAAAAAGCTTACCGGAAAATGCTCACTGCCTTTGGAGTAACAGATGAGGTATTCTCTGTGGCATCACTCAAACCGGGTAGAGTATCAGGGAGCTTTATGCTGGGACTCCAGGGCTTATCCTGGCTGGGATGGGCAGCCGGTACACTTGCAGGAGTAACAGCAGGTTCCTTTCTCCCCCGTTCTCTTCAGGATGCAATGTCAGGTGCGCTCTTCGCGTTATTTGCTGCACTCCTTGTTCCGGAGATAAAGAAGAGCTTCAGGCCTGTGATACTTGCAGGAGCGGCAGCGGGGCTTAACACTCTGCTCTATTATAAATTTCAGATATCCGCAGGGTGGTCGATTGTTATATCAATGATTTCGGTTACTGCAATCGGTGCTGCAATATTTACCGACAGCGAAGAAGAGGCTTCAATGGAAAGTGTGGAGGCTGGAAATGAATAAGATAATGATTATAATACTTGCCTGCGCTGCTGCAAATTATCTGCTCAGGGTTGTTCCGTTTTTCATATCAGGAGGAGATAGTATCCCTCCGTACCTTAAGCGGTTTCTCGACTACATGCCTGTTGTTGCTCTTGGCGCGCTTATTTTTCCGGGAATCATCACATCGTTTCCACAAAACCCGACGGCAGGAATTGCCGGTGTTGCAGCAGCAGCAGTGGCCGCGTGGTTTTTTGAAGGGCTTATACTGCCGGTTTTTGCTTCAATAGGTGTGACCTGG
>DAISJZ010000129.1:0-3031 GCA_036821145.1 Spirochaetota bacterium
AAATACCGTCTCATTGCTGAAAATACATCGGACGGTATTTTTGTATTTGAAAACGGAATTATAACTTATGTATCCCCGGCGTATGAAAAAATATCCGGCTATACTTCAACTGAGATGCTTGGGAAGACTGAATCAGAGATGATTAATAATGTTCATCCTGATGACAGGGAGGTTATTGCATCTGCCATTGCTTCCGCAAAAGAGAAGAGAAATAGTAATCTGACTTACCAGTGCAGGGCGAAGAATAAAGGCGGGGAATACATATGGAGGGAGGATAATGCCTCATTTATATATAATGAAAAAGAGGAGATGGTCAGGGTTTATATAATAGCCCGTGATATAACAGAAAGGAAAAACGCGGAGGAACATATGCTCCGCCTGTCTGAGATGGTGGACAGCACTCCGGCTTCCATTACTGTTCATGACGGGGAGGGTAACTTTCTTTACGCCAACCGCAGGACTTTTGAAATGCATGGTTTCGATAAAGAAGAGTTTATGTCAGCAAATCTTAATAAGATTGATCTCCCTGAAAGCGCTGAGCTCTTTAATGAACGTGTAAGGGAGATAGAGGAAAAGGGTGAAGCGACATTTGAAGTGCGGCATTATAAAAAAGACGGCACATTCTTCCCCCTTGAGGTAACTGCTAAAAAGTTCAACTGGGGAGGTATCCCGTCAATCCTGAGTATCGCAACAGATATTACTGAGAAAAAAGGTGCCCGTAAAGCGATGAAGAAAGCTTTGAAGCGGTTCAATGCTTTACTTGATAACAGCCCCAACTTCATCGCTCTATTTGATGAACATGGGAGGTACGTTGAAGTATCTGAAAGTATGGCAGGGCTTTACGGCATGTCTACTGAAGATGTGAGGAGTAAGAGTTTTGCTGAACTTCTTCATCCTGATGTTGCGGAGGATTTTATAAAGACAATTGCGTCCCTGAAGGAGAAAAAGGAACCTGTTCTTAAAATTGATATAATTAATCTTAACGGCAGTGACCGAATCTTTGAAAGCAAACTCTTCCCTGTTATGGTGGAAGATGACGGCACAGAGATATTCGGTTCTATATCCGAGGATGTTACTGACCGGATGCGAATTGAGAAGTCGCTCCTTGAGAGCCAGGAGCGTTTCAGGGCTCTCCACAATGCCTCATTCGGCGGGATAGCGATTCATGATAAAGGCTTGATTCTTGAGTTTAACCAGGGATTGGCTGAAATGACAGGTTATTCAGCGGAAGAACTTATAGGAATGGACGGGCTCCACCTTATAGCTGAAAAATCGAGGGATGAGGTCAGGGAAAACATACTCTCCGGTTATGAAAAACCTTACGAGGTCTACGGTTTAAAAAAGAACGGTGAGGAGTACCCTTTAAGGCTTGAGGCGCGGAATGTGCCTTATAAAGGTAAAACCGTAAGGACTGTTGAATTCAGGGATATAACTGATCAGAAGAGGATTGAGTCGGAGATCAGGCGTGAAAATGAAATCAATGCCGCTCTCTTCAGGGCATCTCAGCAGGTGCTGAAGTCTGAAGATTTTAAACATACAGCGCGGCATGTCTTTGATGCTATCTGTTCGCTCACAGGCGCTGTGTCAGGTTATGTTGCTTTACTCAATGATGCTGGTGATGAAAATGAAGTTCTTTTTCTCGAGTCCGGGGGATATAACTGCACGGTTGATCCATCTCTGCCGATGCCTGTCAGGGGACTCCGTGGTGAGGCTTACCGCACAGGGAAGCCTGTATATCATAACGATTTTGCGGGGAGTGAATGGGTCAGGTTTATGCCTGAGGGGCATGCTCCACTTGCCAATGTAATGTTTGCGCCCCTTGTGATAGAGGGGAAGGCCAGGGGGTTAATCGGAGTTGCGAATAAACCATCCCCTTTCACTGAAGAGGACGCGAAACTTTCAGAGGTCTTTGCCGGACTTGCTGCCATTGCCCTCAATAACAGCCGACTCCTTGAGCTTACAGAACAGAGCGAACAGAAATACTGGAGTCTTTTTGAATCAGCCAATGACAGCATCTTTCTTCACGGGATTATGGATGACGGAAGACCGGGCCTGTTTTACGAGGTTAATGAAAGGGCCTGCATAAATCTTCAGTACAGCAGGGAGGAGCTTCTGAACCTCACTGTTATGGATATTGCCCCTGAGGAGGCCTGGGAAGAGGCAGTTATGTTAACTAAAAAACTGATGGAAAACAGGAAGCTGACTTTTGAATCAAAACAGAAGAGAAAGGATGGAACAGTGTTTCCTGTTGAAGTAAGCTCAAGTATGTTTGAGCAGCAGGGTAGAATGATGACACTTTCTCACGCAAGGGATATAACTGAACGTAAAGAGGCGGATGAAAAGATAAAAAATCTCCTGAAAGAGAAGGAGTTGATACTGAAAGAGGCACACCACCGGATAAAAAATAATATGAATACTGTTTACGGTCTACTCTATCTCCAGGCTGACGCCCAGGATGATCCTGTATGCAGCAGCATACTGATAGATGCTGCCTCAAGGGTGCAGAGCATGACCCTTCTCTATGATAAACTCTACCGATCCGATTCACACCAGGAAGTGAATGTAAGCCATTACCTGGGCCAGCTTGTGAAAGAGATTGTTTCCATTTTTGATTCATCAGTCCCGGTGAGGTATCAGGTTGATGTGGAGGATTTTGTTCTTGGAACCCAGACGCTCTCTACATTAGGGATAATTGTAACAGAACTGATTACCAACACCATGAAGTATGCTTTTTCCGGGCGCAGTGAGGGTTCGCTTGAACTGCAGCTTGCGCGTGAAGGAAATGAGGTAACGCTGCATTACAGCGATAACGGCATAGGCCTCCCTGAATCTGAAACATTTGAAAATTCAAAGGGCTTCGGCATGCAGCTTATAAGTATGCTGGTGGAACAGATAGGCGGCACCGCTGAGATAATCAGGGGCGGGGGTACGGCTTTTATTATAAGGTTCAGCACTTGACAAAGAGTTCCGAGGTCTTTCAGATATAATCGGAATATGACAGAACTTAAATGGCCGGTAATTTGTGTGTGTT
>DAISJZ010000129.1:3131-7548 GCA_036821145.1 Spirochaetota bacterium
ATACATAGTTCAATTTTACTGCCGGAACGGCTTAGAAATATTTTGACCTCACCTTTCTCATCTTCTGTAAAAGCATACTTGAATATATTTGTCATCAGTTCATTAACTATAATTCCGACTGGTACTGCACGGCTGGTGTCAATACAGACTTTTTCAAGTTCTGTTTTAATACTTATACAGCTTTGATTTGTTTTGTATGTGGAATAGATCGATTTTACAAGATCTTCTATATAATCTCCAAGGTCAATACTGGAAAAGTCATCTGAAATTCTGAGACGGTCATATATTGATGAAAGTGCATATATCCGGTTTATTGTATCTTTAAATATACTTTTAGAGGATATGTCTGCAATTCTATTTATTTCAAGACTCAGGAATCCGGAAATGATGTTGAGATTATTCTTTACGCGGTGTTGAAGCTCCTTAAGAAGAATTTCCCTGTGATGAATTAATTCTGTAAGTCTGTTTTCGTACTCTTTAATTTCTGTGATGTCATTAACAAATCCGAGAAACCTGTCCGGCGAAAGTTTAACAGCTTTTACAGACCAGTTACGTATTTCTCTGTTTTTGTTTACATAACGTAATTCACCTGTGGAGCTTCCTTTTTCTGAAACAGCTTCGAAATGCTCCCCGCCTGCATTAATATCATCTTCATATAGAAGGTCACTTATTTTCATGTTTAATAATTCATTCTCACTATAGCCTGTTAATTCGCATGCGGCCCTGTTTACTTCAGTATAATGTCCCTTTTCATCAGCGACAAAAACAGGGTATGGGGCGTTTTCAATATAGCTTCGAAATTTCGCTTCGCTTTTGCGAAGAGAATTTTCGGCCTCTTTTCTGTCCGTAATATCTCTTATGAAACAGAGGACTTCATTTTTTGAAAGCGGTATAATTCTGTTCTCAAAATAGTATAGTTTATCTTCTAAGGGGAGTATGTACTCCATGCTCTGCATTTTTTCAGTTTCAAGTGCTTTTTTAATATATTTTAAAGAAGGTTCAGATACCTCCTGCGGAAGTACCTCTTTTAAATTCCTCCGGAGAAATTTTTCCGGCTGAACATAAAGGATCGAATTTTCAGGTGCCCTGTACTTATGAATAATACCGTTACTGTCAACATTAAATACCAGGTCAGGTATAGAGTATATTATAGAATGGTTTTCCGTTTCAATTCTGCTAAGAGTATTTTCCGCTGTTTTTTTATCATCGATATCCCTGTAATTGATAAGTATCCCTGATATATTGCTGTCATGCAGCAGGTTTGCCGCTGTAAAACCTATCCACCTGAATGAACCATCTGCACAGAGGTACCTGCATTCGCCGTCAAGAGTTTTCCCCTCTTCTTCAAGGAGACTGTTAAAGATAAGTTTTATTTTATCAACATCATCGTTGTGAATTATATCCCATGTACTGCGGCCAAGAAGTTCGTCAGGTTTCCATCCGAAGAATTTTTCAATATTCGGGCTTTTAAGTTTTATAATACCGCTGCTGTCAAGAATTGTTATTACATCAGATATATTTAAAAGTATCGATTTCTGCAGCGCTTCATTCCGCTTTAATGTATCTTCTGCTGACTTATGAGCGGTTATATCCTGGTTCACAATAATTGCGCCCTGTATTCCGCCACCGTCATCAAAAATCGGTGCAGTGTAATTCAGAATTATTTTTTTATTGCCGTCAAAAGCGTCAATTTCAAGCATCTCATCAACAACTGTTATACCTTTATTAATTGAATGTGAAAGCGCCCAGTCGTCAGGTGCAATCTCTTCATAAGAGGGGAGCCTCCGTGCTTTAAATACGCCGTACTCCTCCTGCGGGACGTGAGGTTCGGCACCCCAGATCTTTTTTCCCGCTGCATTCGCTGTAAGCAGAGTGCCGTTTTTATCAGCGATCCATAATCCCACAGGGAGTATTTCAAAAACTTTATTAAGCATTGCGGTCTGCTTTTTCAGTTCATTTTCGTTTTTGACCAATTCATCCTGTGAAGCAATTAACTCCTCGTTTACAGCTTCAAATTCCTCGTTGGATGACTGCAGTTCTTCAAGTGTTGCCTCCAGGTCCTCCCTGGATGCTTCCAGTTCCATCCTCTGCTCTTCAAGCCTTGTGTGTGCATTGAAGAGCCTCATGGCCATCTTTATAGATGCATCAAGAACAACAATACCGGAATTCTTTACAACATAACCGTATGAAGTTATATTCTCTGTCTTTTCAACAATCTCCTTTTCGGTATGCGAAGAGAGAAAAAGAACAGGTATATTATGGTCCTGAATAATCCGCCGGGCAGCAACAGTACCGTCTATTCCCGGTCCCAGGTCTATATCCATGAGAATCAGGTTAATCCCGTGATCAGGTTTATTTAAAAGCTCTATGGCCTGTTCACCGCTTAATGAATGTTCAACTGTGTATCCTGCCTGTTTAAGCTGGCGCATTTCTGTTAGAGCAATAATTGCTTCGTCTTCCACAAGGAGTATTTTCTTATCCATATTACCGGCTTGCCTTCTGTTATATGGGAAAATATGCACTAATCCTCTTTTTTTGTAAATAACACGAATGTGTTATATTTTAATTATTTTACAGTAATAATTCCTGAAGATACTTTTTGATGTAAAGTAATGAATTATATATCCCCGCCTTCAGCGGCAGGAGTAATAGAGTATTTATTGCCTGAAAAAAGTTAAGGAATAAATACTGATTATTTATGAGTATGTTTGACTTCTCTAATGATTTTAAATACTTTAAATTTAAATAAACATAATCCGGACCCGATAATGAATCCCGAAAGTAAAAGAAAAATCCTTCTTGTTGAAGATGATCCGGTCGCAGCTGCAATAACATCTGCAATGCTTAAACATAACGGCTATGATGTGGTCACAGTCGCCGGCGGAACCAGGGCTATTGAGAGGATCAGTAATGACTCTTCAATTGAACTTATACTCATGGATATAGACCTTGGTCCCGGGATGAGCGGGCCTGATGCGGCAAGGGAGATCCTTAAAACCAATGACATCCCCATTGTTTTTCTAACATCACATTCAGAACGGGAGATGGTTTACAAGGTAAGGGCAATAACCAGGTACGGTTATGTTATTAAAAATTCGGGGGATTTTGTACTTCTTTCTTCAATAGAGATGGCTTTTGAGCTTTTTGAATCTCATATGAAACTTAAAAAAACTTCAGAACAGCTGGCCGAGAGTGAACAGAGTATAAGACGGAAACTTGACAGTATTCTGAAGCCTGAGATTGATTTAGAAGATGTTGAACTTGCTGATTTAATAGATAAAGAAGCTCTCCAGTCATTGATAGATAAGTTTTATATGTTAACAGGATTCGGAATAGGGATAATTGATCTAAAGGGGAAAGTCCTTGTTGCTGCGGGGTGGCAGGATATATGCGTAAAATTTCACAGGTCTCATCCGGAAACTTTAAAGCATTGCATTGAAAGCGACACAATCCTTTCAGCCGGAGTAAAAGAGGGGGAGTATAAGTTTTATAAATGTAAAAATAATTTATGGGATATTGTAACTCCCATTATGGTTGAAGGGAGACATGTGGGGAATATCTTTCTCGGCCAGTTTTTTTTCGAGGATGAAATGCCTGACAAAGAACTGTTTATAAAACAGGCAGGGCGTTACGGTTTTAATGAAAGGGATTATATGGATGCCCTGGGACGTGTGCCTAAATGGAGTCGCGACACTGTTAATAATGTAATGGATTATTATACAGGACTTGCGGGACTTATTAAAAATCTTTCATACGGGAACATCAGGCTTGCCCGGGCCCTTGCGGAAAGGGACAGGGTTTATGATGACATTACGCGTAAGGACTCAATTCTGAAAATGATCACTGATAATATGTCAGACCTTATATTCATAATTAATAAAGATGGAATATATAATTATGTTTCACCTTCCTTTTCCCGCGTGCTGGGTTACAACCCCTCTGAGCTTGAGGGGAGGTTTGCTTTTGAATATGTGCACGAGGAAGACCTTCCAGCAATAAAATCTTCTATCGATGATTTATACAGTAAGGGCACTGCAAAAGTAGAATCCAGGTACAGGGATAAGTATGGTAATTACTCATGGTACGAAACATCTGCTAATGTTATACGTAATTCAGATGGTAGTATAACCGGTGCAGTTGTTGCCGGCAGGAGCATTAATGACAGGAAAGAGGCGGATTTAAAGCTCCGGGAAAGTGAAGAGATATTTTCAAAGGCATTCAATAGCAGCCCCCTTATAATGGCTTTGAGTGATCTGGATACAGGGAGATATTTAAAAGTAAATGATAATTTCTGCAGGCTAACCGGATTTACAAAAGAGGATTCCATCGGTAAAACCTCTATTGAGATCGGGCTGTTAAAAGAGGATGATAGAAAGAAGCTCATTTCCCATATTACACAATCCGGTCATATTGAGGG
>DAISJZ010000130.1:0-7471 GCA_036821145.1 Spirochaetota bacterium
TACCTCACAAACCCCTCCGGATCCAGGGCTTTACCCCCTCTCCTTACCTCAAAATGAAGATGCGGACCTGTTGATTTCCCTGTACTCCCCACGTTCCCTATAAGTTCACCCTTCCTGACCTTTGCTCCCCTGCTGGTCTGAAATTTTGAAAGGTGGCCGTAGTATGTGGCAAGGTCATCCGCGTGCTTTATGACAATGAGGTTCCCGTAACCGTTTTTAACATACTCCATCCTTGTCACTATACCCTCAGCCGATGCGTAAACCGGTGTGCCCTTTGGCGCGGCAATATCTATCCCTTTATGGTCTGCACCCCGCCGTTTTGTCACAGGGTCAACTCTCTTTCCGAACCTGCTTGATATCCTCCCCTCGGCAGGCATAATCATCCCCCAGTCGGTTTTACCGCTCTCTTTATCCTTCTCTTTCGGTATGTCGTCAGATACATATCCACCGAAAACCCAACCTTCATCCCCGTTAGTTTTACGCACAAGGAGCCAGGGTGATCTTATACCCTTGATCTCCTCGGCAAAATCTGACTGGAAAATAATTTCTACCTTTTCACGGAATTTAAGTTTACCTATTATCTCACTCTTCCCGCTGTCCTCTGCCCGCATATTCAGTGAATCAGTTGTCACATAGCCGTAAATTTTCGGAGGTATAACTCCGCTGTAATGAATATGGTCTGTCTCTTTGATCCCGGTGATCTCTGCTGTACTTATCGGTGTATCGATTTTAACAGTTCCGTCACTGAAGGATTTATTGGTATCGTTGAGAAATGCCCCCAGGGCTTTAAGTATTTCATCCCTGTTCTGTATATCCTGTTTATGCTGTTTATTAACAGCTTCTTTATGTTTATTGTAGTATTTATTGGCAGCGGAGCCCCCTGTGCATAGCGCGATTGTAACAGCAAATATTATAAGCATCGTTTTCTTCATGGAGCCCTCCCGGATATAGCATGGTCTATATTTAATTATCGGCTGTATTATGAATTCATTGATAGTAAATACGGGATTTTAGAATGGGTGAGAATTAAAAGTTTTTTATCCACCTCCGGGGGACGCCGGAATAGATTTTTGAATTACTGAATTTTTATCGGCGGGGGGCTTGTAAGCTGATAATACCCTCACTTTACTTTGCACTCTTTGGAATAGTATAATGACAACGGTTTTTTGTTTGATTATTTAACTGATATGATCATGAAATAGCTGATATGTCGTAATTGTTTCTGTTAATTTTTCAGTGAGGATGCGGATGATTCAGACTATTAAGAATAAATTATTCCCCGGGAGGGATTTTTTCCCCCAGACTTACGATGGGGAGCTTAACTACCAGAGCAGCATGGTTGTTCTCCCTGCTTCTTTTATCTGTATCTTCGCATGGCTCGGTTATATTGCCCCTGACAGTATTATTTATCCTGACAGGCCTGTAATCGTTTATCTCAGGTACGGTCTTTCGATCTTTGCGCTGATTATTTTTTTACTGCAGTTTGTGACTCCTCTCAGAAAAAAGAGCATGTATCTCCTTGCCGCTCTGGGGTTTTATCTTGAGATTGCCACAGGGTTTCTGACCGGTGTTACAGGTGCTGATCCTGTTTATATGGCGGGTTATTTTTTTGTACTGGTTCTTATGATTGTTGCCCCGATAAACAGGTATCTCCTATGGCTTATGATTCTCTTGTCAGTGATCTTTTTTTCTGTAAGCGGTTTAGTTCACGGGATGAGTTTTGTAACTGAAAAGCAGAAGTACACGCTGCAGGATTTTGTCACACTTCTGATTTTCACATCGGTATTTATCTACGTTCTTGACAGGATGAGGTTTGTGAGCTGGCAGAAGTCCAGTGAGCTTAAAAAGAACAGGGAGGAGATAGAGCACGAAAAGAGCCGCAAGGATGAACTCTTTGAAGAGGCGAAAAAACTTATTGAACAGGTTACTGAAACCACCGAGTTCCTCTCGAAATTTTCAGGTGAAGTTGTCTCCTCTGTTAATGAGCAATCTCCAATCGTGGCGAACACCCTTGCGTCATCGGCAAATGTAATTGAATCCTTTGAGATAATTACAGAAAGCACACGGGGACAGCTTGATTTTAATGAACGGGGGATGGTTCTTATAGATAAGCTTAAAAAGGAATTTGAGGATACACTTGTATCGGGTGATTCAGTAAAGAGAGATGCTGCTTCAATCGGCACTTTAACAGGAAAATGCAAAGATAAGCTTGATAACGCATCTGTTACAATAAATGCTCTGAAGGATGAATCATCAAAGATTGCGGAGATATCAGGAACAATCAATGACATTGCAGACATGACCGCTCTCCTTTCTCTGAATGCTTCTATCGAATCCGCAAGGGCGGGGGAGCATGGACGCGGATTTGCCGTTGTTGCAGGTGAGATTTCCAAGCTCGCTGATGACAGCATGAGGTCCGCGAAGGCCATTAATGATATCATACGGATGTCTGTTATGCGGATTATTGAGGCATCGGACCAGGTTGAAGAAACATCGGAGATACTGGATGATGTTATAAAGATTCTTGTTGAAAACCGTTCATTCCTTGATAAACTTACAGGTATGATTGAAATGCTCGGCATAAGCTTTAAAGATCTCATGGAGTATTTCAGCATGTCAGTTAAGTATACAGGTATGATAGGCGAGCTTACTGATAAAAACATGGATGAAATATCAAATTACAGGAACCTCATAAACAGGATCGAGCAGTTCTATTCCGAGCTTACAACAATGTCCGGTGAACTGAAAAATACATCTTCAGATGTGACAGAGGGGATCTTCAGGCTTGAGGAGATTCTCGGCAGAAACTGATTATTTCCTGCTTCTGCCTGCTGAATTTCCTGTGACTTCAATCCCGATAATTGAGATATCATCTTCAAAAAAACTCCCGTCCCTGAATGCCGAGCAGTCGTTATAGATATTTTTTACAAAATCATTAATATTGCGGTGTGAGTGTTTCAGCAGCGTTTCGGAAATTACAGTTTCAAATGTTATATACTCCCTGTTGGCTGTTTCAATAAGGCCGTCAGTGAACAGCAGCAGTTTATCTCCTTTCTGCAGCTGAATTTTTTTTGATTCAAATTCCGGATTTTTTTTTGCTCCAAGAATATATCCGTCAGAGGTAATTTTTTCAGCGGAACCATTTCTTATAATATAAGGGAGGCTGTGACCGGCTCTTGAGTAATCAAGGGACATCTTCGCAGGGTCATATATACAGTAGAATGCGGTGGTGAGGTAGCCTCCCGATTTTTCATACAGGTGTTTGTTTATATAAAAAAGCATCCCGGATGTATGCTCCCTGTGTTTGCCGGAAGTTGCGATTAATATCTTCAGCATGCTTGTTATAAGCGCAGAGGGGACGCCGTGCCCTGTTACATCAGCAATAAAAAAACCGATTCTCGGAGGTGATGTCATCAGAATATATTCATAGAAGTCACCACCGATCTCCCCCAGGGGCTTGTAGAGTGAAGCTATCTGAAGGCCTTCGAATTCCGGGGGAGTTCCGGGAATAATATTCTTCTGTATTTTTTTCGAAAGCTCAAGCTCCACTTTCATTTTATTGTAGTTGCTGTTAAGTCTTCTCTGCTTTTTTATCAATGAAACCAGTGTAGCTCTCCTCGCTGATTCGTAACCTGTTGTGAGGAGCGAAATTATGAGATAGACAAACGAGAATCTGCTTATGTAGAAATCACTGTAGTAGTAAATTTCAGAAGTGAAATGAGAGGAATACATGAGCAGCACTGCAAGCAGAAGAAAAGCCCCGTTCCAGACAGCCCCCTCCAGAACTCCCAACATGAAGAAAGTTCCCAGCGGATATATAAAAGACCAGAAAGTCAGAGCTCCCTGCATCCCCCCTTTTAAAATGTCGAACAGAAACAGAAAGGCCAGGAATAGTGTGCCTACACGGTAAATTTTTCTTCCGTCCTTTACAAATCTCAGCATGACAAATATTATCAGCATTACCACAGCTGTAGTAACATTTAAAACGGCTGTGGTATATGCTTCGTTAACAAAATTATAAAATGCGATAGGTATAAATACAATAGCGGTAAGCATAAATGCAAAAACCGCTATACGACGTTTTTCTCTCTCATCAGGATCAATCCCGGGATAACTGAAGTAATCAAAAATTCTGTTAAATATCTGCCTTATCAATTCATTATCTTCAAACTATTTTATTGTTAAGCGATTCGCATTCAAACTGCACAGTTTACAATTTCAGTATTCTGCTGTTATTAAGATACGGCAGATTGTAAAACAATACCACTAAATAAAGTTATGGAGGATCGAAAAAATTATTGAAAATCGCAGGGTATTGGGGTGATTGAGTCCATATTTTTAAGGAGCGGGGTGCTTATGATTAAAGTGTTTAAGTTCGGCGGGGCGTCTGTAAAAGATGCGGATTCTGTTAAGAATGTTTTAAGAGTACTTGAACTATATAGAGATGAAAAAATAGCCGTTGTTATTTCAGCAATGGGGAAAACCACAAACGCTCTTGAAAGGCTGCTTCACGCCTATTTTTATCATACAGACCTCCTGGAAGAGGAGTTTAATATAATCCGTGATTATCATTTTAAAATTATAGGGGAATTATTTCCGGATAAGGACCATGAAGTTTACGGTGATGTGGCCGGTGTCTTTACATCGCTTAAGAGCTGGCTTGAAAACGCGCCATCGGACAATTATGACTATGAATATGACCAGATTGTTTCTATCGGGGAGATTATTGCGACAAAGATTGTCAGTGCATATCTGAATATGAGCGGAATGGATAATCTCTGGATTGATGCGAGGAATATAATAAGAACAGATAATACATATCGTGACGCAAAAATAGAGTGGGACAAGACAAGTGAACTTATAAAGGGTGTAATGAAATTCCACAGGGAGAAGATTTATGTTACCCAGGGTTTTATAGGCGCCACATCTGAAAATATTTCAACCACTCTCGGGCGTGAGGGATCTGATTTTTCCGCTGCAATACTGGCATGGTGTCTCGATGCGGAGAAAGTTGCAATCTGGAAAGACGTACCGGGAGTTCTCAATGCTGATCCTAAATTTTTTGATAACACGATCAAGCTTGATCAGCTGTCATATCACGATGCCATTGAGCTGGCATATTATGGAGCCAGCGTAATTCATCCCAAGACCATTAAGCCTTTACAGAATAAAAAAATTCCTCTCTGGGTAAAATCCTTTGTGGAACCTAAAGAGAAGGGGACTGTTATTCAGAGCGACAGGGAGGGGCTTGCGGTACCTTCATTTATATTCAAGATGAACCAGGTGCTTGTTACAATCGCGGCAAGGGATTTTTCTTTCATTGCCGAGCAGAATCTCCGTGATATTTTTCATGAGCTCTCGAGGCTCAGGATAAAGATCAATCTTATGGAGAACACAGCCCTGAGTTTTTCAATCTGTGCTGACTGGGATGAGAGAAAAATTCCTGAACTGATAAAGTCCCTTGAGGATGAATTCATGGTGAAGTATAATCGCGGGCTTGAGCTTGTAACAATAAGGCACTATGACCAGGAGACCATAGAGAGGGTAACAGTAAATAAAGACATTCTCCTTGAAGAAAAGAGCCGCTATACAGTACAGATGGTTATGCGGGACCTGAGCTGTGCTGATGAGTAGAGGGGGAATGGCGATCCCCTCTTTAATCGATAAAAATATCAGCACTCACACCTGTAGTAAGATACTCCCCGTCAGTAAGTATCTTTGCAAGGGTGTCTACTGCCGGGAGTTCATACCTGAAAAAGTATTTCATTGTATGAATTTTCGCGCTGTAGAAATTTTTGAAGAAAAGTTCATCATTTTTCTCCAGGCCCTTTACTGATTTTATCCCCTGAAGCAGCCACTGCCATGCTATTGCAACAGTACCCGCCATCTCAAGGTAGAGTGTAGCGTCAGAGAGGAATTCCTCTCTCTTCCCCTGAGAACCGTGAGCAATGAGAGCTTCTGACGTTTTTGCGAATGTATTAATGGCTTCTGAAAGTTTATCTGCACAGGGTGATAATTCAGGGTAATTCTTTGCCTCATCGATACACGAAACCGTCTCCCGGATAAAAAGTTTCAGGGCTTCCCCCTTCTTCATAGTCGCCTTTCTGCCAAGGATGTCCTGACCCTGTATACCGGTAGTCCCCTCGTGAATCGGGTGAATCCTTGCATCGCGGTAGTAAAGTTCAAGGTTGAAATCCTCGCAGAACCCGTATCCCCCGAGAATCTGAAGCCCGGCGCTTGTGGAGAGAATCCCCTTTTCAGACGGATAAGACTTAACAATTGGAGTGAGAAATTCAGTGAGGAGATCATACTTCTCCTTCTCCTCCGCACTGCATATACTCATCCGGTCCAGGTAATGTGACACCTGCAGCGCAAGGGAGAGTGAACCCTCAGTGACCGCTCTCTGGAAAAGAAGCATTCTTTTAATGTCCGCATGTTCAATTATTTCGCATTGCGGAGACTCCGGATCTTTATTCTCCAGGGGTCTACCCTGTTTTCTTTCGGTTGCGTATTTAAGGGAATCGTAATAAGCGGCTGAAGCAATCCCTGTTGCGCCGATCCCTACGTTTATTCTCTCTTCATTCATCATCCTGAACATGTAATTCAGGCCCAGGTTCTCCTCTCCAACCAGCCAGCCACGGCAGTCACCGTTTTCACCCATGTGGAGTTGTGTGATGGGTGAGCCCCTGTAGCCAAGCTTATGCTCAATCCCCCCGCAGAAGAGATCGTTGCCCTCAAGGCCCCCTTTGCCGTCTCCACGGAGTTTTGGTACCACAAAAAGAGATATCCCCTTTACCCCTGCCGGTGCGCCTTCAATTCTCGCAAGCATCAGGTGTATAACATTGTCCACGGCATTGTGAGTACCAGCAGAGATGAAGATCTTCTGCCCCTTTATTTTAAAAAATCCCTCCTCCGTGCGGATTGCCTTTGTTTTAATGTCGGATAAAGAACTCCCTGCCTCAGGCTCAGTGAGCGCCATTGTCCCCTGCCACTCTCCGGAAAACATCTTCGGAAGGTAATAATCTTTAAGCTCCTTTGAGCCGAAGTTCAGGACAAGGTTTGCCGCTCCCGAAGTAAGCCCCGGGTAAACACTCAGTGAATAGTTCGCTGCGGAAAACATATAGTTGCATGCCGCTACAATTGTCCGCGGAAGCTGCTGACCTCCATCTTCAACAGGAAAGGGGGCTGCTATAAATCCTATCTCACCGCATTTACTGATGAATTCTTTTACCGCAGGATTGACGTAGACCTCGCCGTCTTTATATACAGGAGGAGTTTTGTCCATCTCGCGGAGGTACGGGCGCATCATCCTCTCTGCCATGACATAAGCGGTCCGCAGGACCATATCAAGGGTATCTTTATTGAATTCGCTGAAATATTCATACTGTGAAAGTTTATCTGTTTCAAAAACTTCAAAAAGGAGAAAATTCAGGTTCTGCCTGCTCACAAATTTTTCGTCCATAACTCCCCC
>DAISJZ010000131.1:0-7367 GCA_036821145.1 Spirochaetota bacterium
GCTGAACGTTTGAATGATTTTAATAAATTTAAAAATTAAAAAAGCGTGCTTTCAAGTACAGAAGACTGAAGTTCTTCAGTTGAAATGATGTTAAAAAAAGGCAATATACCTGTTACAAAGAAAAGCCGTCTGAGGGAGTCAGAAAGCCCGGTAAAAACAAGGTCAACGCAGTAGATTCTTGTTTTTTTATGCACCTTCACCAGAAAACCTATCCCCGCGGAGTCTATAGATGACAATGCGGAGAGATCTACTATCACTTTTTCCGGATAATGTCTAAGAGACTCATCAACACAGCTCCAGGCGCCTTCAAGGTCATTTATTGTCAGGCTCTCTCCCGGATAAATTACTATAACATTATTAATTTTTGTATAATTAAACATATCTTTAATTTTTAAATGTATGTTATCCCTGATATTAATTCGGCATGTTCTCGCTAAATCTTTAAAAAAAAATTTACGCGCACTAAATTTTATATTAACTTTGAAATAATCTGAATTTAATAAAGTTTCACTCAGAAAGACAGCGGCTTTAAACTGTGTTTTTTATTACCGGTCACAGGCGGAGCAATAATATTGGATCTTAATGATGAAAAACCACTGATACTTATCGTTGAGGACAGTGTAATTAACAGTAAGTTTTGTGAAAGCCTTTTGAAAAAAAACGGCTTCGAAACTGAAGTATACACAGACGGAGAATCGGCACTGGAATTTCTTTCAAAGAACAGCCCTGATCTTATTCTCCTTGATATTATAATGCCCGGCATTGACGGTTATCAGTTCAGTGAATCGATTAAAGCCAACCCGAAACTTAGCGGCACACCTGTAATTTTTTTGAGTGCAATGAATGATGAGGAAAGCATAATCAAAGGATTTAAAAGCGGGGGAGTTGACTTCATCACCAAACCCTTCAGGACACAGGAGCTCCTGGCAAGAACCAGAACGCATGTTGAACTGAAAAGAGCCAAGGAGAAACTTCTGCAGCTGGCAACAACGGATGAACTCACAGGAATTGCAAACCGACGTTATTTTATGGACAGACTTAACAGTGAATTCGACAGGGCAAAAAGATATGAATCCAAATATTCACTCCTTATGATTGATATCGATTTTTTTAAATCAATAAATGATAACTATGGACACAAAGGAGGAGATAAAGCTCTTCAAAGCGCGGCATCTGTAATGAAAAAATCACTGCGGACCTCTGATATAATCGGACGTGTCGGAGGTGAAGAATTTTCTGTAATTCTCCCTGAAACAGATATAAAATCAGCATTGTTCATTGCAGAAAGGCTTCGAAAAAAAGTTGAGGAGACAGCAGTCATACACAATGATGAAGAGATACTTGTCACAGTCAGCATAGGCGCTTCTGAGTCACAAACCGGTGATCAGAGTGTTGATGATATTTATATCAGGTCTGACAGTGCTATGTACAACGCAAAAAAAAGCGGAAGAAACAGGGTTGAAGCAAATTAATGTCTGCCAGGCCTATCTTTTTTCTACAAATCCTGAAACAGTATAAATAATTAAAGCAGCCCAGATAAACCCGAAGCTTATAGAATGAATCCTTGTAAAAGGCTCCCCGTATACCAAAACTCCGATAAGCAATGAAAGTGTCGGCGCGATATATTGAAGAAAACCAACGCGGGACAACGGAATTCTCTTTGCTCCGCTTGCGAAAAGATATAAAGGAACAGCGGAAACCAGGCCTGAACCTGCAAGAATAAAATCAACATAAAGAGAACTGTTTCTGAATGAACCTGCGCCGCTTAATCCTATATAGAAAAGAAAGGGGAGAGCAAGCAAAGAGAGAAACATTGTCTCCACCGTAAGAGATGTAACCGAATCAAGATTACCTGTTTTTTTAAGAAGCCCGTAAAAACCGAAACTGAAAGCCAGAGTCAGGGCAATCCACGGGAAAGTCCCTACACTGAACGTCATATAAAAAACACCTGTTATTGCAAGAACAAGAGCGATTGTCTGGAGCCGGCTAAGCCTCTCCTTAAGAAAAATCATTCCCAGAAAAATTGAAACAAGGGGATTAATATAATACCCCAGACTTGCCTCAACGATTCTTCCGGCATTGATCGCGTATACATAGGTAAGCCAGTTAACTGCGATTGTAGCAGATGTGATATATACCAGAAACCTCAATCTTCTCTTTTTCAGGATTTCCGTGAAATGCTTCCATCGCCCTGCCAGAAGGACAAGCAGGGAAGAAACAAAAAAACTCCAGATAATTCTATGGCATAGAATTTCCAATGAAGAAACAGACTGAAGCTGTTTCCAGTAACCAGGAAGAACGCCCCACATTATAAAAGCGGTAAGTGTATAAAAAGTACCGGCTGCTTCACCGGTTGAAGTTTTTTTGACCTTAAAATTCAGAGAAGGCTCCTCCTGCTGCTTTTTCCTGAAATACATCAATTTAGGTATATAATAAAAGTCAATCCCGATTAATAAACCTTTGCTTTATTAATAATTGTTGAATAATTTCTTATTAAAGTGTTATATTTATATAAAACGCCTGTAAGAATTTCAGCAGGTGATTTGATTATAAAATCTGGCTGATTAAACACTATATGATAAACGGCTACTCTCCATACCTTATACCGCCGGTGCTCTCCCTGATTACGGCTTATATACTTGCGGCTGTATCTATTACAAGAAAAAAGCTGAGTGAGGAGAATATACTGCTTTCACTTATTTGTATATGGTGGTCTCTGCTTTCATGGGCATTTATCTGGCATAACATTGAAACAGATGTCTCAATTATAATGAGCGCTGAAAGAATCATTCATACTTTTTTTGTCTATTCTCCCGCTGTTTCCCTTCTTTTCTTCCAGAAAATTACAGGATATAAAAACAGGGTTCTCCTCTACGGTTCCTTTATACTCAGCACAATATCTACATTTTTTGTCCATACTGAACTCTATTTTTACGGATTCCACCATTACTCCTGGGGCCTCATTGCAAAAGGGGGGCCTGCTTTTCACCTTTTCAGCTTTTACGCCATACTGATAACTCTCTATATTTTCTACCTGTTTATAAGGAAACTCAGGAGTGAAAAGAACAGGGTAGTGAGACTTAAAATAAATTACCTTGCGATTTCATTTTTTATTTCAGTTCTGTTAACACTGAGCAACATCCCCTCAATGAACGGTATCGATTTCTACCCTTTAGGCAATCTCGTATTCATACCCCTGGGTATTATGACATATGGGATTATCAGATACAGGCTTATCAATATCAGCAGTGTAGTGCATTATTTTTTATTCTGGATTATACTCTCTTCACTCATTGCCGTGCCGAATCTTTTTGTATTCATTAATATTCAGGAGATGTTTTCAAGGCTGAATACACTTCTGCTTATAATTATATTTCTCATATGGTTTGCTGTAAACTATTTCTACTTCAATAAAATTCAGCCTGTGATAAACAGGCTTATCAACAGAAGAAGTTATATAATGAGGGAGACCGAAAAAAGTTTTTTAAAGGATATCGCACTTCTTAAAAACCTTGATGAACTTACAAATGAAGTATGCCTGATAATGAAAAAAAATCTTGAATTAAGGCATGCTTTAATATTTTTACGCGGCTTAAACAGAAAATTCTTCAGCAGTGATAATGATGGGACAATTGAATTTGACGAAAACGCCTTAACTCTCTTAACCGGCCATGGGGATGTTTATCTTCAGAAAAGCATCCTTGAATCAGAAGTTATTACTGATCCTTCATACAATACTATCGCATCATTACTTGCCGAACATGACAGCGAATATCTTATACCTCTAATTAATCAGAATGAGCTTATTGCTGTAATCCTCCTTTCGGAAAAAACAGATAACAGGCAGTTTAACGGGAATGAATTCCGTTTCATCAGGAGTATCAGCGCATACGCCGGGATAGCAATTGCCAACTCTGTAATGTTTCGCAGCCTTGAGGATATTAATAATCACCTGGAGCTTATCGTTGAAGAACGAACTGCCGTTATTGATAAACAGAAATCTGAATTAGAAAGAGACGTACAGCTTGCGCGGAAAATCCAGATGTCTCTCCTGCCGAAAAACATACCAATGATAAAAAAACTTAAAATTGCCTACAGGTATGAACCGGTACTGGGCGTCGGAGGTGACTTTATCGACATCCATTACAGGGACGGCATGGATGAAGTGGGGCTTTTCATCTGCGATGTTTCAGGCCACGGAGCTTCTTCTGCCATGATCGCCTCCATGGTAAAAATGTCTCTTAACTCATGGGGCCGGTTTATTCAGAAGCCAGCGGAAGCCTTTGTTGAGATGAAACGGCTGCTGTCCGGCAAGATAGGCGACAATTTTATATCCGCATATATGTGCTGCATAGATCTGAAAACCGGCATTCTGACCTCTGCCTGCGCGGGGCACCCCCCCATGATAATAATCCGTAAAAACAGCGGCCCTGAGCTCATTAAACCCGGGGGCCGTCTGATTCTCGACGCGGCAGACTCGACTTACGAGGAGATAAGCACACCGCTATACCCCGGGGATATGATTGTACTTTATACTGATGGAGTAATAGAAGCAAGAACCGGTTCCGGCGAAATGATTGGTGAAGAACGGTTTGTTGAAATGCTGAACAGGTACTCAGGCCTTTCCTCACATATTCTATGCAGCAGAATATACGATGAGATATTCAACAACAGCGATGCAACAATAATTGATGACGACTTCGCACTCCTTGTTGCTGAATATACAGGGGAATAGTTAATCTCTTTTAACGGGATCAGTTCTGTTAAACAGTTAATTTGTCAACTATGCTACTTATATGTATTGACGTGGTATTCAGAAAAGGAATTCCGGCAGCAGCACTTTCAGTCTCCCTGAGTATAAGCGGAAGTTCAGTGCAGCCGAGAATAACTGAATCTATTTTATCCCGGAGAATCATAGTTTTAATAATATCCATAAACTTTTCTCTCGACTCATCTGTGACTTTACCGAAAACCAGTTCATCGAAAATAATATTATGAATCAAGTCCTGTGACCCGGACTCAGGAGAAATGACTGCAATATTTTTATCAGCAAACACGCGTTTATAAAAATCATTTTTCATGGTAAATGCTGTGCCAAGGAGCCCGCATCTCAATAAACCCTTTCTTTCCGCTTCACCGGCAGTTTCCTTTACTATACTTATCATCGGGAGGGGTGCTTCTTTTTCAATTCCGTCAAAGGCGATATGAGGGGTATTTGATGATAGTACTGCAAAATCAGCTCCTGCATTTTTCAGTGAATTAACTGCAGACGAGATATAGCTGATCAGGGATGTGTGATCTCCTGCCTGGATATATCCTATCATGCGGGTCATATCTATGCTGTGAATAATTACTTCAGGATAACTGCCGTCAGTAATCTTTTCCCTGTAGCCTCCAATAATACCCCTGTAATACTCCACAGTGGCCTCCGGACCTATCCCCCCTATAATCCCGCACTTTTTCATAATACCCTTCCTTAAAATAAAACTTTCCAAAAAACTTTCAAAAACCGGAATAAAAAATAATCACCACAGAGGCACGGAGGACACAGAGTTTTTATAGAAATAATGTATATCACTATACTCTCTGATCTCAGTGCCTCCAGCGCAGCGGGTGGTGAAAATTTTTACCCCAGAACCTTGTTCCATTCAGCTACTTTGTCAGCCTGTGCTGTGAGGAGCGCTTCAGTGTCTCCGCCGATTGTTATTGATTCGATAGAGTCGCCCTGCTTTATGCTGTCCACCACCTTCTGATCGCTGTCATCAACAACTGCACCGAATACTGTGTGTTTGCCGTCAAGCCACGGTGTGGGGACATGTGTAATGAAAAACTGGCTTCCGTTTGTATTGGGCCCGGCGTTTGCCATTGAAAGCTTACCTGCTTTGTCGTGTTTCAGAAGCGGAGTACACTCATCCTCAAATCTGTACCCCGGGCCTCCTGTTCCATTACCTTTAGGGCATCCCCCCTGGATCATGAAGTCAGCAATAACCCTGTGAAACTTCAACCCGTCGTAGAATCCTCTTTTGGCGAGGTTTACAAAATTCGCCACCGTAACAGGGGCTTTATCATCAAACAGGTTAAGTTTAATGTCACCCTTTGATGTTTTAATTGTTGCTGTAAGATTGCTCATTTTATTCATCCTGTAATAATTTTCTGAATGTCATAATAACTTATAAAAAAAAACTGTCAAGAAATGTCTGTAAAAACAGGGTGTGGCGCCTCCTTTAAATTTCTTATTACAATAAACAGATTGACACGCCCGGCGATCTTAAACTCAATACCTGCTTTAACGCGGAAATTACAGCCGATGGGAGAGTATAATGAAATACAGATTTAAAAATGAATACAGGATCAATACCTCCCCCGATATTATATGGAGCGTTATATCTGATGTTGAGTCATGGCCCGGGATATGGAAATATTTCCGCACAGTTCAGTTCAGGGGGGAAGACAAATTTCTGAAAAAAAATATAACCATTGACTGCGAAGTGAGAGCAGTTATCCCCTACACATTCAGGTTTAACACTGAAATTGTAAAAATTACGCCATACAGGGAACTGGAAATAATCAGCAGAGGAGATCTAAACGGCAGAGGTCTCTGGACTCTTGATTACACCGGGGGGAGCACGGTGTCTTCCTTCATATGGGAGGTTGAACCTGCTAATATATTTGTCCGGATTATTGAACTTATACCTTTCGGCACCAGCCTGCTCCGATACAGTCATAACATCATGATGGAAAACGGATACAGATCACTTCTTGCCATTCTTGAAAATAACAAAATTTCTTAGCCCCTCTAACGTATTATAAGGGATTCTCCACCCTCCCCATTTCACAATAAAATCCGGAACTTTACCCCCGGGCCCCCCTGTCACACCAAACCTGATGCCTGTTTCCCCTTCGTTTTCATCAATGTCAACAAATCCATTCATCCTGTAAATTCTGACCATACCCGGATTTTTCATTACATACTGCTCAGCTTCACCTTCTGTAAGTGCATTCATATCTACACGGAATTTATATCCGTTAATTCTCCTGTATTTAATTCTTATAACCGAATCCCGTTTACTCACAGGCCACGGAGGGCTTGTTATGTAATATGCAATCACTTCATTTTCTGATATTTTTTGTATAAGTTCAGAATGAATACAGTCAGCCATCCAGAACCTGTTAGAACTTATATCACCGGTAATAGCAAAAATCTTTTGAGCTGTTTCCTTAATTGACATAATCCCAAGGAACTGCTCCGCATCAGCGCCACTTCCGGAACGCTGATAAACAGCAATTTCATTCAGGTTTTTTGTCAGCGTCCATAGACTTTCAGATAATGCGCTTACGGAAATCAGCAGAAAAAATATTATTATATA
>DAISJZ010000132.1:0-7243 GCA_036821145.1 Spirochaetota bacterium
CGCTTGATTATTTCATTAAGATGTTCATTGCTTTTGACTTCAAGTATAAATTTAAGAAGAGCCATCTCCCTGCCGGTAAGTTGAGCTTCTACTTTTATAATATTACATTTCGCCAGGGAAATTTCATCAGTAACATCCTTCAGGAGGCTCGGCCTGTCAATCGCCTCAACAGAGAGTTTAATCGGATATCTGTTTGTGTCATCCTTATCCCAGATGATATTTATAAATCTCTCCTGCTCACCTCTCAGCCGCTCAAGAGACTGGCAATTTTTCCGGTGAATAGTTATACCCCTTCCACGGGTGATGAAACCTACCACCTCATCTCCGGGTATGGGCTGACAGCACTGGGCGAGTTTTATCAGTATATTACTTGTCCCTTCAATGCTTATCCCTACCTTCCTGTCACCGGAAATGTTTTTTATCTTAAGCTGTTCATCCTCCGGAATAGTTACACTTGCCTTCCGGACTTCCTTTTTCTTCTCTTCTTTCTTTTTCTGTTCATCATCATTTCTGGCGATATCATCATTGTGCTTCCTGAGCCAGTTTCTGATTTTATACCTTGCAGCACCTGATTTAACAAACTTCAGCCATGCTTCAGAAGGGCGGGCATTTTTACTCGTAAGTACCTCGATAATATCTCCGCTTTTCAGCCTGGTTCTAAGTGGTACAAGCTTATTGTTAACCTTGGCACCTGAACATTTATGCCCCACTTCAGTGTGTATTGAATATGCAAAATCCACAGGGGTTGCCCCTTTTGCAAGTTTTACGATCATCCCCTTTGGAGTAAATACAAAGATTTCATCCTCATAGAGGTCCATTTTTACAGTGGAAACAAAATCCCTCGTATTCATCGCATCAAGATTGATCCCGCTGAATGAATCGAGTATAGAAAGATTTTTATAATCCCGTTTTAATGTTTTGCCGTCCTCTTTATAAACCCAGTGTGCGGCAATACCCATCTCTGCGGTATTATCCATCTCCCTTGTTCTGATCTGCACCTCAAGGGGCAATCCTTCCGGGCCTATCACTGTTGTATGGAGAGACTGATACATGTTGGATTTAGGAACAGCAATATAATCTTTGAATCTCCCCTCAATCGGCGACCATATGGAATGCACTATCCCCAGTATGGCGTAACAGTCTTTCATCTCATGCGTAATGAGTCTTATTCCCCTGATGTCAAATATATCATCAAAACTTTTTCCGGTAAGCTGCATCTTACGATAAATTGAATAGTAGCTTTTCGCGCGGCCCTTGACTTCAACACCGATCTTAAGATCTATAATCTTTGATGTAAGAATTGTCCTGACATTTTCAATATATAATTCAGTTTCATTCTCTTTCTGAGCAAGCCTGCTTCTTATATCTTCAAATTCCTCCCTGTAAAGCACGTGGAAAGAAAGATCTTCAAGTTCTGTAGCAAGCCTCGATATACCCAGCCTCCTTGCTATCGGGGCATAAATATCGAGAGTCTCCTTTGCAATGCGCTGCTGTTTATGCTCAGGCTGAAACATTATGGTACGCATATTATGGAGTTTATCAGCTAATTTTATTATTATGACACGGATATCTTTTATCGTAGCAAGGAGCATTTTTCTCAAAGTCTCAGCCTGCGCATGAGACTTTGAACGGTTTTTGAGAGATGAAATTTTTGTTACACCGTCAACAAGCATGGCGGTATCTTCACTGAATTCAGTTTTTATAAAATCATAAGAGTATTCCGTATCCTCAATTACATCATGAAGAAGTGCAGCGCAGATTGTTGTTGTGTCGAGTTTAAGCAAAGCGAGGGTTATGGCGACTTCAAGAGGGTGTATGATATAAGGTTCACCTGAAAGCCGCAGTTGCCCTTCATGAGCTTTTAAAGCTGTCTCATATGCCTTTCTCACCATGGCTGTGTCAGATTCAGAGTCATTCTGAACTATAAGATCGATGAGAGTATCTATATCCCTCTTTCTGATTTTAAATTCAAATGCCGTCATATTTATACATTACTGATTCCATCTCTTATTAATAAATATAATAAACCTAACGGTTATATTACCTTTTTGAGTATCAATACATTTTTTTTTCATCAATAGCAAGTCAAGTCATATATTTCAAAGTGTCATGTTTTTTATTTTTTGCATTCATTACCGACCAATTCTGCTAAAGAAAAAATCAGTTTCTGCCGATAATAAAAAAAAATCTGAACACAAAAAAGCAGTAATGATAAAAAAAAGAATACATATACTCCTGATGACAATCCCTGCTGCTTTAATGCTATTAATGCCTCTCCGCAGTCAGATTGCAACATACCCTGAACATATTGCTTACGATATAAAAACCGAACGGGTTAAACTCTCCAATGACACAATAATGCTTACATGGAAAATGAACAGCAGTTTCCCGGGGGAGTTTGTTGTCGGAAGAAGCGAAAGTGAGTTCAATAGTCATGAAGATGTTTTGAAAGCAACTCTTATTGGAGTTTTTTATTCGGGTCAGGAGGGCCTTCTCATTGACAGGAATCTTCAGCAGAGTAAAAACTATTATTACATTATAATATCCAAAAAACACCTCCTCAAAAGGGATATAGAAATATTAAAAAATGTAAACTGTACAGGAACACCGGTACAGATATATTCAGAACCGGGCAATGTTACCGGTATTAACGCGGAGTTAAATAAAGATAAATCAGTTTTAATCGAATGGAATAATCCCAGGGGGTCCGGACTAAAGTTTAATCTGTACAGAAGCAGAAGCGTCATCAACAGCAAAGAGGAACTTGAAGTAGCTGAAAAACTTGCATCAATTGATGATGATGAATATACCGATAAAAATCTTTCAGATTACGGTTCATACTTCTATGCAGTGACAGTAACTGATAAAAACGGCATCGAATATTTTACACCAAAGCCTGACAGAAATTTTACCACCGGCAGCATATACCTGAAGGGGAAAACTCTTGCAACCCCACTTAATGTTGACGCATACTTAGGTGAGAAGGATTCAGTCATTGTAAAATGGGAGAAGGCCACCTCGCGGACAGATAAAGAGCTAAGCGGTTACGAGATATACCGCTCTGAGGAAATGATCAATTCACTCCTGAAACTTAAATTTGCGAGACTCATGCAGATTGTTGACACATCAACAATTATTTATACAGATAAAGAACCGGGTCCCGGGAAATACTTTTACGCAGTGTTTTCAAGGTACAGTGACGGTACAGTTGACATTAATTTTGATGATGAAAGCAATTACACAAAGACCCCTGTAATAATAACCCTCCCCTTCAGTGTTACATCATTAAATTCTGAAATCAGTGAAAACAGACTTATTCTCAGATGGAATTACAGCGGAAATTCCGGCCCTGAAAATGTCGGTATTTTCAGGACAAAGGTAATCCCTGAAAATTCCCGCAAGATCATGAACGATGATTTTATCGGAACTGAAAATGTAAAGTCCGGTAAATTTGTAATTACCTACCCGGATGAAGGTGCATATCACTATGGAGTAATAGTAAAAAATAATGATATTGCAACAGAGATCAGGCCGGGAATTAATATTACTTCCGGAATTATTATCGTTAAAAAAGATGAAAAAAGCGGTAAAAGCACAATAATCAGAAAAGAGAAAAAAACCGCATACAGAAGCATCCTTCGCGGTAAAGGCTCAAAACCTGACATTTTTCCAGCTGTTCCTGATGGAGACCTTGATTATATTATTCAAAACCTGTTCTATAAAGAACAGTATCATTCCGCTTCAAAAGAACTGAAAAAATATATTGCCGGAACCGATAAAGATTATGAGAAGTCACGCGCGAGGCTTTTTCTCGCCAGAACATATATTGAACTCAGCCAATACCAGAAGGGGATAAATATACTTCACAGTGAAGATGTTATACAGAACTTCCCTGATGAAGCAAAATTCTGGTCAGACTTTGCAACAGTCCGTCTAAAGTAGAAATTCTTTTTGTCTTTAAACGGTCATTATATTATTTTATATACGCTTGCTGAATAAGTTTTTGAGGAGAATGCAATGAAACAGTGGATACTGGTCGGTGTAATCATGATTTTTATGGGGATAGGTCTTTTTGCCTATTACGACTCTTTTATAAAACCTGAAAGAGAGGCGAAAGAACTGATTGTTGAAGCAAAAATGTCTTATGAACGCGGCACTTCCGAATCGATAAATAAGGCTATTGAAATTTTCACAAAGGTTATTGCTAAATACCCCAGGACAGAATCCGCCTTTGAAGCATATTATTACATAGCACAGGGTTACGAGAAACTAAATCTTAACAGGCTCGCCTATCTTAAATATATCTATCTCCTGAAAAACAACAACAAAATCCCGGCAGAAACAGAGCAGGAAATAAAAGCAAGAGTTGCAAGACTTAAAATAATGAAGAGATACGACGAAGAGGGGATACACCAGCTCCTTGGCCTTCTTAATTATACAGACAACAAGGATTTCAGAAGCCGCGTTTACACGGAATTGGGACATACTTATCTGAAACGTGGTGAATTTGCAAGTTCAAAGAGGATGTTCGACCTGGCCCTTTCTGAAAACGGCAATAATGAAGAAGCGATTCTCGGAAAAGCAAGGACTTTCAAGCGTATGGGAAACGATTCACAGGCCTATGATCTATATGATCACTTTCTCAAGTACTACTCCAACTTCAGTTATTATACTAATGACGTGACTAAAGCATACGACAGGCAATTATATGACAGCGGGATTAATAATTACCGCAAAGGGAGATATTACCCTGCAATTGAATATTTCAGGAAGTACCTGAACCATTTCCCCGGTGATTCGAAAGCTGAAAATTCTCTATACTGGATAGGAGAATCATACTTCGCACTTAAAAAATATGACAGCGCAATATCTTATTTTAAAAGAACACTCTCCAACGGATACTATCACAAAGATCAGGACGCCATGATCAAAACAGGCTATTCTTACTTCATGGCCAAAAATTACGATCTCGCGGCAAGAGAATTCCAGGCTTATCTTGAAACTTATCCGAATGGCAAATATGTGACAAAGGCAAAGCAGTGGAAAGAGATGAGCACAAAAGAGATGCTCTATAAATACAAAAAGAATGATACGGCTATCCCGGATGAAGAACTCAAAGATGAAACCGAGGATTCAGAAAGTTCAGACAGCGGATATTACTCAGGGAAATCAAAAACTGTTAAAGCTGATTATGATGTAAACAGCCGGGAACTATACCATGAAACCGATGAATATGATAACGAAGAGGAGAATATGGCAGAGCTGTAAACAGCAGCTTTTACTTAATAAAAAAAAGACCCTTAAAAAGTCAGATTTTACTGTTTTTTAATCATGCCGGTTTACCGCAGGTAGAACCGGCATCTCATGGTAAAAGTTTATGAATAAAACCTATGAGATAACGGATTACTTCCGGGTAAGCCTTTTTATTATATCTATACTGAAATTTTATGGCCTTTCCTTAATGGCAACAGTGATATCTTTCAAAGTTTTATTTCTCCACACCGAGAGCCTTACAGTGGAACCGATTTTTCTTGTGCTGATATTTTTAACAAGCGCTATGCCGTCCTTAACTTCTGAACCGTCAATTTTAAGAATAACATCCCCTTCGGCTATTCCGCTTTTATGAGCAGGACCGTTTTTAATGATCCCCCCCACAAGGACACCATCACTGTTTTTCAGGCCGAGCTTTTTCGCATGATCAGCAGAAAGCGGTGCAATACTTATCCCGATAAATCCGCGCCTGACTTTTCCGTACTTTTTTATCTCTATTAAAGTTTCCTTTGTATTATTAATCGGAATCGCAAATCCTATCCCTACATTTCCGCCTGTACTGGAATAGATCGCCCTGTTAACACCGATTACCTCTCCGTCAATATTAATAAGCGGGCCTCCGGAGTTACCCTGGTTTATTGCTGTATCGGTCTGAATGTGTACATTCCCGTTAGGGTCAAGCTGATTTCTCCCTGTGGCGCTCACTATGCCTGAGGTATAGGTTTTATCAAGGCCAAAGGGGTTTCCTATAGCCACAACAATATCACCGACTTTTACATCATCAGAATTTCCGAAATGAACAGGCTTGAATTTTCCCCCTCCTTTAATCTTCAGTAATGCAATATCAGTAAAAGCGTCTGAACCGATAATCTGCGCTTCATAAGACTTTGATGATACAGTCACTGTAACTGTATCAACATTCTGCACAACGTGATGATTTGTGCATATATAACCGTCATTGGAGATAATGAAACCTGTGCCCAGTCCTTTGGCCTTTCTGGTTTTGGGTGGAGTATTTTTTAAACCGAAAAATTCTCTGAAAACAGGATCATCTGTAAATGGATTAATCCCCTTAACATTGACTGTTTTTTCAGTACTTATAAAAACCACGGAGTCCTTATACTCATTGTAGATCCCGTGGTAGGTATTCTGTAGTTCATGTACTATTGAATTGGATGAGTTTTTTTTCAGCGGGGACTCTGCCTCTGTTTCAGACAGAAAAGATGTGTCTGACATCAAAGGAGTTGAAACAATCAGGATAAGAGAAATTGTTCCAGCGAGAATTTTTTTCATAAAGTACTCCTGGTATTTCTGCGAAATTTTTTGACAAGCCTTCCCGGCATTGAGGGGGAAGGCTTTCAGGAGAAAATCTGAAGCTCTATATCAATCGCCCTCAAACTCAATGAGATAGAAAACCCTGTAGCCAAGATCTGTAAGCCGTTTTCTACCGCCGACATCAGGAAGATCAATGATAAATGCCATTTCAACCACTTCCCCCCCAAGCTGTTCTGCGAGTTTTGCTGCAGCATGGGCAGTCCCCCCGGTAGCAAGAAGATCGTCAATTATAAGAACTTTATCCCCTTTTTTTATTGCATCAGTATGTATTTCAAGAGTGCTTTTGCCATATTCAAGTTCATATTCGTATGAAATCGATTCTGACGGAAGTTTGCCCGGTTTACGTACAGGTATAAAGCCTTTACCAAGGGTATATGCAAGAGCTCCACCGATGATAAATCCCCTGGCCTCCATACCCATTATATAATCTATTTCAGCATCTTTGTATCTTTCGGCAAGTTTATCAATAACTTCCTTAAAACCTTCGGCATCCTTTATCAGTGTAGTTACATCTCTGAACATTATCCCTTTATGCGGAAAATCCGGGATTGTTCTCACTTTTGACTTAATTGTCATTACCGGCTCCTTGATTATTTATGATTTACTTTTTTATTATAGATATTTACGAAATGATTAT
>DAISJZ010000133.1:0-5000 GCA_036821145.1 Spirochaetota bacterium
CCGCGGTTGAAACTGTAAAAAAGCCCCGACGGGCTTCCCGGTTTTTGTTTGTGGTAGTTCACAGGATTTATAAATATAAAAATTTCAAGAGGAAGCTGTGAAAGAAAGAAGATTAGGTCCTGATAAAATAATTAATTTAATCAGCACAATCTGCATTGTGATATGGATTATTTTTATATCTGTATTTATTTTATTTGCCATAGCAAACCCCACACACTCAGGTATGGCAGCCAGCAGGCCTGTGCTCACAGGGAGCTCGGTGTGGCTCAACAGGATAATATACGGACTCCTTGTAGTTCAGATACTGTTAGGCGGTTCAGGAATAATATTCAACCTTACCCGTCTTAAAAGGAAGACCGACAAAATCAGGCTTACACCTGTATTATCTGTTATACTTGGTATACTCTGGCTTGTGATCGTCAGTATTAAATAGATACTTACAATCAGATCCCGCTGCAGGGCTCCATCCGCGGAGCCTCATACATAAATTCTGTATAAAAATTTTTTAAATTATTAGAATTTTCAGACAGAGCTGACACTCTATCCTGCCGGTATTCGTTTCATTTGGTGAAGATAATATAAAGAGAGGTGACTTTTATGAAAAAGATATTAAGCATTATGACATTAATTATTTTTGCCCTTGGTTCACTCCTTTATGCACAGGATGATCCGGTGAAAACAGGGGATAAGGTGAAGCTTTCTGAAGAGGTAAAACTCAGAACAGAGACTAAAGAACAGATTAAACTTAAAGAGCAGAACAGGGTCAGGGAAGAGGATAAACTTAAAGAACAGACAAAGCTGAAAGAACAGGTCAGAATTAAAGATGGTGATAAAACAGAGACAAAAGAGCAGGTCAGGAGCAGGGACCGTGTCCGTATAAAGGACGGTGAAAAGAAAACTGATGATAAAGGGTTAAAAGCGAAGAATGCCCTTAAAAACAGCGGCAATGATAAAAAGATCAAAGCTGAAAAACGTGAAAAAATCCGTGAAAAGAGAGCTTTGAAAAAGGAGACAAAAGAACAGAAAAAAGAGATGCGTGAAAACAGGAAGATCTTACAGGATATGAATAAAGGGGGTAAAGGGAGCGGCGGAAATTAGTATACGTCGCTTCTTTAATCCTGTACTGTAATCCCTCCGGCATATTATGCGCGTGAGGGATTAACTGTCGGGAAACTGGATCAGTTTATGATAATATGGAGGATTATATCTATATGAAAATAAGGCGGTTTGTGACAGTGGTTCTGTTTTTTTTCCTGGCACTCCCCGCAGCTGCGCAGGATGGGATATACGGCTCAGCAGGATTCAGGGTGATTTTCTCAGAGGATGAAGATGTTTCCCAGCATTATTACAAGCCCTTTGCCAGGATGGGATGGTCCGGAGAATACTTTGACATATCTGCATCATATTACAGGTGGATGTCATACACAGTGACCGATGCTCTTTATAATGAAAGGGAGATTGATCTGAATCAGCCCGGTGCGGATCTGACGATTTATGCGGGAGATATACTTAGTGTTTCAGGGGGGTATTCATATATCTCCGGAAGCTCATCCTATACTGCACATAAGTATTCCGGTGAGATTATTCTCGATTTTGAAAGCATAGATATATCAGCAGATTCATCATTTAAAAATACGGAGTATGAGTTTAACGGTACTATTAAAAACTCCTATTTTACAGCGGGAGGGGAGGTGAGTTTCGATGTCACGGAGAGTTTTTCCTGGGATGCCGGTTACCTGTATGAAAAGACTGATTATAAAACTTACGGTTATATATATACAAAAAACAGCGGGCGTCTGGGGATTGTTCTTTCTCCGATGGAGAAACTTTATTTTTTAGGTGGAATAACAGGGGGGAAAGATTCTGATAATATAAAATCAGCAGCCTTTGATGCGGGGTTTTCTCTTAAACTTTTTAAGCATCTTAAACTCTCCGCTGCATATATGCTCACTGCTGAATTTATCTCTTCAGGTTCCTCATCAACTTCAAGCGGGAGGAGAGGGACTTCAACAACTACAACAACTGAAACGGAATTTTCACACACCGGGAATATTGCTGTTTCATTATACTTCTGAGGAAACGCAGGGGAAAGATCTATTCACTCTTTCTCCCTTTTCTTTCTGTTCTCTGCTCTCTCCTGAAATCATTTATATCCTTCCGTTCCTGCCTTAGTTCCCGGTTCATCTGTTTTATTTCAGCTTTATCCCTGAACTCCTTCCTGATTTTTTTTTCTTCAGGATCCCTGCTGTTTGTTTCACTGTTTTCTGTTTTACCTGTAATCGCAGGTTTATTTATCTCCATTTTCACCCGGTTTTTGTTGATCAGGCTGTTATTAAATGTCCCTGTATTTATCATAGCGGCTGTTGCGGAATCCAGTGCTGTAAGTTCACCGGGTGTTTCAGAAGACCATATACTCCCTTCAGATATTTCAACACTCATATCAGGAGCCTCAACTTTTACTTTACCCAGGGAAACAGCAACCTCAGCCTTCTTAATTGAACATTTCATCATGAAATCTGTTCCCATGGGTGAAACGTCATAGTTTCCGCAGCTGAAACTGTAGGCTATATCACCCGATGATTTTGATATAACAGCGCCTTCATCAAGTAAAAATTGTATCCCTGTTCTGCTGCTGTTCCTGGAAATGGCCAGGGATGAGGAGTCCCCGATATAAAGTTTATATCCTGAGGCTGAAACAATGGCAATCCCCTTTTTACCTGTTTTTATAAGTGAACCCTTTGTAATGGCTGAATTATCCGCTGCAGAGGAACCGTTAAGATATACCTCCCCGGCAACTGACTGCAATGTAAGGGAGTATCCCTTATCAGTTTCTATTATGCCGAAAAACAGATAGGCTGATATAACCAGTATAAATGATGCTGCAAGAGCAAGCCCTGCAGTAAACCTGTTTATAACAGGTTTTTCTCCTGATTCTTTTTCAGTAACCTGAGTATTTACCCTCTGCCAGTGAGACATCACTGCTTCATGAACATGGATACCCGGCATGGAATCTGAAGGGTGCTCCGATATAACTGATGATAGAGTTTCAGCAAGTTTTCTGCATTGAGGGCATGAGTCGAGATGTGTCCTGACTCTTTCCGCATCCTCTGCTGATGTAAGTCCGGAAACATAATAATCGATCTCTTTCCCTGTAAGATGATTACTCACGATTTACTCCTCTCATTAATTAAACGATTCATCTTCCTTATCCGTGTCATCAGGAATAAAAAAACCCTTATCTCTCAGTTTTTTTCTGATATATTCTATTACGCTTTTTACCTTTCTTTTAAGAGTTCTCTCTGATATTTTCATAATAGGGGCAATTTCGGAATAGGTGAGGCCGTTTTTTCTGAAAAGGATTATACTCTTTTCAGGCTCACCAAGTGTATCTATCATTGAATTTATTATATCAATTATTTCATCTGAAGAGTCCATGTCATTGTTCCTGTTTCTGTCAGGGAGCATTGTTATATCAGTGGTATCAATCTTAGCACGTGATCTTTTGCGCGCACTGTCTATACACACACTTCGCGCTATGGAATAGAGAAGGGCGCGTATATTCCCTGAGTGTACACTGCTTTTAACCGAATAATTTATCAGCTTGATGAAAACATCCTGAAGTATATCCTCTGCTTCATCCTGATCGTGAACCGACCTGAGAATATATGTGAAGATCTCTTTTGAATAGAGGTCGTATGCTCTTTCTATCTCAGTACGGGGTATCATACTTTTTAATTTTTCTCAAACTTCCCCTCAGGGGGCATGGGCCGTTTCCCTACAGCAAAGCTTATGGAATCTGTAGGGCAGACATCAATACATGTACCGCACGAATAACAGTCAGGAATAATTTTATCTCTTTTGAGAATTGCCCCCATTACGGTAGAGGGACATGCTTTTGAACATGCGCTGCATGCAATGCATGTGTCGTAATTCACTTTTATTTTAAAGATACTTATCTTTTCACCTAACCATCCGGCAAGACCGAATGGGCAGAAGAAGTGGCACCACGGCCTGTATACAAAGAGTGAAAGAATTAGGAGCAGTGCTATGAAAGCAATTCCCATTGTGTTAAGCACTGCAGGTTTAAATATTTTAAACGGGTCAATATTGTGGAACAGGTCAATGCTCCATATAAAAGCTGCGGCAGTGAAGAAAACAAGGAATAAAATCCTCACTGTATTTGAAATAATGAAAGGGACTTTATACTGACGCGTTAATGCGCCTGTGTCCCTGCTGTTTCTGTTCAGCCTGAAAATAAAATCCTGCAGTGTGCCGAACTGGCATCCCCATGAACATATGAATTTATTCGCAACAATGACCAGTATCATGAAAACAATAAAGGCAATCATGCGCGGGGGGAATATTACCCTGTTTATCCCGTAAAGGACAATGGCATCCTTGACAGTCCCCATGGGACTGGGGTCTGAGCCTAAAATAACTCCGAAAACAGTAACTGAAGAGATATATAATAGAAGTCTCACCTTCCGGTTAATTTTTTTTCTTATTATTAATAAAAATGCAACAGCCAGTGCAGCAAACCAGAGTGTGAATTTCAGCGGTATTTTAAACCAGTTTTTTGATTCAGTCTCTGCTTTAAGAACCATTACTTTTTCTGTTCTGGATTTTATCTCTTCCGGTGGAATGTTAAAGGAAGAGATAGTACGGTTAAGATCATCCTTTGATGCAATCCGGAAGATATCTTTAAGCAGTGGATTGGACAGGCCGTTTTTTGTACCGAAGTCTGTTACAGTGTCCTCCATTGATATAATAATCTCTGTTTTTGCAGGTATCTCTTCAGGTTTTTCCTGCCAGATACCGGTGGACAGCAATGAAAAAATCACTACGCCTGCAATTGTGATTGTAAAAGATAATGATAAAGTAAAAATTTTTTTCATATTAGTAATTCCGATAAATAGTTATTATGAGAATCTGTCATTGCAAGGAGCTTAAGCGACGAAGCAATCTGTTCCTGATAGAAAATATTCAGTATTAACCGGTAT
>DAISJZ010000133.1:5100-7220 GCA_036821145.1 Spirochaetota bacterium
CTTAAGCGACGAAGCAATCTGTTCCTGATAGAAAATATTCAGTATTAACCGGTATTCGCTTAACTCAAATAATAATTTATAAAATTAAGCTTAACAAATCAATTATAAATACATCTGTATCTTCCAATTTTAAAAACTCTTTTATAATCGAAAGACTGAATAAATACAGGTTATTAATATTGACATCCCCTCCTTTTTTTTAAACTATTAACGGTTCCCCGTATTTAATCTGAAATTAATTATTCAAGGAGAATAAATCATGGCAGTAAACCCGCTTTTTATAGCTAAAGGGAAAAAGGATCTGGTACTGCTCCCGAATATGGCCAACAGGCATGGTCTCATTGCCGGTGCAACAGGTACAGGTAAAACTGTCACACTTCAGACAATGGCGCAGAGCTTCAGTAAAATCGGGGTGCCTGTTTTTCTTGCTGATGTGAAGGGTGACCTCTCAGGTATAAGTCAGCCTGGGGGAGGTAATCAGAAAGTTGATGAGCGGATAAAGAAACTCGCAGTGAAAGATTTTTCTTTTGCCGGGAGCCCAGTTGTGTTCTGGGATGTTTTCGGAGAATCGGGACACCCTGTGCGTACAACAATATCTGAGATGGGGCCTCTGCTCCTTTCACGGCTCCTTAACCTTAATGACACACAGAGCGGAGTCCTCTCCCTTGTATTTAAAATTGCAGATGATGAAGGGTTACTCCTCCTTGATATGAAGGACCTCCGTTCCATGCTTCAGTATGCAGGGGACAATGCATCGGACTTCACCACTGAATACGGGAAGATATCAGCCGCCAGTGTCGGCGCCATACAGAGATCCCTCCTTGCGCTGGAAGAACAGGGTGGAGATAAACTTTTCGGTGAGCCTGCCCTTGACCTCAATGATTTTATGCAGACAGACGTAAACGGAGATGGTGTAATCAACATCCTGGCTGCTGATAAACTGATGCAGTCGCCGAAGACCTATGCAACATTCCTCCTCTGGCTCCTTTCTGAACTTTTTGAGCAGCTCCCTGAGGCCGGCGACCCGGAGAAGCCGAAACTTGTTTTCTTTTTTGATGAAGCACACCTCCTCTTCAGTGAGGCACCTTCAGCCCTTCTTGAAAAGATTGAACAGGTTGTTCGGCTTATCCGTTCTAAAGGTGTAGGGGTCTATTTTGTTACACAGAATCCTGTGGATATACCTGATAAGATACTTGGACAGCTGGGGAACCGCATACAGCATGCGCTCCGTGCTTTCAGTGCCAATGACCTGAAGGGGGTGCAGACAGCAGCCAGAACTTTCCGGCTTAACCCTGAACTTGATATTGAGAAAGCAATCACTGAACTTGAAACAGGTGAGGCACTTGTTTCATTTCTTGATGAAAAGGGTGCGCCCGGTGTAACTGAGCGCGCTTATATACTCCCGCCGGCAGGTAAGATCGGAACCATCACTGCCGGGGAACGTGATTCAGTTATTAAGGGCTCCACCATTTACGGCCATTACGAGAAGGAGGTGGACAGCGAGTCAGCATATGAACTCCTTATTGAAAGGAGAAAAAAGATTGAGGCAGAGGCTGAATCTGCTGCAGAAGAGAAAGCAGCGGCAAAAGCAAAACCGAAAGGGCGGCAGAAGGAGAGCATTGCTGAAGCTGTGCTTAAAAGTGCCGCGCGTGCAGCAGCAAGCCAGGCAGGACGGACAATTGTACGCGGTGTGTTGGGGTCGATTTTCGGGAAGAGGTGAACTGTTTCCTGTTTTTTGTATGTAAGCTGAATAATGAGTGAATTTCCCACCCTCCCGGGAACTATGCAGCACAGCTATCTGATGCGAATATGTACAACATGATGCATATATGCCCTCCATGAAGCGTATATACAGCAGCATGAAGCGTATATGTTGCGATTTGAAGCGTATATAAAGCAACATGGAGCGTATATGTTGCGATTTGAAGCGTATATAAAGCAACATGGAGCGTATATCTTGCGATTTGATGCGTATATACTGCTCCATGAGGCGTATATAGTGTGATCTGATGCGTATATGCTGAACCATGATGCGAATATGTACAACATGTTGCGAAACGCCGGGGACTTAATGCCCTCATCCCCGGCCCTTCTCCCATCCTGATGAATTGAAGCGGGGA
>DAISJZ010000134.1:0-2947 GCA_036821145.1 Spirochaetota bacterium
AAAATCTTGACAAAAAATGTAATGAAAATAGACTGATTATAAAGGTGCATAAGCGCCATTTTTTATAAAGAAAAGCGGAATGAATATTCATTTCGAAAGAGGAAGCAGCTTATCCCATGAAAATGCCTTTAGAATTTCATGGGATAAGTCATAAAGTCTTTAATATACTGAAAAAAAGGGCTAAACTGTTTTTACTGCTATTTTTAGATAGTTGCTCATCTATAATAAACATAATGCGGTCCTGCGTAATTCCCCCATGCAGGACCGCTTTCTTTTTAAAAAAAACATTCATTTCCTATCCTGCTTGACATTGTCCTGATAACTGATAAAAATTTTAATCGTATGCAGAACCTCAGGTTAACAATTGTCCAGTCAGATATTATCTGGCATTCAGCATCTGACAATATTGCAATGATTGAATCTCTAATAAGCGGATTGGATGGGGGGAGTGATCTGATCCTTCTGCCCGAAATGTTTTCAACCGGGTTTACCATGAAAACGGAAAAATTTGCTGAAGAGATGGATGGTAAAACTGTTTCAGCAATGATGAGCTGGAGCAGAGAGCTTGATGTTCATACAGCGGGGAGCATCATTGTTAAGGAAAACGGTAAGTTTTTCAATCGTGTTGTTGTAACCTCACCTGATGGTGCTGCCTGTGTTTATGACAAGAGGCATCTTTTCAGGATGGGTGGGGAGGATAAAAAGTATTCCGGCGGTAATAAGAATCTTACAGTGAATATCAAGGGGTGGAGAGTCCGCCCTTTTATCTGCTATGATCTCCGGTTTCCTGTATGGTCACGGAATACTCCTGACGGATATGACCTTGCCTTCTACTGCGCCAACTGGCCTGCTGTAAGGCAGCACCACTGGGATACTCTTCTCAGGGCAAGGGCAATTGAAAACCAGTGTTATGTGGCCGGGATAAACCGCACCGGGATCGACGGCAGCGGCATAGAATATAACGGAGGTTCGTGCGTTATCGGTTTCAGGGGGGAGGAGCTTTATTCCGCAGGGGGTGGACCCTCTGTTCATACTGTTGAGATTCAGTATGAAACGCTTATCGAATACAGGAAGGAATTTCCCGCATGGATGGATGCAGATGATTTCAGGATAACCTTATGATGAAAAAGATTCTGATTGTTTTCTTTTCGCTGATACTGGCAGCTTCAATATTCATATTTGCAACTGTTTTTGCAACAGGCCCGTCGTTACCGGATGTTACAGATAGTATTATAAATGATGTAATGAACTCTGAACCTGAGGATGAACTTCCCGGTGAAACAGGTTTTGCAGATGCGTCAGGTTTCCGTATATGGTATAAAACGGTTAAACCTGCGGGTGTTTCGAGGGGCGATATACTCCTTATTTCAGGTATTGCTGCTGATTCTTTATGGTGGCCGCCATGTTTTGTACGGGAACTTACTGAAAGCGGATACAGAGTGATTCTCTTTGATAATAGAGCTACAGGAATGTCGGACTGGATGAAAGATTATCCGCACTGGAAGTACACTTTCACTGACATGGCTGCGGATGGAATCTCCGTGCTTGATAAACTTAAAATCAGGGAGGCCCATGTAATCGGAGTTTCCATGGGGGGGATGGTTGCTCAGCAGATGGCTATATCCTTTCCGCACAGAGTTAAGAGCATTGTTTCAGTGATGTCTTCTTCGGATTTAAACGATCCGGATCTCCCCCATGTGCCATGGAAAACCGTGTGGAATGTTATGCGGATAAGCTTCAGATACGGGATAATTAAAAATGAAAGAAATATAATTAAACTTCATCTCGGGATCTGGCAGCTGTTCAGAAATGAAACTCTGACATCAGATGATATTAAAGCGATCTCAAGCAGGGTGTTTTTTAATATCAGGAAAAGGAGAGGGTATAACCCCTTTGCGCTGCCTCAGCAGCTTAATGCGATAATCTCCTCCGGTTCAAGGTATGGCGGGCTGAAAAAACTTTCAAAGCGCGCACTCTTTATTCATGGTAAAAAGGATCCGCTGATACCGTACTCTCATGGAGTGAAATGCTCGCAGCTGGTGCCGGGGTCGTCATTGATGCTTGTAAATGGTATGGGGCATGATTTACCCTGCGGATATAGCGCACCGGTTGCAAAGAGAATAACTGATTTTCTTTCAGGAAAAAAATAAAATTAAAATCCCGGCTGACTGGCGTCATGTATATAAGTCTATCTTCTCCAGAAAGTCACTGTAAAGAGTATCAGAACAGTATAAAGTTCAAGCCTCCCCACAAGCATGGCAAAGCAGAAAAACCACTTAACGTAAGCCGGGAAAAAACTGAAGTTTTCTGCGGGGCCGATAAGCCCGAAACCGGGGCCGATATTCCCCACTGTAGCCAGTGATGCTGTGAATGATGTTGTCACATCACTTCCTGATGAGGCTGCCACAATCGTTGTAACGAGCAGCATAAGTATATAAAGAAAGAAAAAACCGGAAATTGCATAAATAATATCTTTTTTAACAGGTTGCCTGTTTATCCTGAGAGTAAAAATCCCCTTCGGGTGCAGAAGATATTTCATTTCATTCAGGCCCTGCTTCAGCATAGTTATAATCCTGATAACCTTGATACCGCCACCGGTTGAACCTGAACACCCCCCTACAAACATCAGCACAAAGAGAACTGTCTGGCTGAGAGCCGGCCACTGTTCATAATCTGCAGTGGCAAAACCTGTGGTTGTAAGAATAGATGCCGCCTGGAAACCGGCATACCTTAAGGCATCAGAAACGGTGCTGCAGCTTGTGCCGAGAATATTCCATGCTATAAGTAATGTGGAAACAGCAAATATACCAAGATACGCTTTTAGTTCGCTATCCCTGAGTAATGTCTTATATTTTCCCGACATAAATCTGAAATGCAGAGTGAAGTTGATTCCTGCAAGAACCATGAAAACTGTGATAATCCAGTCAATATAAGCCGAGTTAAAGGT
>DAISJZ010000134.1:3047-6983 GCA_036821145.1 Spirochaetota bacterium
ATACCCATACCGCCAAGCCAGTGAGTCAGTGAACGCCAGAATAGAATTGAAGATGGCAGTGATTCGATATCGCTTAAAATCGATGCGCCTGTTGTTGTAAATCCGGACATTGTTTCAAACACGGCATTTACGAATGCCGGCATGGCTCCGGAGAGGTAAAAAGGCAATGCCCCGATAAATGCTGCTGCTATCCAGCTTGACGTGACAAAAAGAAAACCGTCTTTTGCTGAAAGTGTTCCATTCTCCCTGCCCCGTGTACAAATAAGCATGAAGATGAAATTAGAAATTGATATGGATATGGTTATTAAAAAACCGGTAAAAGCGGGGTACTCCCCTTTGACTAAAGCTATACCTCCGGGGATTAGCATGAATCCGGAAATTATCAGCACAAGGTACGATATAATTTTATATACAAGTACAGGGTTCATAGAGTAATCCTTCTCTATTGTTCCATCAGGAAAACTTCTTCAAGTTCCTGTATCGCAATCTGTTTCGCAATTGTAATGACAGTGTCCCCGGCATTTATTTTAAACTGCCCGTCAGGGATTTCATTTACACCATTCCGTATCACTGTCAGTATAAGCGTTTCAGGGGGGAGGGTTATCTCTTTCAGTGATTTACCGATTAAGATACTTTTGTCATTTATTGAAAATTCAATGACTTCAGCTTTTCCATAAAACAGAGAGTGAATGTTTTTTATATCCCCTCTGCGGATATATTTCATAATGGCACTTACTGTACTGTGCCTTGGGCTCACTGTTACATCAATACCGAGCTTTGAAGATATGGGGATGTAATTAGGCCTGTTGACAACAGCGATTGCTCTTCTTATCCCGAGGTTTTTAGCGTAAGCCGCGCTGAGAATGTTAAGCTCCTCATCGCTTGTTGTTGTTATAATCAGATCGTATGTGTGGAGCTGTTCATCTTCAAAAATATTCTCATCAGATATATCTGAGTGGATTACAAGGGCGTCTTTGAATTTTTCAGCAATTGACTTGCATACTTCATAGTCTGAATCAATAACCGTGATGCGCCTCCCTGTTCTTATGAGATATTTTGCTACAAGTCTGCCGATACGTCCCCCGCCTACAATAATTATCCTGTCGATCTTCTCCCTTTTTTTCCCAGTTTCAATAAATATCTTTGTAAGGGTATTTTTTGCAGCGAAGAGGTAAAGGTTGTCATTTTCTTCAATTTTTGTTAATCCGGTGGGGATAATGAATTCGTTCTCCCTTACTATTCCGGCAATAAGAAATTTGTCTTTAAGCCTCGCAGCGGAGCGAATATCTTTAAGAAGCTTTCCTTTAAAGAAAGATCTGCTGTCAACATTGTAGCTGCGTATCTGCATATCAGTATTATCAAAGAGCATAACATCACTTGTTGCGCCCAGGGCCACGGTATTCGCGATAAGGCGTGAGGTTTCAACTTCGGGATTAACAATGAAATCTATTCCGAGGAATGATTTTTCAAATATCTTGGCTTTAGAGTAGTCAAGGTTTCTGACCCTGGCAATTTTTACAGGTACTTTATATTCACTTTCAACTATGCCGCAGGCGATCATATTCACTTCGTCAGAGTCAACAACGCTGAGAAAAAAATCAGCGTGTTCTATCCCCGCGCGTTTGAGGGTGTCATAATTATTCCCCTCTTCATTTATAACCATGCAGTCAACATGATTTGAAACATATTTCGCCCTTTCCTGGTTTTTTTCGATTACAACAACATCGTGTCCTTCGCTGACAAGCTGTGAAGCAATTTGTGAACCTACAACTCCGGCTCCGAGGATTACTATATTCATAGTTACTTAATATTATTCTCCTTACTATACTAATCAACAGATCTCCGGATTGAGCAGGCCTTTTTCGGCAGGGAACAACCTGTATATTTCAATTATAAGTATGAGGCCTCCTTTCGTCAAGATTTTTCATAATCAGGGGCAGGAGCGCAAACCGTCGATTTAAACTTTATATTATGATCGTCCTTGACAGAAATTGTCTTCTATTTGAAAAAGTCCTTAGAGAACTCTTCTATGAGAAAGATTGAACTCCTTGCGCCGGCAAAAAATATTGAGACAGGGATTGCTGCAGTAAACTGCGGCGCAGATGCAGTTTATATAGGGCCGGAGAAGTTCGGCGCCCGTTCCGCTGCAGGCAACTCCCTCGGGGATATAGAAAAACTTATAATTTACAGTCATAAATATTACGCGAGAGTTTATGCCACTGTTAATACAATCCTTTACGAAAACGAGCTGGAAGAAGCCCGAAAAACAATATTTAACCTGTATAATGCCGGGATAGACGGAATTATATTTCAGGATATGGGGATCCTCGAAATGGATCTCCCCCCGGTTCCACTTCATGCAAGCACACAGTGTGACAATTATGATATTGAAAAGATAAAATTTCTCGACCGGATAGGTATCCCCAGGGTTGTGCTTGCCAGAGAGCTGAGTATTGATGAACTCCGTGAAATCAGAAAAGAGGTAAACTGCGAGCTTGAATTTTTTATTCATGGCGCGTTATGTGTAAGCATGAGCGGACGGTGCTATATGAGCGCGGCATATGGAGGCCGAAGTGCGAACCGGGGTGAGTGCGCTCAGCCCTGCAGAAAGCGCTATACTCTCACAGACAGTAACGGGAAAATTATTCCTGCCGGGAGATATCCCCTGTCACTGAAAGATCTTAATCGTACTGAATATATAGGGGAACTTGTCGATGCAGGTATTGATTCATTTAAAATAGAGGGGCGGCTTAAAGATGTAAACTATGTGCGGAATATTGTCTCTCATTACAGGTTAAAGATAGATGAAGTCCTTGAAGGCAGAAACGACTTGCGGAAATTATCTTCGGGGGTATCTGTTCCCGGTTTTACACCTGATCCGGAGAGAACATTTAACAGGGGTTATACTGAATATTTTACTAACGGGAGAACGTGTAAAGTTTTGTCGCCTCATACGCCAAAATCTTCCGGTAAACGTATTGGTGTTGTGCAGTCAGTAGAAAATAACAGGTTCAGTATAGACGGCAATAACAGTCTGAATGCCGGTGACGGTATTTTTTTCTTTAAACGTGACGGGAGTGAATGCGGTACAAGGATAAACAGGGTTGATGATGTTTTCATTTATCCCCTTTCGATTGACGGCATTTATGAAGGCGCTGAAATTTTCAGAAACAGTGACGCTCTCTTCGAGAAAGTTCTTGAAACAGCAAAGAGTGAACGGCGTATAACAGCAGATATACTGCTGCAGGATACTGATGATGGTTTTAAGCTGGTAATGAAAGATAGTGACGGCAACACGGCTGTTCAGAATATAATGCATTCAAAAGAAAAATCGATGAAAGAGTCCGCCGGCGAAGAACAGCTTCTGAAGCATCTGCGGAAACTCGGTAATACAATTTTTACAGCGGGTGATATAACAGTCGATTTCAGTGAAAACTGGTTCGTGCCGGTGAGTATTCTTAACGAAGCACGCCGCATCTGTGCGGATAAACTCGAAGCAGTAAGGTGCGGCAGTTACATACGGCAGCAATTATTTTTCAGTAAAACAGATATTCAGTACCCCTATACTGAAATTGATTACAGGTGGAATGTGAGCAATTCATTTGCCCGGAAATTTTATGAAAGGCATGGAGTATCTGCTGTCATGGAATCATTCGAAACCGGTTCCCGTACCGGAACTGAAGATTTAATGACAACAAAGATGTGCCTTAAATATGAGAACGGGCTCTGCCCCGGAAATGGCGGGAAAAATTCCGGATACTCAGAACCTTTTATACTCAGTGACGGTTCACGGAAGTTCAGAATAATCTTTGACTGTTCCCGCTGTATTATGATGATCAAACCGTATGATTGATAGAAACTCAATCTGTTTTATATTTCTCAATTAAATCTTGACATGGTTTACTCCTGCAAATAACTGATCTTATGCAGATCAGA
>DAISJZ010000135.1:0-4855 GCA_036821145.1 Spirochaetota bacterium
CAGCACTTTTGAATACCGCATATCCGGTAAAAACGGTTCAGAACACTGGTTCAGAACAACTCCAAGGCCGGTAGTTGAAAAAGGGAGAACAACAGGTGTCCAGGGTGTTCTCACTGAGATCACTGTTCTTAAAAAGACCGAGGAGGAGAAAAAGAATCTTGAAAAGGATATTCTCCGCATCCAGAAGATGGAGTTAATAGGTACACTGGCCGGCGGCATTGCCCATAATTTTAATAATATCCTTATGGGTATAATGGGTTATACTTCACTTATGATGTCTGAAAGAGGGTCCGGTGATCCTGAATATGAGTATCTTAAAAACATCTCCGATTCTGTAAGCGCTGCAACTGAACTGACCAAAAATCTGCTGGGCTTTGCCCGCGGAGGTAAATACGAGGTTAAACCCGTTGATATAAATGATCTGATAAGACGTGAAATAAGAATATTCAGCCAGACAAGAAAAGAGGTTAGCATTGAATCATTTTTAAATGATGAGCTCCCGGCAGTAATTGCCGACCAGGGTCAGTTAAGGCAGGTGCTTTTGAACCTCTTTATCAATGCGTGCCAGGCCATGCCGGATGGAGGGAAGATCTATGTCAGGACAGAAAACACGATAATCTCCGGCCATGATTTTGATGATTTCAATGTAAGATCAGGTGAATATATAAAGGTTTCTGTTACTGACACTGGCACAGGTATGGATAAAACGGTGCTTGAGAATATTTTCACACCATTCTTCAGCACCAAAGATAAGGGTGAAGGTACAGGGCTTGGCCTTGCATCTGTGTACGGGATAATAACAAACCACGGCGGATCAATAAAAGCCTACAGCGAACCGGGGTTGGGTTCCACATTTGTTTTTATTCTCCCTGCAGCGGAAACAGCAGTCAAAGAATCGGGTGAAACTGAAAAACCGGAAAAGCTGATCAAAGGGAATGGCGTAATACTCCTTGTTGATGATGAAACCATGATTCTCAATGTGGGTGAAAAGCTTCTGAAGTATCTCGGTTACGATGTGCTTAAGGCAAAGAGCGGAAAAGAGGCCATCGAAATATATACAGGGAACTTCCGGAATATTACAATGGTAATACTTGACATGATTATGCCTGACATGGATGGAAGGGAGACTTACGAAAGGCTGTATTCTATTAATCCCGGGGTGATTGTGCTCCTGGCCAGCGGGTACAGCATTGATGATTACGCGCAGAAGATTTTAAAGCACGGGTTCTGCGGATTTATACAAAAGCCGTATAACCTTAATGATCTTTCCGGTAAAATACACGAAACCCTTAATTCGAATCTTATAAAAATTTAAGAGGAAGGGCTGTCCCGGCAGCCCTTCCTGCGACAATAAAATGATTAGCGGACTAAAGCCTCTTATTGTTTCGTAAAGCGAAAACCACCATTTTACGCATAACCCTTTCTTTAACAGACGCAGGAACATCGAGTTTCATCCTTTCAATATGCCGTTGAGCTGACCCCGGTAACGGCCTGACTAATTCAAAGAGAAGCCCCTTCACCAGTTTTAAAGGATGGCCTGCGGCAAGGGCTTTCATTGCCTTGAGAGAGCCTCCCAGCGCGATATCATCAGGGAGCAGATCTGTGCCGAAGGGGAAGGGCTGAAAATATCCCTGTTCCTGGTACGGCTTAAGGAGCTTCGTGATTTTATCAGGTGTATTGTTCCTGTACTCTTCAGGGATTTCATAATCCATGGGGATCTTTTTAGCTTTTTTCGCCTGGGCAAGGAGCTCCTTCTGGAATCTTGAATCCGCGATATTTATTAAAGCAGCAATCACATCCTGGTCCGGTTTACCCCTTACATCTGCTATACCGTATTCCGTAACAATAATATCCCGCAGGTGACGAGGCACTGAGCAGTGTCCATAGCTGAAAACAATATTTGATTTAAGGGTTTTTCCTGTTCCCTTGACGCTTTTCACCATTACAATAAGCCTCGCGTCAGGGAGCGCGTGAGCCATTGACACAAAGTTGTACTGTCCGCCTATACCGCTTACAAGCCTCCCGTCCTGCAGCTGGTCTGAGGCGATTGAACCAAGGAGAGTTGCAACCATACCTGTGTTTATGAACCTGGCGTCTTTTCTCTGGAGAGCCCTTAGCTCCTCCCCGCCGTAGAGCTGGTTAACCTTTTCAACCCCTGACATGGCAAAGAGCTTTCTCTCATCTTCACTCATATCATTAAGGGCATCGTAAAAAGCCTGCGGCCCCACAAAGAACGCCCCAAGTATAACGTGTCCGTTTAAAAGTTCTTTTCCCAGGATTTTTCTTATCTTTGTTCTGTTGGCTGCATTATTCAGGTCAGTAGAATAACTGACTTTACCATCTTTAATCGCGCTCTTTGTATACTTTAGATCCTTTTTCAGAATCCCGAATTCTGTGAGAAATGTGAAATCCTCTTCTCTGAGTTTCTCGTGAATTGCTTTCATATCAATGAGTTTATCAATTATGTCAGCAGGAATTCTGTCAGCAGCCAGTTCACCTTTATTGATTAGTTCCATAAGAGGGATACTGTCAAAAACCTTTCTCTTCAGAATTTTATTTTTATACATCTGCATAAAAGCATCAACAAACATCTCTGATGATCCGTATAACCCCTGTTTGAATACCTTTGTATCCCCCCATTTCTTTATTATATCTCCATGTTTTGCCATGATGCCGCTTTTTTCCAGTATCTCCCTGTATACCGGGTTATGAGTGTTCCTCATAACAAGTCCTGCCACAATGGCATCACCAAGCGCGCCTATACCCACCTGGATTGTGCCCCCGTCTCTCACCAGTGTGCTGACATTTATACCGATCATGTGATCAGGCAGCGCAACAGCGTCTTTGGGAGGGCCGAACAGTGTATAATTGAACTCCTCACCCTGGAGAATGATGTCATAGGTGTCAGCGTCAACTACTGCATCACCATACATGAAGGGCATCTTTACGTTAGCCTCTGCAATCATTACTGCCTTTTCACCCTTTGCTCTTTTCTGTTTTATAACTGCCGCAGCTTCAAGGCAGATGTCTGTGTTGCAGGCCATGGAATATTTTTTTTCGCCGTCAAATTCCCTCACAGAGATCAGCTGCGCGAAAACATTACAGCCGAGGTCAAAGGCGTCACGGGCGCAGTGGGTATAATTTGATGATATATGATTCATCTGGTAATGCGGATTGTTTAAATTAGCTCCAGCTTTGCAGAAGAATTCATAAATTGCCACATTATCAGGGAGTTTCCCGTCACGGAGGTCCAGCATAAAGTCAAAATCAATAACACCGTCAAAGACCCTGTCAGCTATAGGTTTTAAAAATCTCCTTTCAAGTTCACTGTGCCCCCTGGGCTTTTCGAGGGGTAGGGCGGTCAGTAATTTCAGGTTTATTGAGGGGTCCTCCTTTGCCCTGCGGTAGAATTCATTAGCTATAAGAATCGGTTTACCCAATGCAAGGGTCATGCCGAGTTTTATATCCTTCCCGAGAAACCTGATCACCTGATCAACGCATTTTTTTACATCATTCGAAACGATACCTGTTTTTCCATTCATTGACTCACCTGCCATTTTATTAAATTTAAAATAACAAAAGCTTATTTCCTGCTGATATAGAAAATATTCAGGATGCCCGTAATCTTTAATGTTATTATAACAATTTAACTATTCCTGTTAAACTAAAAGTTCATTATTTTTATATAATTTTTCTGATATATTAAAATCAGTTTATTATTTATTTTTAACCTGTTTCAGGTAAGAAATGATATACCTCCGCCGTCGCAGGCCTCACGTCTCCCCGCATTTAACAGCCCCCTAAATCCCCCGGAGGGGGACTTTATAAATGTATGGATTAAAAAATAATCAGTAATTAATATTACCCATGCTTTATAACAGACAGATAAGGCGTAATTGCACTCCGGTTTTCGGATAAAGAAGTGCTGAATAAAACTGGTACTGTAATTGCTTAATTGGTGAAATATTATTGAAACAACAAATCTGAAGTCCCCCTCGGGGGGATTTAGGGGGTTGTGTGCGGTAAACTGGTATGGAGTTAATGAATTATTTAAACCGTGTTAATGCTCCCGGCAGGAGTATTCCCTGCCGGGTTAGGCACTGCAGGTTTATAAGAAAACAATCTCGGAATCAATAAGCTTCCGGTCTGTTTTTTTAATATACCAGGAGCCTTTTATAAGCTGCATGGTGAAAGTCTGCTCGGCATTTATGCGGATAGTAAAACGGAGTTCAGTGTCATCTACACCCGCTGTTTTTTTATCAAAGTCGGCCTGGGTGATATTTTTCACTTTATATTTTTCAACCACAGTTTTTAAATCAGGGCCGAATTCAAGGTTATAGGGTTCCTCTTCTTTGATGGTGAGAACTATTTTAAGCTCATCATCTTTAATCTTTTCCTCTTTCTTTGAGATAATTTGAGTTTTTGACAGCCCGTTATATATCTGCGCAAAATAACCTGAATTTAAAGAACCTTCTTTAATTGAATTAGTCCATAAAGTCAGCTCCGGCCCTGTCATAATTGATTTATAGTTTTCAATAAGATCATTTTTTACAAGGCGGTTATATTTATCTATGTCGGTTTCAGTATGTTTATATTTTTTTATCAGTTCATAAAGGGTGTTTTCCATTTTATAATACCTGTCAATGGCGCTGTCAGGAGTATTTATCTCCCTTTCCTTTAAAAAACCTCCGAATACCCATGCGGTGTTGCCGTTCCATGTAACCTTTGTCCACTTACCTGAAACTCCGCCTATTTCAACAGCTGCGCCCTGCTCTTCAATAACTTCAACATCCTCACCGTAGGGTATCAGTGTTACTTTGGGAGAGTTCGGGTCAGGAGCCTGGCGCATTACAAG
>DAISJZ010000135.1:4955-6876 GCA_036821145.1 Spirochaetota bacterium
GACACTCCGGGATGAACCTAAATTATTATTGAAATCCCTCTCCTGCACTATAGAGTGTATATTTTAAGGAGAACCTTGAGTGGAGAGAAAAAACAGGAGAAGAATCGGGCTCGCTCTTTCGGGCGGAGGGGTCAGGGCAGCGGCCTTTCATTCCGGAGTTTTAAAGTACCTGGCAGAAAAGGGTAAGCTGGAGGACGTTAACCATATATCTTCAGTTTCCGGAGGGAGCCTCTTCACAGGACTGGTGTTCAGCATAAACAGCGGCAGGTGGCCTTCATCAAAGTCGTACATTGAACAGGTCTTCCCGCAGATCAGGAAAACATTTACAACAACATCACTTCAGGGTGGGACTGCCGTAAAACTCCTCTTTAATCCCGTTAACTGGAGATTTATTTTTTCAAGGGCCAATGTTGTTGCCTCAACCATTGAAGAGAAGTGGAATATTAAAATGACCCTGAAAGAGCTGCCTAAGCGCCCCCTCTGGTCAATCAATGGTACAACAGGTGAAAACGGCCTGCGGTTCCGTGTAAAAGGGAAGGACTTCGGTGATTATGAACTTGGGTATACAGAGATACCTGATTATAAACTCGCTAACGCCATGGCAATGTCAGCAGCTTTCCCCTTTGGTATAGGCCCCCTCTGCCTGAAAATCGATAAACTGAAATGGAGGAAAAAAGAAAACTGGAATTCAAACAGGTATATTGAAAACTACAGGCCCCCTTTTAAAAAGCTCCATCTTTATGACGGAGGGGTTTATGATAACCTGGGACTTGAGCCCCTTTTTGATACAGGGAGGCAGGTTATAAAGAAACAGTCTGCTGTTGACATGGTAATTGTATCTGATGCCAGTTCACTGCTGAAAGAGGAATCTATTCCGAATCTGCTGAACCCCGGCAGAGCTGTGAGGGTGATTAACATGATACTTTCACAGGTGCGCTCCCTCCGTGTCCGTACATTCAATAATTTTCTGATAAATAATCCGGGCTCAGGTTTCTATTTCATGATTGGTACAAGCCCTGTGGAATCTATTAAGGCCTTCAGAAAATCTGATGTTAAGATTGCTAAAAAGCTGCTGCAGTATGACTGGCTCAGTGAAAAGGGGGTAAAGTTAGCCGCAGGTTATAAAACCACTCTGAAGAGGATGTCAGAGAAAGAGTTTGATGTCATCTCCAGGCACGGCTATGAAACAGCAAAGTGGAACTTTGAACTCTTCGGCAAGGGGTTTGTTAACAGTTCGAAGGGGGAGCAGTAGTTCACCACAATAGATATGATTTCAAAGGATGAAATCCTTGTCTCCTGACAGGATCAGGATAAGAGATATTGATTATGAAAGAGCTGTTGAATCAAGGTAGAGTGTTTCAGGGGCAATATCTATTTCATTGGGCCATACAACAGTACCATATTCAATCCGTGCCTGTTTGAAAATAAAATCATTTGCAAGAGAATCAAAAGGTTTTTCATTTAAAATCTGTTTACAGTCGAATTCGCGTATTTCACCATTTTCGAATGTCAGTTTTAATATATAATCATCCATAACTTCAACTTTAATAACATCGGGAAGCATTGGTATTTCTCCTATCTTAAAGGTTCAGATAAAGAATTATATTTTAAAGATAATCCGGTATTCTCTTTAGAACAAGTTCTTTAATCCTGAAAACAAGCGAAGTATAATACTTAACTTCATCAATTGTCGGCTGATAAAAATTATCAGGATAGCGGACATCAACACCAAACAAAGATATACTCAGCAGTCATAACCTGATACCGTTTAAGATAGCTTCTTTGATAACACTTCCGGGATTATTTAATGATTCAGAAATCTCTGCTTCATCTTTTACTATTATATCAGAATCTATCAACTTTTCAGCAAGCTGTTTGCGGATTCTGCTTGAAAGAGTCCGTTTTTCTGTAACTGATAATG
>DAISJZ010000136.1:0-6837 GCA_036821145.1 Spirochaetota bacterium
AAAAGTTTGTTTTCCTGCGCCAGCAGTTCTTTTGCCTTCATCTGGTAACCGAAATTCCATGCGTAATCGATCTTGTTCCTGCTTATATCGCTTGATATAATGAACTCCAGGTCTTTTTTAAAAGCATCTTTATCACCCTTATTAACATGGAGATATCTCGCACGTGTATAATAATTAACAAGTGTACCGGGTCCGGTTTTTACTGCTTTTGAAAATTCCTCTTCAGATTTTTTTATATCCCCGCCTAAAAATCCGGGGAGTATCGCGTAAGAGGAACCCCATGCCATATGAACTCTACCATTCATGGAATCAGGATTGATGGCCGACATTCTCCGGAGTACAGTGTTTACTTTCCCCGGCAGGCTGAAATTAAGCAGATGGCTGAATGAACCGAAGCATTCAGTCCAGTACTGCCCTGCTGCAACAAACCAGAAGAACATGGCAGACATCTCCTTCTGTGTAAGGGCATCAACACAATCCCATGCGGGCTTCCCCTGGTCTGCGAGTTTTTTAAATTCCGGGTTCGTATACATTGCCCGTTCGCAGTAATTAATTGATTTAAGGTAATACTCCTCCTTCTCTTTTGTGTCCCTGGCATAGATGTAGCCGTTTAACATTGCAAATTCACCTGCCTTTGACAGCGCGTCATAGTTTCCCGGATCAATGGCAATAACCTTTTCATACGCTGCAATAACCCCCTTAACTTTTGCAGCGGTATCAGCTGTTGCTTCAAGCAATGCGGCTGAAGCAAGCAGGGCCTTTGTATCGCCTGTACCTGATGCCTGAACCTTTGTTTTCCATCCTTCATCCCAGGATATGCATCCTGTGACAGAGATAATAACTGCCAGAAGGGTACATCTGATTAATAACTTCACAACATACCTCCTTTGTTATTTTAATAGAGTTTATAACGACATTTAAACGTTAAATGTAGAGTGAAGCAAAATTTATTGCACAATAATGTAATTTTTTTTATTTATTTTCTGTTTCATAAAACTGTTGTTATTTGCAAAAAGAAGTGTTTATTCCTGATGGTGGAATGAAAGGTGCATAAGTGTTTTTATGCGGCAGATATTCTGCTGCAGTAATTGTTAAAAAAGAAGATTCACTAATGATCTGTTTAAAGGTTTTTTTAAAAGTACTGCAGGCGGTTATTTCACACCCAGGACTTTCTGAATTCGGGCCCCGCATCAAACATGAAATCGCGGCATGAAACAATTTTACCGAATCGGATATTAAACATTGAAAAACCGGTGTTATGCCATTTACCCCCGTTACGCGTTGTCGAATCAAATTCCCAGTAAACTGCTATTGTGTTTGTGCCAGTTAAATCGAAGATATTATCAACACAGACGTTCTTTACTTTAAAACTGAATTCAGGATAGTTTTCAAAAAAATTTTTAAACCATTTCCTGAGTGCATCTTTGCCCTGGTGAGTGCCGCTGGCAGGGACATCGCCGGGGTAAACAAGGTAGGCATCGTCTCTCCATGCTGATAATAATTTGTCGAGTTCCTGCCTGCTGAATAAATCAAAGCCTTTCCGCACCTGTATTTTTGCAATAATTGCTCCAATCATAAAAAACCTCCTTAATGTAGTTTGAATATGTTTAATAGTTTTGCGGGAAACCAGTTTTTTTGAATCAGGTAATGCATGATGAAATAATAAAAAATGTATATTTATATTGAATTGTATGGAAAGTGGGGACGCTTGAAAGAATTCAGTCAATTAATTTCACGAAGCCAACACGAAGCCTTCCCGAAGCCAATACGAAGCTTATATTAAACTTAATATGCTGACTTTAAAAACAGAATAAGGAAATTTTGATAAGAGTAAATATAAAGTATCATTTTTTTATTACAGGGAAAATTTTTTTAATATTTTTCACTCTCATTCGTATTATGAACATGATAGTTTTTTTTCCGGGCCTGTTATAGGGCCTATACTATCTCCTCTTCATAAAAGTTTCATCCCCGTTCCCCGGAACGGGGTTTTTTTATTAGGCTGTATAACAGGTAATCACATTATTAGATATGTTATTTGTTGTTTTTGCAGGAGCGTGTAAAGCTTCTCTGTGTAATACCGTTACAGTGAAAAGAATGGTAAGATAATCAGATATTTAAATTATAAAGAAAGGCCTCCCCCCGGTGTTTTTGTTTTACATAACACCGGTGGAGACCTTTATAAATTGAAAATACATTTTATAAGAGGAGCAACCGGATTAAATCTGAAAATCTGCCCCTGCTGTTTTATCGAATCACGTAATACACAACTTCAAATTCCTTCGGCAGACCGCCATCTTCCACCGGGAAATTCTGCCCTTTGCCTACAACAATGGCGTTGCAGAGCCACCTGTACTTTTCGTCGCCGGTTTCAAAGCGCACATGTGAATCCTTTATTTCAGGCCCGGCCATAAACCCGTCGATAGACACAGCAATTTTTGCCCCGTCATCCGTATAAATCACTCCACGGACATCAATCTGCCCGACCCCGTCCGGACCCATCAGGAAATAGTCGATCCCCTGCATTTTCCCGGTAATTGTCTCTCCGCTTAACTCCCCTTCGAAACCGACATCAAAACGGATCCCGGAAGCGGTCATTCCATAATCCACAAGGCTTGTAACCTTTGCTTTCATGTGCATTAATTTCTCAACTTGATCAACGGATAAATTATTATTAAGCATCTTCTAACTCCTCCAGCATCAGCTGTTAATTTTTTCATTCAATTAAAATTATACTTCAGAAAGAGAGGACAAATTTCATTTCCCCTGTTATACATTCCCTGTCATATGCAGTATCGCATGACGGGCGAAGGTCATTGTCTTACCAACAGCAACACCGACACAGAGTTCCGGGTACAGGTTGTCTCCGAAAAATCCGCCGGCAACATCTCCTGCCGCGTACAGGCCTTCAATGGCATTCCCTTCTTTATCTACAACCTGAATATTTGTGTTGATACGTAGCCCGTCCATTGTAGTCAGGAACCAGCCTGCGTTAGTAATTCCATAGTAAGGGGGTTTAGTAAGAGGGAGCAGAGCGTCCGGGTCTTTGCCGAAATCTCTGTCCACTCCGAGCCTTGCCATTTCATTATATCTCTTAACTGTGGCTTTTAGTTCTTCAGGGGGGAGCTTGAGTTTTTTTGCCAGGCCTTCAATTGTTCCTGATTTTTTTAACATCCCCTTCATCCGCATAAGTGTCATTAAGATGTAATTAGGAAAGAACCCCATCCCCTCCAGGGTTTTAGGTCTGCTATTACTCTTAATCATTCGCGAACAGCCGATTGTATCAAAAGATCTTATATGCTTCCAGTAGTTCGAATCCCAGATGATGCAGGAGACGCCATTCTTCTGGTCCTGAAGAGGATAAAGAACAATATCGTATGGGACAGATTCACTGGTAAAGCGTTTCCCGTCCATATTGACCTTCATAAAGGGCTGACTCGCCATAAAGAATGAATCGAAAGTGGCACCTGCTTTAATAGGAACACCTGCTTTCCCCCCCGGTTTTACCGGGCCCCGGTCAAAAACCATTGCAGAGGGAAATTCATCTTTTTCCCCTCCTGCCCATACTCCTGCCTTTATGCCGTCACCCCGGTTGCACTTCTGTTCATACCTCACTGTTGATACAGATACAGCTTCAGGGTTACGTTTTGCGATAAGTTCCTCATTGGCCGCATAACCGCCTGTTGCAATCAACACGCCTTTACTTGCATTGATCCTGATATACTTTCCGTTCGATCTCCTGGCAATAACACCCACAACGCGGTTACCTTCTTTTATGACTTTAACCAGTCCTGTGTTAAACATCAGTTTAACGCCGTAGCTTTTGACCTTCTTCATGAAAAACTTCTCAAGAACATATACGCCGCCGTGTGATACCGCAAAAATTCCCCCTTTGCGAAAAGGTACAAGGAGTTTCGTATGGATGGGGAATGCCTTGAATGGCCCGTGATGACCATGGCCGATGTTATATTCAGCAACATGTTTTATTCCGTATTCTGAAAGTTCTTCAGCGAGAAAATCAAAAGTTGCACCGCTTTCATCCGCCCAGAGACGTACAAGATTTTCGTCAACTTTATTTGCTCCTGTGTATTTAGAGCGTTTATAGTCTCCATAAACTTTCAGCTCATCAGTATACTTTGTTGAGTAGTTTACCAGCTCCTTAATAATTTCTTCCTTATCAACCCTGGCTTTATCACCCGCCGCTTTTTGAACCTTTGTGTCAATTGCACCCATGTACGGTTTTATCAATCCCATCTTTTTATCTTTCTCTATGACAATGGTCTTAGCTCCCCTGTTACCTGCAACAATAGCGGCAGCCATACCGGCATTTCCCGCGCCGCAGATCAGTATCTCTGTTTCAATTGTTTCAGTGATTACTGATAGAGGTATTTCAGGTTCAGGGCCATGCCATGAGTTATATGACTTTTCAGTCTTATTCATAACTTTCTCCTTTTCCGGCAGAAGCCGGAGGTACAAATAATTATCTGATCGAACTTCCGGTTCGATATTTAAGCATGCTGCTCCATTATAATGGACAAAAGTCAATTTAGATACATATGTAACTTAATTGACAGATGTACTATCGTTAATTACTGTTGTCAAGTGTGATGATTTTACCTGTAGAATTACGCCACAAAACCAGAGAAAATGGTGCATAGAATGAACCGGGATAAGCGCTCAAAACGGACAAGGGCATGGCTCCTCGAAACTTTGCTGGAACTGCTCGAAAAAAAGGAGTATTCAGAGATAAGCATTACTGAGCTTACTGAAAAAGCGGATATTGCACGGCAGACTTTTTACCGCAACTACAGCAGTATGGATGATATACTTTTATCTGAAATAGATGAGATCCTTGATGAATATATTGAAAAAGTTCAAAAAAACCTTGAGGCCAAAAAGGATCTGACCTGGGATTATGAAGTTAAACAGCTTATATATTTATGGCAGCGAAATGAGGCGCTTTTTAAAGCGCTGCTGAAAGCGGGCCTTGGCCTACAGGCTCTTGAAAAACTATCCGGCTTTTTTTCCCTCTTTCACATGAAGGCCCAGCATCTTCAGGAGCTTGATGAATACCATCAATGCCTTGTGCATTACCTTGCGGGTGGAGTTTATATGGTGTTAAAAAAATGGTTTGAAAACGGGATGAACACACCCTTTGAAATAATAGCAGATGTTTTTAAGAAGGCTGCAATGAATATAGATAAAATTTCAGAGGAATATATTAAGAGCAAAAAAAAGTGACTGGATTCCGGCTGCAATGAAGGTCTTTATATTCTGCGGTTATGCGCAACCGCAGAATATAAAAGCATTTAAGTTACATCATATTTTATATCCGGCTTCAAAAGCGATAACATAAGTTTCTTTTTCATACTTTAAATCAAATCCGCCTGCTGTTGTTACATTTTGGGGCAGATAGTGGATCCATGCAGCAGATGCTGTAATATCAAGATCCGGTGTTACGTTATATGTTGCTCCGCCGCTTATATAAACCCAGTCAAGTGGCGGGTTTGTGCTTACAGTTAACATCTGGCCGTCAGCTTTAAAGTATTTTTCTTTAGCCCCTGTTGTTGTATAGTTTACGCTGCATCCGATTTTAAGATCATCCATGGCCTTATATGTGGTGCCCATAGTAAGGTCATAACCTGTGTTATAATAATCTTCAACTCCGTTCATGTCAGCTTTATTCATGAAATATAAAACTGAGCTTGCGCTTATCATAAGATTTTCAGTAATGTCATATTCAACGCCTATGGCAAGTATTGCGGGGAGGTTTGCATCGGTCTCTGTTCCGTCCGTTGCGGCAAGCTGGGAAGCAACTCCCGGAGCAACGGCATTACTAACGGAATCTGATGCTGAATGTTTTTTATCATCATACTTATATCTCAGCCCGGTTTCAGTTTCAAACCTGATCCCGATGTTGAGATCTTTTACGGGTTTCACATCTGCACCAAAGATGAAACAGTATCCTTCGGCAGCAAGTTCAGTCTCATAATCGAGATCAAGAGTCCATGATGCGGGGAGAGCGCCGTTAGCATTTGAAAAATAATACATCCCGTCAAGGCTTATACTCTTGCGAGCAATTACATATCGTGCCCCTGCACTGAAGCTCACAAGAGCATTAAGAGAATATGCAGTACCTGCTCCGATCTGATACATACCTGCACTTGCTTCGAAGTCTATATCAGTTTTTACCAGAGATGATGCGGCTCCGGCCATTGAATTTACATTTGCAGCTGTGGCAAAGCCCAGTGCTGCAGCACCTGCAGTCCCATCCCATGCAAGATTACCGCCCCCGCCTATTATACCTGCGTTGCAGAAAAGGGCCAGGTTTCCAAACCCCTGTTTGCCGAGGTTACCAACAAGATAAAAATTTGGTATAGAAAGAACAGGTTTATCCTGCGAATATGATTCGCTGAAACCTGCCGCAGGCATGGTAATTTTCTGATCGTACGGGATCAGGAGAGTCTGTGTGCTGAGAGAAAAATAAATTCCGCTATCCATGAAAGCAGTACCCGCTGGATTGTAGTAAGCAATATCAGCCGAATTGTCAGTTGATGCATATCTCGCACTGTTGACCCAGTACTTTGCGCTCTGGTCAGTTACAACCTCAACACTCATTGCAAATGCTGCTGAACTGATTATCACAATCGCTAATGTAATGGCTGTTTGTAACATTTTCTTTTTCATAAAATATCTCCTCTTCAAAAAAATCATTTAAAACTTTTTCGTTTTTACAGTTGAAATTAAGATTAAAAAATGATATTGATCCTCCATGTTTGTTTTATCATCGCAGGGGTTTGATATCCCCTTATGCTGTGAGCATTTTTTAATGCTGCT
>DAISJZ010000137.1:0-6783 GCA_036821145.1 Spirochaetota bacterium
CCGCTCTCTTTGGCTTTGTAGAGGAGCTGGTCAGCTTTTTTTACCAGCTCTTCGATATCGCCTCCAATAAATTCCGCCACACCCCCGCTAACAGTTACCCTTAAGTCTGGGACATCTGTCATAATATTCGCGATTTTCTCTCTTATACGTTCAGCGAGTATAACAGCGCCTTTAAGCTGGACCTCAGGCAGTATAATAATGAACTCCTCTCCGCCATAACGACCCGATATGTCAACATTACGCGCTGTTGAATGTATGGCGTCTGCAACCTTCTTTAATATAACATCCCCGAACTGGTGGCCGTAGGAATCATTTATCCTTTTAAAAAAGTCTATGTCAAACATAATGATTGAAAACCTGGAACTGTACCTTTCACTCTTCTCCCCCTCCTGTCTGAGCCTGTCATATATATGCCTCCTGTTATAAAGGCCCGTTAGTGAATCAGTTACAGCCATTCTTTCAAGCTGATCTTTTTTTCTGCGGATCTCCTGCATAAGGAGGAATGCCCTGATATTGGTTTTAAGCCTTGCGATAAAGAGATCGTAGTTGAAGGGTTTGGTTATGTAATCATCCGCACCGATTGAAAGAACCCTTGAAACGGTTTTAATATTATCAATTCCTGAAACTGCAATAACAACGCTTTCAGGGACCTGTTCCTTCAGCTTCATTATAACCTTGTCTCCTGAAGTATCTTTCAGAACTATATCGATAATATAAACATCATAGTTTTTTCCTGATTCAAATAACGCATGATCTGAATCATAAAAATCAACATTTTCGATCCGGTGTATTGAGAATATACGCCCGATAATCTTTCTATCCATTTTATTGTCATCAAGTACAGCATAACTCAATTCACCCATTTTCAGGGCAACAGGATCCTCACGTCTGAAGGTGGCAAGATTGCTTTTTACCTGTTCACGGTCGGATTTCTTAAGAATGTAGTCAACTATTCCGAGGTCATACATTCTTTTCCTGTCCTCAAGAGAATCATTCCCTGTAAATACCACAACAGGTATATTTTTAAACTCCGATTCATTAAGAATTTTTATGAATTTATCAGAAGTCCCGCTTTCAAGTTCCATTGCGGTAAGTATAAGTGATATCTTTTCTTTTTTCAACAGCTCAACCGCCTCCTCAGTGCTTGAGGCATTGAGATAGACAGCACTGAGCTCCGCGCTAATCTCACGGATGAGTGTCTTGTAAAGCATACTTGTTTCAAGGTGTAGAATTTTATACATATTGATTACACTCTTTCAATTTATATACGGCAGTGCAACTTCAAAAGATGATTCATCACCATTGGCAATTCTGAACTCACCTTTCATCTGGGAAGCGAGGAGATTAATAAGCTTCAGCCCCAGACCTGCTGAGAGCTCACTGTTAAAATCTTCAGGGAGCCCCTCACCGTCATCAGAAAACTGAAGTTTAATTCTTCCGTCAACCATCCTAAGGGCTACATTCACTGTACCGCTTTCTCTCCCCCTGAATGCGTATTTAATTGAGTTTGTCAGGAGTTCATTCAGAATAATGCCGATTGATGTTGCCCTCTTTGGATCAATTTCAATATTCTGAAAATCGGTTTTGACAGAAATATTTCTTGCTGATTCGCCATACCCGCTGGTTACGCTGCCGATAATTGTTTTAAGATAACTGTCAAGAGGGAGACCGGCTGCCCCCTCGCCCGTATAAAGTATATGATAGAGGTTACTGAGAACCATTACCCGCCCTTCGATTGTTTTCAGAGACTTCTTTACCTCGGGATTATCTGACTGGCCCAGTTCTAAACTTATAAGTGATGTTATCATTGCGAGAGTATTTTTCACGCGGTGCTGCAGCTCCCGCATAAGGGATTCCTTCTCTATGAGAGCAGACGCAAGGCTCTCCTCGGTCAACCTGTTTGCTGTTATATCTGTAAAAGTACCGATTATACGCAAAGGCCACCCTTCAGGATTCTTTGTAATAACCTTCCCCCTGTCAAGAATCCATTTATAATCCCCCCCCTTGCACAAAAGCCGGTGTTCAGTACTGTAAAGATCAACCTCCCCCCTGATGAGCTTATCAACCTCTTCGATCACGTAACAAATGTCATCAGGGTGAATCCGTGTCTCCCAGGCGGACAGGGTGTTTTCCATTTCATCTTCACCATAACCGAGGAGTTCTTTGAGACGTTTTGAATAATATATTTCATCTGTTGCTGTATTCCAGTCCCACAGGCCGTCACCGGCTCCCTCAAGGGCGAACTGCCACCGCTCTTCGCTTTCCCTCAAGGCTTTCTTTACAACAGCGTGGCCTGTAATATCCTGTACAATACCGATTATCCTTGCCGGTTTATCATTTGCGTCAAATATTGTTTCAATCCTGATTGTCAGGTAACGCAGAGAGTTATCATTTCTTATAATCCTGTACTCAAAACTGATACAGTTTCGTTCTGAGATTGATCTTTTTATATAATCTTTGACATAACCGACATCATCGGGATGAACAAACCTGTAGAAGTCTGATGCTTTTCCTTTGAATTCCTCCCTGCTGATTCCGGCGATATTGAAAACCTCATCAGACCAGTAGAACTTTTTTCCGATAATATCATATTCGAAGCTTCCGGTACTTGAGAGCCTCTGGGCTTCAAGGAGGTTATTCTCAAGCCGGAGCCTCTCCTCCTTCTGAATAACAAGATCATCTATATCTGTACAGGTACCGTACCACTTAATCAGGTTTTTTTCATTATCATAAACAGGGATCCCGCGGTTAAGAAACCATTTGTAGACACCATCATGCCTCATCAGCCTTAAACGCATTTCATAAATAGTCCCCGTGGCCACAGAATCGAGCCATGCAGACCTGCCTGCTTCAACGTCGTCAGGGTGTATATTTACCAGTTCTGTCTTACTGTTATACCTGTCTTCACCGGCATAGGCATAATAGATATCATTAAGAAAATCAATTTTACCTGTGCAGTCAGCAGTCCAGACAATCTGAGGCATTGAGTCAGCGATGCGCATAAATTTTTCATTACTCTCAACAAGCGCTGCCCTGCTTTCAATTATTTCTGATCGGGATGCAACAAGCTCCCTGTTAGTCTCTTCAAGTTCCAGAAGAAGCTCCTGAAGTTTTCTGTTGGCATCCTCAACAGCCCTGCTCTGTTTCTCAATCTCTCTCCTTGCCTTGTAAAGTTTGAATGCCATCCGTATTGAGGCTGTGAGAACGGTGATACCGGAATTCTTTACAACATAGCCGTATGATGTTATACTTTCTGTTCTATCCACAACATCAGGTTCAGTATGACTGGAGAGAAAAACAAGCGGGATATCACGTTCCGCCAGAATAACTGTGGCTGCTTCAGCTCCGTCAATGCCGGGGCCTAAATTTATATCCATCAGGACAAGGTCGATATCTTCAATATTCCTTACTTTTTCAATAGCCTCCTCACCTGAAGAGGCAGTTACAACAGAGAAACCAGCCTTCTCAAGGGCTTTCATCTCCACTGTGGCAATAAGTAGTTCATCTTCAACAAGGAGGAGTTTTTTCTTTTCTGGCATCATATATGTTTCCGGTTATTGATTAATAATATAATGAGAAAAACAGTTTTATACAAGAGGTAACCTTTAAAAAAAATACCCCTTTTCATAGGGGGTGTCTGCGTGCAGGCGGGGGATCGCCGGATTAAGGTATCATAATAGTCCTTTGAACTATATAGTTTGATTACGTATTTTATAACTATTTATCCCGCTCATAGATATTTATTATTGCATATCCTGCGATCATGCTTTATAATAAATGAATGGAGCTTATAACAATTAACAGAGCAGAACTCCGGAAATACCTGATGGAACTCTCTGCCGTAACAGGTGAGTATGAAATTCTGAAAAAATTCACACCTGAATTTAAAGAGAACGGGGAGCCATACTCAATGTATGAGCGGCACTTCTCTGTTTACCATGCGCTTTACATGCTTAAAAGAGAGTCGGGGAGCTCAGGACTTTACCTGCATATTGACCCACTGAAAATACGGCTTATCCGGCTCCCGGGCCCGGGATTTTGCGGGCATTACTGTGAGGATAAAGGGGATTTCTGCATGAATGAAACAGATGATCTCTTCTGCAAAACACATACCGGTGATATTGATCCGGTTATCCCTTCTTTCGATCCCATGGCACAGTTTTATCTTGATCCTGAAAATATCGCCTTTGGTGAATCAGAGATACTTCATGATATCATGAAGGGATTCAGAATATACTTCCTGAAAAAAAGGGAGATTGATGAAGCTCTGATTCTATTTAACCTGGAAAAGCCAGCCCGGAAATCGATAAGCAGGAGATACAGAGAGCTTGCAGGCAGATTTCATCCTGACAGGTACAGCGGTTCAGAGGATAAAATGAAGGAGATAAACAGGGCTTACACTCTTCTGAAAGCTGTTTTTGTTGTATAATTAAAAAAAGGCCGGTAAAAATACCGGCTTCAAAAAGAAAATCATGATTTAAATAGAGAATATAAATAACCTTCAGTCAAGAAAGTAATCTTCCAGCGCCGCACGTCTTATACTATCAATAATCCTTTCATTACAGTTTACAAGACGAAGGCTCCTGCCGCTTATTGAAAGCCTTGACCGGAATCTTATAAGAACCGATAAAAGCAGGGAATCAAGGCCGGTAATGCCGGTCATGTCCAGGGTAACGTTTTTCTCCTGGTAATGCGCTATATTATCAAACTTCTCTTCAAGAAGACGAATCCTCTCAGGGATTAAATCCGGCTCCATTGTAATTACTATATCATCACCTGAATCAATTTGAACTGTCATAGATATCCCGCCTATCCTTATATTTACAATAGAATAACCATTGACATATATAGCATTATTATCCCCGGAAGGCAAGACATCCGCTGACTGATCAGAAAATGTCCATAAAAAATGTTGAAAATACCGGTTATTTGTTATATTTAATTCTGAAGGAACGATAAATTTTCGAAATGAATGCCGCGTTAAACGAAATCTCTCAGCTTGAGTTCAGGCATGTTTACTCTCACCCGGGAGATATGGCAGGTGTGGCGAAAGAATTCTATTCTATGTTTGAAAAAATTATCCCCTTTCTTCATCCGCTTGAAGTGAACAGTTGCGGTGGCCTTGGATGGATCCTTATAGAACTGCTTAACAATGCTGTCCGCTCCCCGGTTTCCCTTGCGATGAATACAGGGATAACGGATATTGTAGATATCGATTTCTATACTGACATCATTATAAAAAAAACGATTTCTTATGTCAATACTGAAGGGGGCACGGGTATTGAGATTTCTGTATTGAACAGGGGTGTCTTTTCAGAGAGCGTGCTGGAATCCATCAATCAGATTCTCAACGGTGAACTGACAATACTTGACTGCGAAGAGCAGTTTATGCTTAAAGGGAGCTGCACAGGCAATGGAGGCCTTGGTATAATTTTATCCAAAAAGCAGGTGGAGAATGCCCTGGGAGGGACACTCTCACTCAGCTGGCACGACGGATTTTATGATTTTTCAATTAAGTTTATTGAGAAGGAGATTTCTTTCTTCGAAGCTCAATAACCGTAACCTCCGGTGTGGCAATAAACCTCACAGGAGGCCCCCATGTCCCTGTGCCGCGGCTAACATACAACCTGCTGCCGTTTCCAAGGTCATACTCCCCGCAGAGATACGGAAATGATAATTTCACAAGGAGTGTAAAGGGGAATATCTGCCCGCCGTGAGTGTGCCCTGAAAGCTGGAGATCAAAGCGTCCCACACTCCCCCTGCTTATCCTTGGCTGATGTTTAAGCAGAATTGTGTAGAGCCCGTTCTCCGAAACAGCAAGCAGGCTGTTCTCCTCTGCTTCACTGTAAAAGCCCAGTCTCCTGCCGGAGTAATCATCAACTCCGGCAAGGTTTATTCCAGCAACAGTGACAGCCCTGTTTCGCAGCATGATGAAACCGGACTTTTCAATGAACTGAACGCTTTCATCAACTCCTGTTATAAACTCATGGTTCCCTGTAATGGCATACTTCCCCTCCGGAGCCGCAATGCTCCGCATAACAGCAGCGACTTCATCACTGTTCCTTATTGACCGGTCGAGGAAATCGCCGGTGGACACAATAATGTCGGGTTTCTCATGCTCTGCTATTTTCTTTATATCTTCAGCTTTATCTGTACTTATTATGGGGCTGAAATGGATGTCACTTACCTGCATAATCTTCAGGCTTTTCATATCAGACGGAATCTTTTCTGTTTCTATAACAAGACGTTCAACGCGGGGGGAGTCTGCTTCATAAAAACCGTAAGCGAGGAGAGATATGCTGAGAATCAATGTACCTGCGAGCACCTCACGCGCCATATACCCCGGAGGGATGAATCCCGCTTTCTCCGTAATATAAAGTATGATATCAGCCATGCCGTGAATTACAAGAAAGAGGAACAGAAACGCAAGCCAGCCGTACCCTGTGAACCCTGTGACCGCGGCCCAGAGCGGTTCACCCTTCTGACTGAAAAAAACCGTTGCTATTGGCGCCAGTATAACTGTAACAAGAATAAGCCTGAAGAGTATAGCAGGGAGAGAACGCCCTGTGAGTATATTTCTGTGCTTCCTGATAAAATAATAGTTCATGAGACTGTAGATTGTTATTACTATGGATATAAATATAAAGAATGATAAGGGGGATCTCATATCGCCTCACTGGTTACAGATATTTATTAAAAGGATACTAAGAATTTATTAGGTGTCAAAGTTCTTTAAAGGTTAAACTCTTTTTTTAAGTGGAACCATCTTTTCGTGGCAGTGGA
>DAISJZ010000138.1:0-6751 GCA_036821145.1 Spirochaetota bacterium
TAATAGAGCATTTATTGCCTGAAAAAAGTTAAGGAATAAATACTGATAAATATTATAAAAATAAAATTCTATGTTCAGGAATAAATATTGATAAAATATTAAAAAAACAAAGATTTATCATTGACGATTATTAAGCATTTTATTAAATTGTAAATAATTAAATGTATCAAAGGAGTTTGCTATGTCTGTACAGGTAACCGATGCTGCAAAGAATGAAGTTCTTGAGCTTATGAAAGATTCAGGATTCAAAAACCCGGCATTAAGAATTAATATGAACGGGTTCGGTTGAGGCGGTCCCCGTCTGGGACTGGTTCTGGATGAACTGGAAGAAAATGAAGAACATGTGTTAAAAGTTAATGATGTTAATGTTATATATGACGGGAGGTTGAAAAATTACATTGATCTTAAAAACGGCCTTACAATCGATTTTAGAAAAGATAGATGGAGTTCTGGCTTTGTTATTCTTGGAGGGAGCTCCTGTTAGAGTGAAAACAGATAATGAATATAAAAAAGGCCGCTGATTATTGCGGCCTTTTTTATCGGGGTTATACAGCTTCCCAGAAACATCTTTTAGGGGAGTTTACTTTTCCCTCAGCGGCAAGTTTTTTCATGGCTTTTGAAACTTCATCCTTGTCAATACCTGCTGCGTCAGCAATATCTCCGGGACGCATAGCTTTACCCTCTTTTTTCATTGCTTTAAGAATTTTATCTTCTATTGAAACTGCCATTTGGTTTCCCTTTTATTTATTAAGATTTCCAGAGCCCGTGAATATTGCAGTGCTCCCGTGCTGTTACATTCACCGCGTCTGTTTTGAAATATGCCTCAGGCTTGTCTCCAGGTTTCAGGAACTGTCTGTAGGATATGCCGTCAGCAAGGAGTTCAATCCACTCGATGTAGTGTTTCTCCTCCATGGGGTGAAGTGTAGAGCCTACGATCACTTTATATCCGTCAGCGGTTTTTTCGATCATCGGCACATGCTTTTCTGTAGTTTTATCAGCGGTATGTTCTTCAAGCAGATTCATAGGCTGGCCGCAGCATACCAGGGCAACGGCTCCTTCATGAACTATATCAATGATGTTTCCGCAGATATCACATTTGTAAATCTGGTTTCTTTCTGTTTTTGCCATCTTAATTCTCCTGTTTTTTTATTTAACTTTTCCTCTATATACTCTGTAGACATATATTGAGTAACCGATTACTACCGGCATACCTGCAAGGGCTATACCGAGCATTACTGAAAGAGTAAGCTGACTGGAAGAGGCATTAAAAGCTGTAATGCTTAGAGCCGGATCATTTATCGCGCGTACAAGCACCGGGTACTGAAGAGCTCCCGCAATCCCCCATAAAGAAATGAAAGCGAGAGAGGAGGCTAAGAATGCCTTGAACTCCTCACCTTTGCCGATAAGCATCTTTGCTGCAAAGAGCGATCCGAGAGAGAGAGCAGCTGCTACCCATGCGATGATATTGCACGCGCTCCCTGTGACAGAGATAAAGGAGAGCACTGCTGCAAAGAGGAACATTACAATATATCCGTACCATACTTTACCTGCAAGTACCTTTGCGGTATCATGAATCTCACCCTCCGTTTTAAGCATGGTGTAGGTGAGTCCCTGCATCAGTATTGCTGTAAAACCGAGTAACCCTGTGGCAAGGGGGAAGGGGCGCAGCAGTGTAAAAAAGTTCCCCGTGAACTCCATACTCGCGTCAAGGGGCACACCCATTATTACATTCCCGAGAGCTACGCCGAACAGTATAGAGGGGATTATGCTCCCTATAAAAAAGGTTTTTGCCCATATACCTTTGTTTTCCGTTTCCAGTGTAAAGAATTCGATTGATACAGCCCTCAGTATAAGCCCGAAGAGAACCAGCATCAGTGCAAGGTAGAACCCGCTGAATACAGTTGCATACGCGTGCGGGAATGCCGCAAAGAGCGCTCCCCCTGCTGTAATGAGCCACACCTCGTTTCCGTCCCAGACAGGCCCGATTGACCTGAATAAAACCGATACTTTCTTCTCATCGTTCTTAGTAAGTATGGGGAGGAGTGAGCCTATCCCCAGGTCAAAGCCGTCGAGAACAGCGTAACCTGCAAAGAGGATACCGATGAGGATGAACCATGTTATCTGAAGTATTTCCAAAGTTTCCATATTACACCTCTCAATATCCGCTTGTCTTAATAATCTCTTCAGGCCCTTTTTTGATCATCTGTGTAAGGAACTTAATGAAGAGAACAAAGAGCAATGAATAGATTACTGTGAACATTATTATTGTAAGAAGGACCTGCCATGCCGGAACAACAACTGATGCGGCGTCCGCTGTTTTTAGTACATTGTAAACCGCCCAGGGCTGTCTCCCGATCTCCGCTGCCATCCACCCCATTTCACATGCGATAACCGGGAGCGGTATGGTAAAGAGCAGCAGGTAGAGATACCATGTTGTGTCATAAAGTTTTTTCCTGAAGAGGAGAAACACGCCGATTGCAGACATAAGTGCGAATAATCCCCCGAGACCGATCATCACGTGGTATGTCTGGAAAGTCAGGAAGATCGGTGGGTGAAGCTCTTCAGGGAAGTCGTTAAGCCCCTGTACTTTTGCGTTGGGGTCAGCATAGATCATGATACTCAGGAGTTTCGGAATCCCGATCTCCAGGTATGTTTTCTTTTCAGATTCCACAGGGAATCCGAAGACAGAGAGTGGAGCTCCCTCTTTTGAATCCCAGAGACCCTCCATTGCCGCCATTTTAATCGGCTGTGTTTTCGCAACCTGAACTGCATGCATATGACCTGTCCCGAACTGCAGGAACGATGTAACTATAAATAGAAGAAGGGATATCTTAAGCATCGGTTTTGCATAATCCAGGTCGCGTTTTTTGATAATATACCATGCGCTTATACCGGCAAGGAAGAGAGCCCCGGACTGCCATCCTCCGATAATTGTGTGAAGAAATCTCTGTGCCGTGGAGTAGTTGACCGCTGCGGCAAAGAAGTCAGTGAGTACAGCGCGTCCCCCTTCGATGACAAAACCCGCCGGTGTCTGCATCCATGAATTTGCTATGATTATCCACAAACCTGACAGATGTGAACCGAAGAATACAAGGAAAGCGGAGAGCCAGTAAACTTTTTTAGATACGCGGTCTCTTCCGAAAAGAAGAACTCCGATAAACACAGATTCAAGGAAAAACGCAAGAATCCCCTCTGCTGCAAGGGGCGCTCCGAAAATATCACCCACCATGCGGGAATAGGTTGACCAGTTTGTTCCGAATGAAAATTCAAGAACAATACCGGTTGAAACCCCGATAGCAAAGATAAGTGCGAATATTTTAACAAGAAATTTCGAGATATTCTTATATATCTCTCTGTCTGTCTTTAAATAAAGTGTTTCATTGATTACAATTAAAAGCCCCATCCCCAGCGTAAGCGGGGGAAAGATGAAGTGAAAGCCCGCAGCAAGCGCGAACTGTATCCTCGACAGAAAAACGGCATCCATTGGTACCCTCCAGGGATTTTTTTATTATGAGGCTATGCTTCAGGTTCGAAGTCCTCTTTCCCTACACCGCAGACCGGACATACAAAAGAATCAGGGAGATCCTCAAAAGCTGTTCCCGGCGCAATACCTTCTTCGGGTATACCTTTCTCCGGGTCATAAACGTATCCGCATACTGAACATACATATTTCTTCATAACTTAATCCTCCATACTGATTTATATTTTTTTTAATTTCAAATGGAACTGATACATGAGGAACTGCCGCATATAATAAGCGGTTGTTGATCAGCCCCTCATAATTTTAAAATTGTACTATATTTATAGTACTCCTTTTCTCCTGATAAAAAAAGAAAAAGTATTAAACTAATTATTAAAATATTGAAGCATCGTTTTTTTTATTGTATTATTTTTAATTCTAATTAGTATAATCAAGAGTTTATTATATATAAAAAAAAGTAAAGCATTTATTAATAATTATTCCGATTATTATTTACATTGTGGTAATTAAATAGTTGTTGCTCTTGAATATTTCAGCATAAATTTATAAAAAAAATCTGCCGGAGATTTATTTATGAAAAAGTTTGTTACTGTTTCTGTTATTTCTGTTACATCAATTCTTCTTATCGCAGCAGGTAGATCTGAAAAAATTGCTCATTATGAACTCTCACAGTTTCTCTCACCTGATGTCTGCGGGGGGTGTCATAGTGAAATTTATGAGCAATGGAAAGGCTCTCTCCATAATCTTTCACTGAAAGATCAGATATATATTGCAGTAGCCCGGGAGGGGCTGAAAGGGATAACCCTGGCTGATGAACTTGCAGAAGCTGAATCGTGCCAGAAGTGCCATGTTCCCATGGGGTATATTTCAGGTTACCCGAAAAAGATGTCTGACGACATCAGTAAAATTGAAGAGCCTGCAAAACAGGGTGTTCAGTGTGATTACTGCCATTCAATAACAGGGGCTTACGAAGATTATAATGCCCATTATAATTATGAACCGGGGAACGGCTATGATAATCCGGGGGTCAAGCGGGGGCCGTTTAAGGATTCAGTTACAGATTTTCATAAAACAGCATACTCTGAATTTCATACCAGGTCGGAGATTTGCGGCACATGCCATAATGTAAAACATGTTGTTTACGGCACATGGCTTGAAACTACTTTTGAGGAGTGGGAGGCAAGTCCATATAAAAAACAGGGTGTGCAATGCCAGGACTGCCACATGTACCAGAGGCCGGGGCATCCTGCAACAGGGTCAACTCCGCGGGAAAAAAATCCGGGTGTTGCAGCTTATGGCGGGCCGGAGCGTGAACATATATTCACGCATTATTTCGTCGGAGGTAACACGGTGATCCCGGCAGGTGAAAAGGATAAGGTCCGTGTAAAGATGGGGGAAGAGAGGCTGAAAAATGCTGTTGACCTGAAAATTGACGGGAAATTATCCGGTGATGATATTATTATAAGAATATTGAATAATGGCGCAGGTCATGATGTGCCAACAGGAGTTTCCAATATCAGGCAGGTCTGGCTTAAAGTTATTGTTAAGGATGCAAAAGGTAAAGTTGTTTATAAGAGCGGAGTTCCGGATAAAAAGGGTTATATTGATGGTAATGCTGTTACATTCGGTACTGTATTCGGTGACGGGAAGGGGAACCCTGTGGGGAATCTTGCAAAGGCTAAAGAGATACTCCGGGATAAACGGCTTAAACCTATGAAGGAGCATGTTGAAAAAATTAAGCTCAATACAGGTGGTGATAAATTTATTGTTGAAGCTGCTTTAATGTACAGTCTTATTTCTCAAAAGGAGGCTGACAGTCTGAAGCAGCTTAAAGGTATGAAAATTAAGCCTGTTGTTATGAAGGAGATTAAAGTTGCGGTGGCAAAATAAGCCTGCTTTATTTAAAACCATTACATTCCGTGTGCCGCTTTTTACATCAGCGGTATTAATCACTGCACTCTGGGGTATGCTGAGACTTTACTCCAGGGGGCAGGAGAATATGGTTCTCACAATATTTCTCTACGCAATTATTATCATCACGGCGATTTCTTTTATTGCACTTTTTACAAGGTATTATCTGACACGTAGAATTATCGCACTGGGCAGGGTAATTAAGGGCACTGCGGACGGAGATTTTGTAAGCAAAATCGATATAAACTCTGATGATGAGATCGGTGAACTGGGTAATGAGATTAACAGTATGATTGACGGGCTGCGGGAGCGTTTCATGTTTTCCAGGTTTGTTTCCAAATCGGCGCTTCAGTCTGTAAAAGGTGAGATTGATATAGATCCGGCAGGGGAGAAAAAAAATCTTACGGTTCTTTTCACGGACATCAGGAATTTTACCGAGTATGCGGAAACCAGGAATCCTGAAACTGTGATGGAAATGCTGAATACTGTAATGAGCCTTCAGGCGAGGATTATCCATAAAAATAACGGAGAGATTTATAAATATTCAGGACATGAAATCATGGCTGTTTTCGGCGGAAAGAATATGGTGCTCCGGGCCGCAAAATCTGCGGAGGAGATCCGTGATGAGATTAAAAAGATTAATGAAACTTCAGTTACTCCGCTTTACGCATCTTTCGGGATTAATACAGGGGAGATGATTGCCGGTAATATGGGATCTATAGATAGGGCTGACAGAACTGTAATCGGTACTTCTGTTAATACCGGTGCAAGGTTGTGTGCTGCTGCAGGAAGAAATACTATTGTTGTCTCGGAAAAATCGCAAAGTTATATTTCCGATAAGGCTGAGTTCATTGAACATGAACCGCTGAAGGTAAAAGGGAAAGATGGTGAGGTGAAGATCTATACCCTTGTAAAAACTTTATAAGTTATCCCCGAAATAATAGCAGTGTAATTATCTCCCTAAGATCATCATTCTTGATGTTGCTGTTGCAATGAGCTGGTTCTCCGGATTATAAGCTTTCCCTTCGAAAATAATGAAAGTTTTTGTCTTCTTTACAATCCGTGCTTCGCAGATAAGATCACCCTCTCTCGGGTGTATCGATTTTATAAAAGTAATATTCAGATCAAGGCTTGTGGTGGGGCACCTGGTTTCCATATATGAAAAAGGGCCGAATGTTGTATCAAAGTATGCTGAAATCATCCCTCCGAGGAGGTTCCCTGCGGGATTGGTAAACCGTGGATCAACCGGGAAAGAAATCCTTATTAATTCACCTTCAACATGTTCGATTATTTTACCCTGCATCTCCACAAAACATTTTGGAGGTACTGTGAGCCCTTCCGCGTTTTCCATTAAATGGG
>DAISJZ010000139.1:0-6665 GCA_036821145.1 Spirochaetota bacterium
GATGAAGAGACAAGGTCGCATGGAGCGGAAATCCCGACCGCACATTTAATCTGAGGCAGAATGTTTTTACCTCTCTCCCCCGCGTATTTAAGTGTAAGGTTTGCGCCGAGGCTGAAACCCGCGAGCGCTACTGATTTATATTTCCTGGTTTTAATAAGGTATTCCACTACTGTATGCAGGTCTTCTGTTTTTCCGCTGTGGTAGGTGACAGATGTTCTGTTGCTCTCGCCGCTGCACCCCCTGAAGTTAAAGGCAACTCCATCCCAGCCCCTGCGGTTAAACGCCCGGATCATCCCTTTCATGTAGTGTCTCCCTGAATCACCCTCAAGGCCGTGTGATAAAATTATTGCCCTGTCAGAGTTTACAGAAGATATATCAATGTCTATGAAATCACCGTCCGGAGTGTCAATTCTTTCCCTGACATAATTTACCCCTTTCACTTTCCGGAACAGTGTGGGGAGTACTGTCTGGACATGGTTGTTCCCGAAAAAGAGCGGAGCTTTATATGTTGAGTTTTCTATTACAGGCATGTCAGTTCCTTGAATGAGAATAATTGAATGATTGTTCAATAAATATTTCATGTTGATTCTGTGCAACACATTTTTTTAAAATGATTTACCTTTCTGCCGGTGTAATTAAAAACAGGGGAGTTTTTTTAAATGATTGCCTGATAATTAAATCTGATATATATTAAAAATATGGCATCACTATTAAAGAAAATATATGGAAAATTCTCAGACCAGCTTTCAGGCACGGCTTCATCAGATATTGAGGAAGCGGGGAGAAGAAATCTTTTCAGCATATTTCTTCTTCTCCTTATTGCGCCGCTTTTAATCTTCGGGACATATCTTATAAAATCGGGATACTACGGCTACGGTATAGTTGATTATATCGTGGCAGCGCTTTTTGTAACATTTCTTTTTATATTCAGAAAGGTCCGTAATGCTAAGGTTTTCTACAGGTTTGCCCTGTCTCTTCTCTGCTTTCTTATGGTGTACTGGGTAAACACTGGAGCTGCAAAGGGGTATGCCAGTATATGGGTGCTTACAATACCCCCATTTACATTTTTCCTCCTGGGTAAAAAAGAGGGTGTAATCTGGACTATTTTTGTTTTCGGAGTAACTGCAGCTTTCTTTTTCTTCCCCGCCCTCTCTGTTAATGGCTTTGTTTATGAGACCGGTTTTGTATCAAGATATCTTTTCGCGCTTTTTCTGATTGTCCTCTTTACTTATAATTATGAATCAGTGCGGGAGCGGTATAAAACAGCAATGGAGGGGGAGCAGCGGAAACTTCTTGAGGAAAAGGAACGGCTTGCAGCAGCTAAAAACGAAGTTGAAGCTGTGAATGCAAAGCTCAGTGAAGAGATGAGGATACGACGGAAGGCTGAAGAGGACCTTCGTTCCCACAGAGATCGTCTTGAGGAGATCGTTGTTGAGCGGACACTTGAACTGAGAAATTCTAACGCTATGCTTGCTGCAAATGAAAAAAAATACAGGCTTATGGCTGATAATATCACAGATATGATTTGGACTGCTGATATGAATCTTCATTTTACTTTTATCAGCCCCTCTGTTTCAAGAATTTTCGGCTATACAGTAGAGGAGGCGATGAACCTCCCCTTTGATAAATGGAATACTCCTGATTCTTTCGGTAAAGTAATTCAAAGCTTTCATGAACAGATTGAACTTGAAAAAGAGGGGGGCGCTGATCCTGACAGATATGTGAATGTTGAACTTGAGCATATACGGAAGGATGGAACAGTGATACCTGTTGAAGTTACTGTTTCTTTTCTCCGTAATTCACGTGGTGAAGCTGTGGGTATTGTGGGGATTACAAGGGATATCAGTGAAAGGATAAAGGCGCAGGATGAAAACAGGAGGATGCATGAACAGCTTGCCCAGTCGCAGAAGATGGAGGCAATCGGGACACTGGTAAGCGGCATAGCCCATGATTTCAATAATATACTGGGAGGTATAATCGGCAGTTTTGATCTCCTCACGCGGATGCTTAAAGATGAAAAACTTGAGAAAAGGGAGAGGGTTGATAAATATCTTAACCTGGGGATGGAGTCATCTCTCCGTTCCGCTGAACTTATAAAGCAGCTCCTTGCTCTTTCAAGAAAACATGAAATAACTCTTACCCCTGTGGATATAAATGAATCATTAGGTCATGTAATAGAGATATGCAGAAACAGCCTTCCGAAAACAGTTCAGATAGACTATGTCCCTTCAGATGTTCCACTTGTAGTTATGGGTGATATTATCCAGGTTGAGCAGGTGTTCCTGAATCTCTGCATAAACGCCTCTCATGCGATGACTATTATGCGGGGTGGTGATGAAAAAACGGGGGGAGTGCTGAAACTCCGGGCCTGCAAAGTCCACTCAGATTACATCATTAAAGAACTCTATCCGGAGTGTAATTCATACGATGGAACATGGGTTAAGGTTGAGGTTTCAGACACCGGCGTAGGTATGGATAATGAAACCAGGAAAAGAATATTCGAGCCTTTCTTTTCCATGAAAAAGCAGAATGAAGGCTCAGGGCTTGGACTTGCCATTTCATATAATATAATAAGGCAGCACCGCGGCCTGATTCATATCTACTCTGAGCCGGGTAAAGGTTCCAGCTTTTCGGTGTATATCCCCTCTTATGAGAATGTGGAGGCAATCGGTAAAAACAGAAAAAGTTCAGGTGATATTTCAATGGGGAGCGGCACAGTGCTGGTCATTGATGATGAACATGTAATGCTTAATGTTGCAAAGGGTTTTCTTGAGGAGTGCGGTTACAATGTAATCACTGCGGATAATGGAGATGAAGGGATAAATATTTACAGGAGACGCTGCAGTGATATATCCGCTGTGATTGTGGATCTTTCAATGCCGGGGAAGTCCGGACTTGAGGTATTTATTGAGCTTAAGAATTTAAACAGGGATGTGAAGGTTATACTGGCTTCAGGAATGCTTGATCAGGAATCAAGGTTGACAGCGGATACAATCGGTATTAAAGGAGTTGTAAATAAACCTTACCTTGCGAATGAACTTTCGCAGATGCTGAAATCGATTATTCAGTAAAGAGTAATCTCGGAATAAACATGTTTAAAATTATTAAAAAAGAGCTCACGCAAAGGCGCGGAGGAGCAAAGTCTAATTAAGTTTTTTCTGAATTGTTTTAAACGGTTTTGACATACCAGCTGGTGGTAATAACCATCACTTCTTTATAATTTTTGCGTCTTAGCGGCTTCGCGAGCAAATATCTTTATAATAAAACCGGGAGTAATTAATGTTCCATATACATACACTTAACGGTGACCACTTTGACCTGACCCTGGAGGCGCTACTTCACAGAAAGGATGTGAAAAATGTGGGGGGAAAGAACAGGGTGCGTAAGTTTATAAACGGTGAGCATGTCAGCGATTCATACAGCGGAGCGGGGCATACTCTCACTTACGCGGAGAAAAGCTACCGTGAAGCCATAAATATTAAAAATGAACGTGAGCCGCTCTTCCATGCGTATCAGATTATGAACTCACCGGTTAAAACCATTCCCCCTGATATGAAAATAACCGAGGTCTGGAACCTTTTTAAGTCAGCGGGAATATATCACGCGCCGGTAGTTACAGGGGAAAACAGGATTGAAGGTATAGTTTCAGACAGGGATCTTCTGAAGTCCCTTATTATAGAAAATGACAGAGTGGTAAACCGCACAGATGGTGTAATATCGGATATAATGGTCAGGGAGGTGATTACGGCCGGCAGGTTTACAGATATAAGGAGAATTGCAAAAGTGATGTTCGACGAGCATATCGGCAGCATGCCTGTTCTTGACGATAACAGGAAGCTCGAAGGTATTATAACAAGGAGCGATATTCTCCACGCCCTGGTAAATTATCCCCCTCTTAAACTCTGGGGATAAACTCCCTGATATTTTTTTCACATTTTCTTGACATAAATTAACACTTATCTATGACATTTGCATAAATTATATCAAGTAACGAATTATTTAAAGCATGTCATTGCGAACGAACGTCAGAGAGTGAAGCAATCTGTTTATGATACAAATAGTAACTATATACAATAAAATGGTTAAATTCTGAACAGATTGCCACGTCGCAGAGTTTATCCTGAGCCTGTCGAAGGGCTCCTCGCAATGACAAAAAAGAACTATTTTGATCGTTATTTGAGATTTAAAGTTGAATAACATTGCAGCTATCAAAGGGAGAATCCTGTGTCCGGTGATTATATTTATGAAAAATGGCGTATTGGTAAAGGGTCGGAGCTTTCCGGCCTGGATTATATAAGGTACAGGTTCTGGGAGATACTCCCCGGCGCTTTTTCCTGGGGGACAATTATCGGGGCTTTTATAGCTTCATGGCTTGTCCCTGTTTACGCGGCAATATTTATCATTGCCTTTGACGTTTTCTGGCTCCTGAAAACAGCGTATCTTTCTCTCCACCTGAAAGAAAACTGGAAACGTATTAAGGAACACATGAATACCAACTGGGTGGATAAACTCGTCCATTTCAAGTATGAACATATCTACCATATGATAATGCTCCCTTTTTATAAAGAGGGGGAGGATATTATTGAGAAGACCCTTGTTTCACTCCTTGAGTCAAAATATAACCACAAAAAATTCATCATTGTCCTTGCGGGGGAGGAGCGCGCAGGCAAAGAACCACTTGAAATCGCGCGGAAGATGAAAAAGAAATACGGCAAAAAATTCGGCCACTTTGTTCTTACTGTTCACCCTGACGGCATTGAAGGTGAACTCGCCGGTAAGGGGTCAAATATCGCTTATGCAGCGAACCAGGCGAGGATTGAAGTCCTGGATAAAAAGAAGATTCCCTACGAGGATGTACTTGTCTCCGCTTTCGATATCGACACAATTGTTTATGACCAGTACTTCCCCTGTCTCACGTGGATGTATCTTGCCAGTGAAAAACCTGACAGGACATCGTTCCAGCCTGTACCTGTGTTCAATAATAATATTTTCGAGGCGCCTGCTGTATCCCGCGTTGTTGCATACTCAGGAACATTCTGGCAGATGGTACAGCAGGAGAGACAGAAACGCCTTGCGACATTCAGCTCACACTCTGTCCCTTTCAGCACGCTTTATGAAGTGGGGTACTGGCAGAGCAACATGGTGAGTGAGGATTCAAGGATATTCTGGAACTGCTACATGAAGTATAACGGCGACTACCTTGTAACACCTATGTCATACCCTGTGTCAATGGACGCGAACCTGGCGCCCTCATTCAGGCAGACAATGAAGAATATATATAAACAGCAGCAGCGCTGGTCTTATGGAGTGGAGAACTTCGCCTACATTATGTTTAATTTTTCGAAGAATAAAAATATCAGCAGGTGGGAGAAGTTCAAGATATTCCTTGTTAACCTGGACGGGTACTGGTCACTGGCCACAAACCCCATCATTATATTTGTTTTAGGGTGGATGCCTGTCCTGTTAGGGGGGCGGGAGTTTAATACCACTATGCTCAGCTATAATCTTCCATATATTACGCGGGATATTATGATGATTACCATGACCAACCTGATCCTTTCATCTATGGTGGCTGTGAGCCTTATGCCTGTAATTCCCGAGGAGGGAGCGAAGACAAAAAAGCTCTATCACAAATTGCAGTGGCTCCTTGTGCCTTTCACAATAACGATCTTCGGCGCGATACCGGCTATCGACGCGCAGACAAGGCTTATGTTCGGGAAGTATATGGGATTCTGGGTAACACCGAAACACCGCGGAACCAGTGAATAGGGAGAGTTTATGACAGTTAGAAAACAGTGGATGTATATAATCGGCCTCTTTATGGTATTCCTCATTGTAATACCGGTAATCCTTCTTTACTCCTTCGGATACAGGGTCAGCAGCGATTTTAAACTGGTAAAGACAGGGGGGATCTATTTTGCGAATCAGGAGCTTGACGCTTCTGTCTACCTCAACGGTAAGATGAAAAAAACTTCCGGCATTTTCGAAAGAAACCTCCTGGTGCAGAATATCAAGCCGGGGAACTATCATGTAAAGATGACCAAGGAGGGGTACAGAACCTGGCAGAAGTGGATACAGGTACAGGAACAGAAGGTGGAGGCATGTTTCCCCCTCCTTATACCGGAGGAACTGAATGTAGAAGAGATAAAAAAGTATCTCCCCTCTGAAGTAAAAGATACGAAAAAAAAGAAACATAAACGTGAACTTAATGATGAATACACTGATGTTGCTGAACTTTTTAAAATAGCAGATAAACCTGTAAAAAGATTTTTCCCGCAGTGGAACAGCAGGGAGATCACAAAACTGAAGCTTGGAGTGAACAGAAAGCTCCGGGGCAAAGTCCTTCTGACGAAAGAGAGAAATAATCTGTATGTTATATGGACAGGAAAACAGGAACAGCTCCCGTTTTTTATAAACACCATGAAGAAAAAGAGAATATACTCTCCGGGGAAAACTATTACCGCATTTGATTTTTTTCCTGCCAGGGATGACTCTTTTATTGTACGGTTCAGTGACGGCTCTCTTTATGCTGTTGAGATTGACACAAGGTTCGGTGAGCAGAACTCATACAGGATCCTGAAATACTGTGATCGTTTCCTTGTCGATGGTGATATTCTTTACTATTACAGAGGCTCAAGGTTATTTAAAATTAATTTTGAGATATA
>DAISJZ010000140.1:0-6551 GCA_036821145.1 Spirochaetota bacterium
AGATTCATTGCCGCATGTTCTTTGAGAGGGGTACCGCCTGTGTATGAAACACCCCCTAACTGTGTTATATTCTCCTGCGTGCCAGGAGAGGATTTACTCATATCCCAGTGCGGCAGCCCTGTTATTGTAATGCAGCCGTTAAATATATAATACACAGGGAGTATGCAGGAAGAAACACATCCTGATGAACAGCTCTCCCTCTTTATTTTTTTATTCAGAGATTTTAAATCATCCAGCGCTTTTTTATTAAGAGCGATGAGACTGTCCACTCCGCTCAATGTTATTGCTGAAGTATCCCCGGGGATCTCAAGTTCAGGATTCCCGGCAATCGCAATGAAGATACTCTTTGTTAAATAACCGTTTCTGTAATTCTCATTTATAAGATTAAATTTAAGGCTTCCGCGGAATTCATAACTGAGATTTTTTCTCAGGCTTCGCTGAAGAGTTTTGCTCTCAATCAGAACCTGTCTGTCATCAGCAGATACAGTGAAAGCTATAGGCTCTTTATTGAATTCACGAAAGTATTTATCAACCGTACCTTTTATGTCAGGGTCGGATGAGTTAAGTATATCTTCAGGAATAACAATTGCGCCCTGAATCAGTCTCGGCTCACCGGAGGGGTGCCCGACAAGTTCAGGGTGGTATTTCTTCTGTACAGTGGGGCTCCATAGGTCCGCAGTGTGGAATGTCATGTCAAAATATTTATTATTTACATGAACCCGTAGTGTTGCAGGTGAATTAAAGTAGTAAAAGTCAAGGAGCTCCGCCTTAAGATCTGCTTCACCCGGTTTTGATACAGTTCCGCTGTAGTTTTTATCAAGAATTTTCCCCTCAGGCGCTTTCGCGAGGTAATCTTTTATTATATCCGCATCACTGAATTTCTCTCCTGTTTCAATAAACTCCCATGTTTTATCAAAGATCATTTTTCTGAAGTATCCGTACCTGCCGATGCTGTCACGCCCCTGGACCCTCAGTTCCCGTGCGGCATTCCCCTTACCTGTCAGTACAATGGTAATTTTCTCTGTTATGGCAGCTTTGCTCTTGCCATCTCCCTTGAGCAGCTGTACTATCGGTTCCTGCTCCAGCCATCCCGGAAGCGGGTATGTTCGTATTGAAGTCATTATGGGGGCGATTTCATCACCTTCAGTTCTTTTCTCTCTGTCAAAGACCCACCTCAATGCGGGGCCCCCACCATCCAGTTCGTAATCATACATCCGGGTGTACATCTTCCCTGTTTTATTGATTACAAATATTGTTGAGGCAGAGGCGCTGATATTTTCTATAATAAACCGGCCGCGTTCCGGCGAGGTAATCGCCCTGTTCCATGATGTCGGGAGTCCTGTATCTGTAAAACGTATCCTTTGCCCGTCAGGAGTAACACAGAAGATCGTTGCAGTGAGCCCGAACTCTGTTCTGTTCCCGTCAATGTCCTCCCAGTATGTAACAATGTCCTTTTCGTGCATACGTGTTTCTCTTTTCCACGGCGCCCGCATAACACTGAAAGAGAAACACCAGGTTTTATTATCCGGAAGATATAAAACATCCTCAAAGGGGGCGCCTGTCTCCTCATGCCACACCGTATCTTCAAAATATGTAGGCTGCCAGAAATAGAATCTCCCCCTGTTTGACACAGCGGCAATCATGGTTCCCTCTGTAGAGAACTCTGTAATAACATCACCGGGTTCAAAGGAACTGGAATATTTACCGGAAGGTATTCCTGTTTTATTGAACAGTTCCCACTCCCCGGTTACACCGGTGTTCTTAGTATCAGGTTTAATCCATATCCTGCCGTCTTTAAGGGCATAGAGGTATTCGTAGGAGAATCCATATTTGAGATCCCTGAACCGTATATCATCAGGGAGTGTATCAGCTGCTGATAATGATGAAACGGGTATCAGCAGCGTATGGAGTATAAAATAAAAACCGATTATTCTTTTCATGCAGCATTTATATTCAGCGCCACATCATGGTCAAGCATCTTTAAACAGGGGGAAGCAAAACTACTTAATACCCTTCTTCGCGAAAAAATCCCTGTACTCCCTGTCGCTCCCCATTATATGATTAACAAGCCAGTCTTTCAGAAAACCTATGAGGCTCAGTGATATTGAGGTTTTTCCTGCCATCACCTGTTCATAGTAATCCTGAACTTTCGCCACAAGTGCGTCGTGCTCCTTTTTATGCTTTTCATAACCGGGGTAGGCATACTGTATCATCATACCCTCTTCATGGCCGAAATGGAACACTGTATATTTTACGAGCTCATTAAGCACCTGTGCAAGTACAGCCTGCTGAGCGCCCACAGTAATGCTCTCATGGAGACTGTTGGCAATAGAGACAAGTTTTTTATGATCATTATCAAAAAGTTCAACTCCAACGCTTAATTCATCTGTCCAGTTTATAAATGCCATATTTTTTTAACCTCCTGAAATATCTTTTATAATTTACATTTAACACAATGAATCAGGGTACTCCGCACGTATAAATATAACCGCCGGAATTTACCCCTGCAAAAATTCGTGTACCATTACCGCATATGTCAATACAAGACCATGCCCGTATACCGGCAGATGCCTGTTCTTTCCACGTTGCACCATAATCAAAAGATAAATAGATATATCCTCCATCTGCTATAGCACCCATAACTCTCCCGTCTGCTGACATAGCTGCCCTGATCCAGGTCTGAACTCCGGGGCCTGTAACTTGTGTCCAGTTCACCCCGCCATCATTGGAAGTATACAGATAGCTGTCCCTTTTTGCCGCAAGACAGGTCATGCCGTCAGCAGAAGAAGCCAATGACCATATACCTGTGCCAATGACAGCATCCCTAATTACCCAGTTGTTTCCGCCATCCGTTGAGGTATATAGAGCTCCCGGGCGTGCTGAACATATTAAATTATTCCCGTTTGCAGATCCCCTGATAAAAGTCAGATAATTTGCTCCCGGAATTGTAATAGTTGACCAGTTTACCCCGCTGTCTGTTGATTTATAGATTATATTCCCGGTAGATTCAGCTGTACCGTAAAGCACAGTGCCGTCAGAAGATGAAAAGCTATGACTCCACCACCTGGAGGAATTCCTCTGTACCCAGGTAACACCGTAATCAGTCGAAGTGTATGCATACCCGCCATTTACAAGGGCGACGAGTTTCACGCCATCAGTTGTAGAGGAGACAGAACCCCAGTTACGGGACCCTGAGCCGGCCTGTTCTGTCCATGTTACACCTCCATCAGCCGATGTATAAATATAACCGCCCATAACAGCAGCCGCTATATTAACGCCATCATACGAAGAAGTTATGGCATACCATGCCCGCATGCCTGCAGATGTTCTCTCAATCCATTTAAGATTAATTGTTTTTTCAGCATCAAGACTATCCAACTGGGACTGGTATACATTCTCGCAACAGGGAAATAATAAAAACACTATAAACAGGATAAGGGGGAAAAAATTTTTCATTTGCGTTTTTCCATTTATATTATAATTAAATTGCTTTATTGATAATTAAATAGTCAAGAATAAAGTGTAACGGGTTGTTGAGACAGATATAAAAAATTTTTTAAGTTTACTATTTTGCAGTCACCACATCTGTGGAAGGTGCAACACTATTCAGTATAATTTTTAAAATATTTCTTGAATAATACCTGCTCTTTATTAAGGTATAATTTTAAACAAACTAAAATATCTATGGTAATAATTGAGATGAAAAAAAGAGCAATACTGCTTTACACGCTGCCTTTAATTATTCTTTTTCCGCTGTTTTGCCTTTCATGCTCATGCAAAGGCACACCGCTTGAAGGTGAAGTTACCTTTCTTGTGGGAACAATGAAAATAAACAGCACTTATGCCTCAGTGGGGAGCAGGGTTATCAAAGGCGACACACTGGTAACTGATGAAAAAACCGAGGCTGTTATCCAGTTAAGAGACTCTGCAGTTATTACTCTTAAATCAAATACTGAAATTATCTTTGACAGTCTGTCAGACGGAAGCTGCGGTTCAGGGACTGCATCACTTGTTCTTAACAAAGGGACTTCTCTTCATAAAGTAATAAAAAGCGGTTCAGAGTATTCAGTTAAAGCTCCCACTGCTGTTGCCTCTGTACGGGGCACTGAATTTGAAATGACTGCAGATGAAACAAGGACAATTATCAAAGTTACATCAGGCACTGTTTATGTGAGAAAGGTCTCTGAAAACACACGGGCTGATAAATCCGTCACAGACAGCCAGAATAAAGGTGTTGAGGAGATTATTCTGCGCGAGGGCGACTCTCTGCAGATATATACACTTGGTGCAGGTGCCAGTGGACATTCAGACCGCTCAATTACAGGGGTTCCGGGCAAGGAAAAATCTGAAAAAAAATCAGGAAAAACAGGAACAGTTAAAAAAGATAAAACTGCCTCAGTAAAAACTGCAAAAAAAACATCATCGAAAAGCAGAGCTGTTTCAGAAAAAAAACAGGCTGTGAGGAAAGATAAAACCGCAGCATCCGGCTCAAAGGCTTCCGGGAAATCAGCAGCTGCAGTAAAAAAAAGTGATACCACTGCCGGGACAAAAAAATCTGATAAATCCGCCGGTTCAGCTGAAACAGGTAAGGCAGCCGGTACAGAAAAAAAAGATTCAAAGCAATCACAGGATTCCATTGCAGAAAGTGATAATGCTTCAACAGACAGAAAAACTGATGTATCAAAAAAGGATAACGGAACTTCTTCTGACAAAAAAGAGAGCTACACCACAGATGCCGCGAATAAAAAATCATCTTACGCAGACCGCAAATCCCAGAAAAGAACAGATGGCTCAACAACTGACAGCGGAAGCGGATCTGATAAAATCAGCAAAAGTACAGATATAGCCGGAGGGAAAGAGAAAGCACCGGATCCTGACGCTGTCAGGGCACTTGTGAATAAAAAAGACCGCAGCATCAATGATATCAGAAAGGTGTATAACAGGATAGACCGATTGCATCTCTACTCAGGGAAGGTTATAACAGGGGCAATTACTGAACGCGGCGATCCATACACAATCATTACAACTGAGGGATTAATAAAAATACCGCGAAAAGATATTCAGAGTAATGACATTATAAAATAAAGGATTATTTATATGAAAACAGAAAAACAGATCAGAATATTACTTATCACGCTCTTTTCCGGAATAATTTTTTCAATGCCTTTACATCTTAAAGCCGAGTCTGTCTTTCTGAAAGACGGTTCAATTATCCCGGGAATTATCACCGGCAGCGACGATTACAAAATCAGTCTCAGCGCAGACCGGGAGAGCAAAAACATTGAGAGAAAAGATATACTCCGCATCCTCGTTCATGAAAGATACAAAGAGAAAATATACCTTACACAGACAAACGGTGTTACTATTGAGGGTTATATTGTAAATGAAGATAACATCCATGTCACTCTCCGGACAGATCTTTCTTCCGCGGACGAGTTAAATATTCCCAGGGAAAAGGTTGAAACAATCTCAAGGAAGAGTCCATCAAACAGGTTACTTGCCCCTTCAGTTTATTCATCAGTATTTCTTAAAAACGGGGAGATTATAGACTGCCGTATTGTAAGAGAAACAGTGCGGCTGATCGACACAAAACCTGTAAATGCCGGCAGAAGGGTTATACTGAGAAGCGATATTATGAGAATACAGTATAACAACAATTATAAAGACAAAAAAATCTTCAGAAAAACTGACGGGACAAAAATCGAAGGATATATTATGGAGGAGGATTCCGCCAGCTATACATACCGCACTGATTTATATTCGCCGGTTGAAGATAAAATATTCAAAAGCGAATTAAGAAGTATCGGCAGGAAATAATTTCTTTCAATATACTTAGACAACAATTCCCGTTGAAAAAGCGATCATAAACTGGGCAGTATAATACATCGGTAAACCGATGGCCCTGTTTATGAATTCCTTTCTTACGAACCTGTGTCTTGCTACGAAGAGATCCGATATATAAAAAATTAAAGCAGCCGCGAAAACCATATTACCTGTTACAGCTGTTTGAGTACCGCTCTGCCTCAATGAAAATGCGCTGAATGCCATTATGCTTATTATAATTATATATGCTATAACCGGTTTTATCATACCTTCCAGATGAGGCTTAAGTTTTGAAAATATCACTGCAGCTGCTATTATCAGTAATACTCCAACGGCAATCGTTATCATCATAGAAACGGGTTTCCTGAAAAATGCGGCTGAGTATATAACATGCCCGATAAGGAATGCGGCCAATCCGGCTTTGAATATTTTCTGATTAAAAAAAAGTATCAGGCATATATCCCCTATAAAACAGAAAACAAGTCCTGCAATAATTATATAAAAATAATTCATATTATTATGATTCTGGATTGCGGCCATTACAATAAATAGAAGTGAAAGAACAGGTTTTGTGCATAAAATCCCCTTAACGGATTCCTTTTTTTCGAAGTATACAAGTCCGGCAAGTAAAGGCAGAGACACTGAAAGAATTATATAGTCCATCACTCCCCCCTGAATTATATTATTGCAGTTTTATATAATATCTTAAAGGGGCTGTCAATAAATAA
>DAISJZ010000141.1:0-6523 GCA_036821145.1 Spirochaetota bacterium
CCCTCTACTCATCCTTCAAATATACTGAAACACTGCCCTTCCTGCGGTGGAAAGAATTTCCTGTTCAACGGGGAAAAAAGTTTTACCTGTAGAGACTGCTCCTTCAATTATTTTATCAATCCCGCACCAGCTATAGCAGTTATTATTGAAGTGCCTGACGGGAGGATTGTTGTTACCAGGAGAAAACACGATCCCCGCGCAGGTTATCTCGATCTCCCCGGCGGATTCGTTGATATGATGGAGAGCGCTGAAGATGCTGCTAAACGCGAAGTGATGGAGGAGCTTGGAATTGCAGTTAAAGATCTCCGCTACATAGGCTCATCGCCTAACGAATATGTCTACAAAGGGCTAAGCTACTTTACATGTGACCTGGGATTTGTATGCAGATCGGATGAAATCTCCCGGATGGTACCTGCTGATGATGTAAGCGAGGCTTTCCTGATCAGGCCGGAGGATATTGTCCAAAGCGAAATAGGATTCCCTTCAATGCAAAGGCTTCTTGATATTTATATAAAAATGAAGGCTTAATAAAAAAGGGCTGCCTGAACAGCAGCCCTTCTCTGTCTGTTAAACTCCTGCTCTACTTCGCAGCCATCCCGCCGTCAAGTGGGAGTATCGCCCCTGTCATAAAATCTGAAGCTTTCGATGCGAGGAAAACCGCAAGACCCTTTATATCATCAGCCTCACCCGCTTTTTTCAGAGGAATAACTGAAAGCATTGCATTAAGCATATTCTCCATACCTGGCTTGAACACGTAGCCCATCATATCTGTATGAAAGAATCCCGGTGCTATACAGTTCACATATATTTTATGGTCAGCAAGTTTCACTGCCAGGTTTTTTGTAAGGACCTCAATTGCAGCCTTGGATGAATTATACGCAACTGCGGGGTGAGCAATCTCAAGAGATCCCCTTGAACCGAAGATCGATGAAATATTAATAATTTTTCCGCCACCCTGCTCTTTCATAATATTAGCTACTTTCTGAGTAAGAATCCATACACCGCGCACATTTACATTGAAAATCTTGTCCCATCCATCAAGCGGGAACTCAAGTGTCGGGGCGCCCCAGGTTACACCGGAGTTATTCACAAGTATATCAACTCTTCCGAACTCCTTCATTGCTGCGTCAACAAGGGCATCAATCTGCTCTTTAACACCGAGGTCGCACTTTACTGCGAGATATTTTATACCGTGAGCGTCAGCAAGCCTCTTCCCCACCTCTTCGCAGTTTTCCACTTTGCGGGATGCAATTACGAGATTTGCCCCTGCTTCAGCAAGGCCCTCTGATATGAATTCACCTATACCGCGGCCTCCCCCTGTAATTATAGCTACCTTCCCTTTAAGGCTGAACATTTCGTTTACATTCATTGTACAACTCCTTGCAGTTTATTTTCCCCGGGTACAGCCTTTTTGATGCGTACCCTGTAATACTCAAGAACCGGCAATTTGTTCAATTTTATTGAAAAGCTCATCTTTAAGTCAATCCGTTTTGCAAAAAACCTTTATCTCAATTCCCGGCAGATAATATTTCTTTAATATTTTATTTTTAATGTTATTTTGCTTGCAGATCAGGAAGTTTGCTTATATTATTAACATGTATTATAGCAGTTGGCGAAATGATTTCGCGATGTCATTTCGAACGCATGTGAGAAATCTAAAATACATGAAGATTTTTAAAGAACTGTAGATGCTATAATAATCAGATTCAAAATCAGATTTCTCACCGAAGAAATGATGCGGGTTCGAAATGACAAATTGATGCCTTAGTTTATTATTTAATTCCTATAATTAAAACTTTCTGATCAGAATGGAGTGATATGGAAGAGAAGAAATACAGAAACCCGGTACCCACAGTAGATATAATAATCGAAACAGAGTCAAAGGGGAGGAGAGGGATCGTTCTGATAAAAAGAAAAAATCCCCCTTACGGATGGGCCATCCCAGGCGGTTTTGTCGATTACGGCGAGACCCTTGAAAACGCCGCAGTCAGGGAGGCGAAAGAGGAGACATCTCTGGATGTTGAACTTATCCGCCAGTTTCACGCGTACTCCGATCCGGCACGCGACAGCAGGCAGCATACGATTTCAACTGTATTTATCGCAAAAGCAACCGGTGAACCTGAAGGTATGGATGATGCCGCAGAGGCACGGATATTCAGATTTGATGAGATCCCCCCTGACATGGCATTTGATCACAGAAAAATTCTGGAAGATTTTTTTACAGCAAAATACTGAAAATCAAGGAGACATGATATGACCCTGTCAAAATTTATGCTTAATGCTGCCAAACTTACAATGGATGCGCTGTTTAAAGCATCTGAGGCTGACATAAGGGTCCATGATGTGGAAAATATTCCAGCCACACATGTGCTGTATGTTGTAAATCATTTCACGCGGATGGAGACCGCTTTTCTCCCTTATGCTATACACAAACATACAGGACAGTACTGTCTCTCCCTGGCTGATTCATCTTTCTTTAAGGGGAAACTGGAATCTATTCTTCATAAAATGGGAGCTGTTTCAACAAAAGATCCCGACAGGGACAAGATACTCTCCAATGCGCTCCTTACCGGAAAAATGTCTGTAATAATTTATCCCGAAGGGCAGATGATAAAGGACAAGAAAATTGTTGAGAAGGGGAAGCTCATTGTCTACAACACGGGCATACGTAGACCGCCGCATTCAGGTGCCGCAACCATTGCCCTCCGCTCTGAAATAAACAGGCAGATCATCCGCAGGCTCTATGACAAAGGGAGAAAAGAGGACCTTGAAGTATTCATGAAAGCTTACGGCATAGGGAGAGAAGACCTGGCAGGGGTTCTCACAGGATCAACATATATTGTACCTGTAAATATAACCTACTACCCAATCCGCGCAAAAAACAACATGATAAAAAAACTGGTGGAGAAATTCGCAGGTGAAATAACAGGGAGATTTGCTGAGGAGCTTGAAGTGGAAGGGACAATGCTCACCAAGGGTGTGGATATTGACATAAATTTCGGTAAGGCGATCAAGATGTCTGACTATGTAAATAAGACCCGCATTGTCAGCAACATATTCAAATGCGGGAAAGAAACATGCCTTGATGATATATCCGGAAGTGAAGAGATAAAAAAACTGAGCCTTAAAGTAATGCAGAAGTATATGACCTCTATTTACAACATGACTACTGTTAATCACGATCACATCTTTGCCTATATACTTGCAAATTATCCTAAGAATACAATTCATGATTATGACTTTAAGAACAGGGCTTCCCTTGCCATTGAGCGCATAAAGGAATTGAAAATAAGCTCATTCCACTCCACCCTTTTGAAGAGACACAATATCGGCGCTGATGTGTTCCATGAAAAATACGACAGCTTCATGGAAGAGGCTGTAAAGAATAAACTTGTTGAAGTGAAAGGCGATACCATAATAAAAAACACCGGCCTGTTCGCGCTGATTTACAATTTCCATATTATCAGAAGAGATAACTTTGTTGAGGTGCTTAACAACGAAATTGAACCACTCACTGAGCTTACAAATATGCTAAGAAAGATCATGTTCATGCCCCCCTGGCTGGTTAAGATCAAGGTAAGGGACACCTTCCTCAAGCTTGATAAAAAAATATTTTTAGATGATTACAACCGATTTTACAGGGAGGGGGAGACCAGGCATGAAAAGGTTGGTGCACCAATATTTCTTCACAACATGTTCAACAGGTATGGAGTAATCCTTGTTCACGGATACATGGCAGCCCCTGAGGAGATGCGCCACCTCGCGGAAAGAATACATAAAGCCGGTTACTCTGTATATGTAGCAAGGCTCAAGGGGCACGGCACATCTCCAAAAGACCTTGCCCATGTGCGCTGGCAGGACTGGAATGAGTCTGTAAACAGGGGATATGTCATAATGAAAAACAGCGTAAGCGAATTTGCTGTTTGCGGCTTTTCAACGGGAGCCGGACTTGCTCTCCTTCAGGCAGAGCAGAAGGGTGAAAAATTCAAAGGGGTGATATCCATTGCGGCTCCTCTGCGCCTTCAGGATATCCGCGCTTATCTATCCGGTGCAGTGACTGTGTTTAACTCAATACTGAAAAAATTTAACCTTAATAAAAACAGAGTTGAGTTTATACCAAATATACCTGAAAATCCTGACATAAACTATCCGCTTAATCCGATAAACGGAATCTATGAACTGGGGCAGCTGATGAAAGTTGTTGAGAGCAACCTATCGTCAATTAAAATACCGGCGCTTATTATACAGGCCGAAAATGACCCGGTGGTAAACCCGCAAAGTGCGGAGGAAATTTACAAAAAGATAAATTCTCCGGATAAGAATCATGTCCGCATTAAATCAGCAAGACACGGCATTGTAAGAGGACATGAGTTGAAAGAGGTTGCCGGTGAGATAATATCCTTTCTTCACAGAATTTTCAAAAATAATTAACCCATTCTGATGATTATTCTGGATTTATCCTTAAGGTTCAATACATTATAATCAGCAGCATGGAGGTGATATTATGAGTATAGTCAGGGCCATTGATCAGATGATAGATGAACTCAAGGAAAAGAACACCTCTCCTGAACATATTATTATGGGGAAGAATTACTTCTATAAGTGGATGGTGGAGATCAGCCACGATCACACAATTGATCTTGAACCGCAGAAAAAGAAATATAAATTCACCCATAAAAATATTCCGATAATAATCTGCGAGAGTGAAATCCTTGAAATTGTGCCTAATGCGAAGTTTATGCTGGAAGATATGGACAGCTGATTACCGGAATTTGTCCGCCGCCATATGAAAGGCGGCGGTTTTAATTCATGCCATCATCAGTTTTTCTTCATCTCCCTGTCCCTGAGAAGCCTTCTGAGAGGTTTTCCCACAGCGCTCCTGGGGAGTTCATTCATAAACTCAACATGTGTGGGGACTTTATACGGAGCAAGTTTCTCCCTGCAGTAATTCTTAACTTCATCCTCTGTAAGTGATGCGCCTTCACGAAGAACAATGAAAGCCTTCACTGTTTCACCCCTCTTTGCATCCGGAATACCGATAGAACAGGTTTCAAGAACTGCCGGATGCTGGTAAAGAACTTCATCTATATCACGTGGATAAACATTAAATCCGCTGCAAAGAATCATATCCTTCTTACGATCAACAATGAACACAAAACCGTCTTCATCAATATAACCTATATCGCCTGTATAGAACCATCCATCCTTCATGGCATATGCAGTCTCTTTCTCATTCATCCAGTAGCCTGACATTACCTGGGGACCCTTAACAATTATCTCCCCCTCTTTACCTGCCGGCATTTCATCTTTACCGGAATCAAGGTCAACAATCTTCAGATCAACATCGGGCCAGGGAATACCAACACTGCCGATTTTCCGTGTCCGTATCATATTTGATGTAACAATATTAGTTGTTTCAGATGAACCGTATCCTTCAATAATCCTCGCACCTGATTTCGCTTCAAACTCATTGAAGCTTTCAACAGAAAGAGGTGAAGAACCGCAAATGACGCCCCGCAGAGAACGTATCTTCGATTCAGGAAGTTTCGGATGATTGTTCAGCCCGATAATAAGTGCAGGTACAGCTGTAAGTATAGTAGGCTCATGCTTATTGATTGATTCCAACAGATAGTTGAGGTCAGGACGTGGTATAAGGAGAATGGATCCCCCTATATAATTGCACGCATTAATGGTTGTGTTAAATCCGAATATATGATAGAGAGGCACAATCCCCACACACTTTACAAGCTCATGGGGGCAAGCTTCAAGCATCTGGTGCCCGATCTGGTATGCCATTGATACAATGTTATAGTTGGTGAGACAGCACCCCTTGGATACCCCTGTCGTGCCACCTGTGTATTGAAGCATTGCTATGTCATCCGCAGTAACTTCAACATCAGGTTCCTTATCCTCACCTTTACCGGTGAGTTCATTGAAATCAATAACATCTTTTCCTGTCATATCAACAGGTAGAGATGCAAGCTGAATCGATATAATGTTTTTAATCGAAGTCTTGCCGCTCTTCTTTGCTTCAATAACTTTATCAGCAAACATTGCCATCACAACAATTGTTTCAGCTTCACAATCCTTAAACTGGTGGGTAATTTCATCAACTGTGTAGAGCGGATTCGCGGGAACAGCAATTGCCCCTATTTTAAAGCAGGCCTGGAGCGCCAGTATATACTGGGGAATATTCGCAGCCATTAGCCCAACCCTGTCACCCTTTTTCACCCCCAAGCCAAGGAGTGCATTGGCAAACTTACGGGCAATCATGTTGCTTGTCTGGTAATTTAAAACTATGTCATCCAGAATAATATAAGGCCTGTTCCCCTTTGTCACTGCATGACCGAGAAACATATCCTTAACAGGAATCCCCGGATAGACATAACTTTTTGGAATAGTCGGGTCATAAATTTTCTGCCACGAACGGGTACCTTCAACTGCCATATTAATCCCTCTCATATTTTAATTTTTATTTATATATTTATTCGCATAACACAGAAAAACTTTTGTGTCAAGAAAT
>DAISJZ010000142.1:0-1724 GCA_036821145.1 Spirochaetota bacterium
GACGGAATCGAACCGCCGACACGGAGATTTTCAGTCTCCTGCTCTACCGACTGAGCTACCTGACCACGTCTTGTCAAAAGACTATACATATCTATTATACAGGGTGAATATGTCAATAAAAAAAATTTTTGTGCCATTATTATTTTTTTGCATTTTTTTTTCACAGGAATCTTACAGCGCTGATATTCACCCCCCTGATGACTGGCGGTTTTTCCATGAACGGGGCATGAGGCAGTACAACGCAGGTATGTATAAAGATTCACACGACAGCATGATGAAGGCCCTGAGGCGTAATCCCCGCTCTTATGAGTCCGCAAATATCCTGGCGGAGATATTCCTTCTTGAAAAAAACCGGCACAGAGCAATTGAATATTATGAAATGTCACTGAACATAAATAATGAACAGCCCTCTGCCCACAACAGGCTTGGCGAGCTCCTTGAATTTTTCGGAAAGCATGATGATGCCTATAATCATTTCAAAAGAGGCTACGAGCTGGACAGCGGCAACCTTGATGTGACCCTTAATTATTCAAGATACCTGCGCAGGCGCGGAGAGAACAATGAAGCTGACAGGCTCTTTAACCTCTGCTACAATTCCGGGCTCGAAACGGGGCGGCCACTTGTTGAAAGAGGCAAGTCGATTCAGAAACTTCGGCCCATGGAGGCTGAGTCTCTCTTCCTTAAAGCGATTGAAGTGAGCCCGGCATACAGGGAAGCATTCCTTTCACTTGCTGATCTCTACAGACAGGAGAAAGAGTATGAAAAAGCCGCCTCCATTATCGAGAAACTTAAGCTCACCAACACTGATTTCGCTCCTGCATATTTCTACCTTGGTAATATATATTACAACAACAGGCTCCGCGGAAATACAAGGAAATACTGGATTACCATGGCAATTAAAAACATCGAAGAGGGGCTTAAACTAGACCCTGAGAACGAAGACAACCTCTTCCACCTTGCGGAGATTTACAGACATATCGGGGAGAGGGATAAAGCTGTGGAACTGGAGAAGAGGGCTGTTGCTGTGATGAAAAAGAGGGAGCAGGCTACTGAATAACCTGCAGCCCCTCCGGTGTCTCCCTGTACTGGCAGATCTTCATTATAACAGCATCTGTACCGGGTATTGATGTTGAACCGGTAAGTGCAGCAAGAAATTCATCAATGCGAATGGATGATTCCCTCCCTGCAAAGAGCTTAAGGTGCATGGTGTTCCCATCTATCTCAAAGCTGTGAAGCATCTCACTCACAGGGAACTCTTTTCTTACACCGCTTTTACCTGTTTTTGAGATCAGTATATTCTTATCAATACTTGCGGCAGCAGCGGAGACAAGATCTGCATCTGCAAGTTCAGCGCAGTACTTAACAGCAAAGGTGTTACCCATGACAGTACCCTTTTCTGTTACAACCGAAACTCTCTCCACTTTAATGAATTTCGGGAGTCGACTGTTTATCTCAGGGATAAATGCATTAATCTCATCAGCTGTGAGAGCCCTGTAAAGCTCAACATCAGCAATCTCTGCCATGCTCTCTATCCCCACAGGCACAGGGAACCCGGCGGAGATCTTTTCACGCTTGTTAAATCCCTGCGTAAACGAAAGAGGGAGCCCCGCCATGCGGAAGGCACGCTTGATATTTTCTATGAAATCTATATGAGGTATGTAACGCCCTCCCCCGGTTTTTGAAAAAACAAAACGGAGAGTCTGCGCAGTGGGGTACTTCTCCTC
>DAISJZ010000142.1:1824-6484 GCA_036821145.1 Spirochaetota bacterium
AAATATTCACTCCATGAGTCAAACTTTGCACCGTCAAGATATGACTGATAGATTACACGCCCCATCCTCTCATCACTGCGTGAGATAAGCCCTTCGAGGAAAGATGACTTAACATTATGATTCTTGATTGTCACCTGCCGCGGGGCAGCGCTTTTGATCTTCCTTATGACTTCATAGAAATACTCCATGTCCATCTGCCTGTTATACTGGAAAGGAGTATGAGGTTTCGGAACAAAGGGGGATATTGTCACATTAATATCTTTCCGGTTTCCGAGCCTTGCAATTTTTTTCAGAAGATCAATAATTGATTCAGCTTCATCAACCTCTTCACATCCCGGGAGCCCTATCATAAAATAAAGTTTGATTGTCTTCCACCCGTTTTTAAACACGAAGTCCACAATTTCAAGGAGGTCATCGGTTTTCACTTTTTTGTTGGAAATGCCGCGTATCTCCTCTGATGCTGATTCAACAGCGAATGTCAGAGAGCTTTTGCGCACACTGGATATTGTCTCTATTATAGGGAGAGTATTTTTATCAACCTTAAGTGAAGGGAGTGAAAGGGAGACACCGCGCTCAGTGAGCCCCGGGAGCACTTTGTTAAGCAGAGTCACAAGGTATTTATAATCACTGGCTGAGAGAGAAGTGAGAGTCACTTCGTCATAACCTGTATTGTCAATCTGCCTGTATATCTCCTCAGCAACTTTTTCGCTCGAAAAAGTCCTGTACGGCATATTATAGTATCCCGCATGACAGAACTTGCAGAGATTGAAGCATCCGCGGGATAGCTCCACAACCCCACGCTCCTGCGAAATCCTGATTGATGGAACTATAGGTTTATTTATTGAAACTGCGGCTTCACAGTTAATGCTGCGCTTTTTAACTTTTTTCATACATGAAATATCAGTTGAGAGACCCTCATACCGGAATGAATAATCTCCTGACACAAGGAGCCCCGGAAGTTTACCGATCTCTGCGATAATATCTGATCTTTTCATTCCGGCTGCTTTGCATCTTTTAAGAGTTTCCACAGCCTCCGGGAGTCCCTCCTCACCCTCGCCGATAAAAAAGAGATCAATAAAATCAGCTACAGGGAAAGGATTCGAGGTGAACTCCCCCCCTGCAATAACTATGGGGTCACCATCTTTTCTTTCAGAACGGAGCAGAGGTATTTTTCCAAGGTCAAGTATATGCAGTATGTTTGTGAGACATAGTTCATGCGCTATATTGAATCCGATCATGTCGAGATCACATAACGGGGTGTAAGTTTCGAGAGTGTAGAGCGGGATATCGCGCTTTTTAAGTTCAGCTTCAAAATCTGGCGCCACGGCAAATACCCTTTCGCATGCAATGCCGTCAATTCTGTTTACAGCTTCATAGAGTATGCGGATCCCGTTATTCGCCATCCCTATATCGTAAAGATCGGGATATGAGAGAGCAATACGCACATCGGCGTTCTCTTTTACTGTTATGTTATATTCACCGCCAACATACCTGGCCGGCTTCTGTACAAGGTGGAGAAAATCCCCCAGCCTTCTTTCAATTTCTTTATTTGTCATTATTTATTCCGTTTATTTAGTTATGCTATTGTCATACCCGTGCAGGCGGGTATTCATATTTTCTGATAAAAAAGTTTAGCGCCACCGTCATACCGGCTGGAGTGAAGCGGAATGCCGGTATCTCATACACCCGGTTCAAAAAGGAGATTCCGGAACTCAGTCTCCAGCTTTTATTATTGTTTCAGTAAGCTTCACGAATTCATCAAGTGAAAGTTTCTCCCCCCTCACACCGGGATCTATTCCACATTCACTAAGAACATCATGTATAAACTCTTTGCTGAAATCAAGATGCGGAGATTCAGCAAGGGACTTGTGTAGAGTCTTTCTCCTCCCCCAGAAAGCGGATTTTACAATAAGATGAAACATCTCATCATCCGCTTTTGTGAAAACCCTCTCCTTCCTCTTAAATGCGAGAAAAGAGGAACGGACATCGGGCTTCGGATAGAAACACTCCCCGTTTACATGAAACAGAACCTTCGCGTCAAAATAATATGAAAGCGTAACCGTGAGTGCCCCGTAGTTTTCACTCCCCGGTTTAGCGATAATCCTGTCACCCATCTCCTTCTGCATCATGCCGTAAACTTCAGGTGCACTGAACATTGAAGCAATCCTGAAAAGAATTTCGGAAGCGCAGTAATATGGAAGATTGGAAACAATTACATCAAACCTGTCATCCAGTTCACTCTTCAGAAAATCAGTGTGAATTACGTTTACGTTTCCCTTACCTGAAAATAAATCAGTGAGATACCGCACAAAACCTGAATCTATTTCAACAGCGGTATATGACAGTGCTCTCTCCGCCAGACCACGGGAGATTGCGCCAAGCCCGGGGCCGATTTCGAGGATGCTCCTGCTTTCCGGGGAACACGCGTTAACTATCCGTTTTATAATGTCATCATTGATCAGGAAATTCTGCCCCAATTTTTTATTGGGTGCAAGTCCGTATTCCTCAGTTATCCTGTGTATATCACTTTTGTTCATATTTTTAGAGTAAAATAATGCCTTTTAATCAATCCCTTCAATGATCAATATATGTAAAGCAAGTTTTATAATCACTTTTAAAAAAGGAGTTTATCCGGCAAAAATTTATCAGGGGATTGACAATAAAAATTATTGCTAATAATGGTTAAAATAAATATCTTGTATCTATATATACTAAAGTTTAAACTTTTTTTATATAGTAATATAGCACGAATCTGTCATTTCGAAGAAGCGACAAAGTATAATAGCTATATTTGAACACTGATAATATAAAAATACAGGACATATAGCAGAAGCACAGGAGAACTCTTTCAATGAAAAAGTTTAACGGAATCAGCATCAGAAATAAAATTATCTATGGAACAGTTGCTACAATACTCATAGTGGCAACTACAGGAACCATCCTTTCCATGATGGATATAAAAGAGGTTGCCCGAGAGGGCCTTGTTCAGCACATCAGGGCTGTACGGGCTATGGGTGAAACCGTTCTTGAACAGACATCCAAAAACTGGGAAAAAAACCTCTTTGACATGAACCAGGTAAAGCGGAATATCGACAACAAAGACTACTCCATTATACCCATAGTTTCCGCTTTCAATGCAATTAAAAAAACCGGTGAGAGCACAATATTTGAGTTCAGAACACCGGTAATGAATCCCCGTAACCCGGTTAATAAACCTTCAGAGAGGGATCTTGAGATACTTAATAAACTGAAAAATGAAAATCTGAAAGAGTACTATTTCATCGACAGAAAATCTGATAAACTTGTCTATTATCAGCCTTTATTAATGAATGAGCATTGTGTGAAATGCCATGGTGACCCTTCCCTTTCAGAGTCATACTGGGGGAACAGGGATGGTCTTGATCTCACCGGGAGAAAGATGGAAGGGCTTAAGCCTGGAGATTTTTACGGAGCAATGGTACTTGCGTACGACATCAACGCTCTCTCACCTGAACTGATGAAGGATCTTATAGTTAACAATATTGTTTACTTTATACTTTTTATATCAGGTATAATTATTATAATATTTATTATTACTAAATCTCTGAGTCCGCTTGACGAGATTGCAGCAGCCCTTGAGCAGATCAAGGAAGGTGAAGGTGACCTGACACATAAAATAGAGATCAGGAGCCATGATGAAGTTGGCTATGTTGCAGGACTCTTTAACCAGTTCCTCGGACAGCTGAGTTCAATAATACGGACTATTATCAACGCCTCGGCACATATAGCTCATTCATCAATTGAGATGACAAACGCAAGCGGATCACTTGCCAGCGTAGCACAGGATCAGGCAGCATCAATTGAGGAGACATCTTCAGCGATGGAGGAGATAAAGGCTACAATAGATTCGGTATTTGAAACAACAAAATCCCAGGCCGCGAAGGCTGGAGACAACCGTAAGCTGATGGAGTTCCTCTCAGAATCTATTAACAGTATTAATAAGACTGCCCAGAATGCAAGCATCATGGCTGATGATACTTATAAATATGCTATAGATGGAGAGCAGGTTCTCGGCCAGACTGTTGAGGGGATGAAGGAGATCAATGAAAGTTCGGGAAAAATCAAGGATATTGTAACAATCATCAACGACATCTCGGACAGGATCAATCTTCTTTCTCTTAACGCAAGTATTGAAGCTGCAAGGGCCGGAGATCATGGCAAGGGCTTTGCTGTTGTGGCGGAGGAGATAGCCAAACTTGCAGAGCAGACTGCCGGCAGCACAGGCGAGATAAACAGGCTTATTCAGGAGTCCACTGACAGGGTGGAGATGGGATCAAGCCTTGTTGCAAAAACAGCGGAGTCACTGCGGCTTATAATCACTAATGTTAAACAGACCGCAGAGCTGATGGAGCAGATTGCGAAGTCATCTGTTGAACTTGACGAGACAAGCAAAAAGGCCGCAAATAACGCGGGGAATGTGAACCGGATGTCAGAGGAGATCTCCTCAATGATGCAGGAGCAGAGCATAAGCAGTAATGAGATACTGAAGGCTATTGACAGGATTAATGCCGTTACGCAAAGTGTAGCAAGCGGTTCGGAGGAACTTGCTGCGAGTTCAGAAGAGCTTTCATCTCAGTCTGAGCTGCTGAATAATCTTGTGAGCAAGTTTAAGATAGAGTAG
>DAISJZ010000143.1:0-6478 GCA_036821145.1 Spirochaetota bacterium
TTTTATTAAATTTCAGGCAGAGTGATTTTGGTATTGCCTAAAAATCCTTTATGAGTAACTATTAGATTTTGTATCGCAGGATTGCGACCCGCATTCGCAGGGGAGTCCCTGCGGGGCTTGTTAAGGGGTCTGCCCCTTGACCCCGTTTGGAATAAAGAGTTTCATTAATATATTATAATCAATTTAAATCGCAATTTAATCACAACTCAAATAAATAAGATAATTAAACTATAAGGTTACAATAATGACAGTAAAGAAAGGTGAAGGTAAACGTGAGCAGATTCTCCGCGCTGCGGAGAAAGTTTTTGCCGAAAAGGGGTTCCAGGAAGCAACCATCGCAGATATAGTCGGGAGAGCTAAGGTCTCTGAAGCGACTTTATATGAGTATTATTCATCAAAGGAGGATCTCCTTTTCAAAATACCCGGTGACCTCACCAGCGAACAGAAAAAAGAGATAGAGTTTGTTTTTGACCATATACGTGGAGCGGCTAATAAGATGAGGGCTTTCATATACCACAACCTCTGGTTCTGGCAGACCCACCCTGACTATGCTTCTGTTGCCCTTGTTATACTTAAACAGAACCGTAAATTTATCAATACCGAATCGTACAGGATAATTTATGATACCTACCAGATGATGCTCCCTGTGATAGAGGAGGGTATAGAATCAGGTGAGTTCAAAGCAGGGACAAATCCGAAGCTGGTGCTTTCAATGATTCTCAGTATCATTGAGTACATCACTGTTAATAAAATTCTGCACGGCACTCCGGAGAACCTGCTTGAATATGTTGATCCCATAACAGATCAGATTCTCGGGGGGATCAGGGCGTAGACTTTACGCCCCGGCTTCATCTAACAGTCTGCATGCTGCGTGAAAATCATCACCTTGAATCCAGGAAATCTGTAAACCGCGGCGCTCCATACCCCGGAACCATGTCATCTGACGTTTTGCAAACCTGTGGATCTCTGTACTGAGTTTTTCTGTCATCTGCTCTATTGTTAATTCTTTTTTCAGATAGAGTGTGCAGTAGCGGTACTCCAGTCCGAGTTTAATAAGTCTCTCTGCCGGCACTCCATTATCAAGGAGGGTCTCCACCTCTGCAATCATACCTTCTCCAAGCCTTTTTTCAAGCCTTTGATCAATCCTTCTGATTATCTCCTCGCGGGGGAGGGTAATTCCAATAATTAGAGGTTTATACTCAGTTTTTCTCTGCGGAGTAATACTGCTGCCGGCGCGCTTCATGTGTCGGGCAATTTCAATGCTGCGTATAATTCTTCTTGAGCTGGAGGTATCGGTCCGGGATAATATTTCCGGAGACTCCTCCATAAGCAGGGCAAGGAGCTTCTCTTTTGTCTCTCCCTCCAGTTTATCACGTGTTTCCCTGTCTTCCGGTATGTCGGGTAGCTCATAACCTTTAAGGGCGGCTTCTATATAGAGTCCGGAACCTCCGCAGAGGATCGGAAGCTTTCCCCTGACTGTTATGGAATTATAGCATCTGTCAAAATCACTTATATACCTGTACAGGTTGTAATCCTCAGCCGGGTCAGCGATATCAATGAGGTGATAAGGCACGGGACCCTCAGGGGTATTGTATTCTTCAAGGTCTTTCCCTGTGCCTATGTCCATCCCCCTGTAAACCTGGCGTGAATCCCCTGAAATAATCTCGCCGTTATATCTTGCAGCCAGTTTAACTGAAAGTTTTGTTTTGCCGCAGGCAGTGGGGCCGATAATGGAAATTATGTTAAAAATATTATTCATCACCTGATACATGATATTTAAAAGTGGATTAAGACAATCATTTTATTACTATATTAATACAGCTTTTATGTTCTATTTTTTTACATCGGCCGATAAATAAAGATAGCAATTATAGCATTTTACGATTGAATTGAAACATCAAATTGTCATTTCGAAGAAGCGTCAGCGACTGAGCAGTTCGACAGGCTTACTGACCATTAATCCAGGTTCCTGAGCTTGTCGAAGGACTCACATACGTTCGAAATGACATTGCCATAATCATTTCGTAAACCGCTATAGTATATAGTTTTTATAAACAAAATTAATGGAAAACAATGAGTGTTGATAAGTTTATAATATCGTTTCTGCCGGTGCTGGTATTCTACCTTGTTTACTTCAGGTATTTTTCCTCATTAGGTACGTCAGTTGCCAAATACCTGACTGCTATACTGACAGGAGTTGCATACGCGCTTTTCCTTATACTGGCCGGCACAGTTATATCGGAATTTGTTTATATAGTGAATCCTGTTATGAGGGGATTTGTCACTGCGGGTATTGTGGAAAAAACCGGCGCAATACTAATCATATATGTACTTCTCAGAAAGTTTCCGGAGTTTGGTGTCACAGAGGGAGCGATAACAGGGATGTTCTTCGGTCTCGGTTTTTCATGTATAGAGAATTTTTTCTACGCCGCGGATCTAAGCAGCTCAATAATTTATGTAAGGATGATTTTTTCGGTACCTCTGCATATAACAACCTGCGGTATCGCGGGATTCTATCTTGGAATCGGGAAGCTTTCATGGTCATTATGGAATTCTGTATTTTTCAGAGTCAAAAGTTTTATTTTCCCGCTTCTCATTCACGGTTCGTTTGACGCGGTGCTGATGAAGGGAGGGGTGTTTTCGTACATTTCGGCGCCCATACTTATCCTTTCTGTCACACTTCTTGAGGTGGTGCTCGCCCGCTCGCAGAGTTTTTATCCTGAAAGAAAGCTGAAGCTTATGGGTATGCATTTTGAAGAGTGGATGTGTAAGGACAGGCAGCCGCGTTATGACAGATGGGTGAAGAGATACACCGGCATACTTAAATCGAGTCCTGCACCATTTTTCAACTGGAATCCCGGGTTTTTCAGGTTCAGTTTTGTTATAATGCTTATCATATTTGCCTCTGCAGGACTTCCAATATACCGGAACCTTCATGAACTTTATAACCTTGAACTGCTCAAAGAGGAGGCCTTCGCGGTATTCGTTCTTTTCCCTTTATGTATAGCTCTTGTGCTTATTATTTCAGGCGCCGTGAATCCTATGTACTTTGTCAAAAGCCTTATACGGCTCCCGATAATTTCAGATATTGAGATAATGAAAGACGGGATTGTGGATGAGTATGTTGTAACCAATGATGTCACGTCCGGTAACTGCTTTATTCAGACCACTGAGACTCTCGGTATAGGTAAAAGTATAGATCTCCGGTTCAGAATTGGAGCCATAGAATCAGGTATAGTTTCCGGGAAGGTTATATGGGAGAATCATACACTGAGGCATGAACCCTTCGGGTCAATTGTCCGGATAACAAAGCGCTACCGCGGATTCTATCTGTTTATCGTAAAGTATAACCTGATGAGATACTGGAAAGGAGCAGTCTTCATACTCAAACTCCCCGGTTTTGATCAGATAAAAGCATTCTTTTATAAACCGCTTGTTATATCACAGGATGAGGAGTTTTATCCTGCCGGATCAGTAATTTTTAATGAGGGTGATACCGGTGACAAATTTTATCTTGTGAAAAAAGGGAGAATTATTTTTTATAAGAGAAAGGAGGATGATGAGATTATCACAGTACATACATCTGTGGCAGGAGAATTCTTCGGGGAGCTTGCTGTTCTCGGTGATGAAAAGATGAGAAACGCCACTGCGCTATGTATGACCGATACAATTCTTGCTGTGGCCACACGGGATAACCTTGACACCCTTCTTACAAATAACGCGGAATTCGCAATAGACCTCCTTGAAACCCTGACAAACAGGGTTATTCTCTCTGAGAAAATTTTCTTTGAAAAGATAAGGCAGCTTGAGGAGGTAAAGAGTGACAACGAAAGACTCATGCATATATCTGTAATGCTGATGCTGATCGGCCTCGGATTTGACCCTTCAAGGCGCGGGCTTGACATGAATGTTGACGCTAAGAAAATAAGAAATTTCATCAGAAAAATGGATGATCTCGGAGCTGCACAGATGGCAGACCTTTTTATTACAAGACAGACAATACTCCGCGATGGCAGAGACCCGAGAGATGACAGCGGCTTCCTTGAAAAACTTTCCAGTATATTTTCAGATCCCTCTCTTGATGAAGATGAAACCGATTAAACTCAGGCAGTGCATGAGGGCAAAAAAAACAGCGGCTTGCAGCCGCTGCTTTTTTTTGTTATAAATCAGGTTCTGCGCTTAAAGCGTACCGGGTTCGCTTTTCCTGTTTTTCATATAGATTCCCAGAAGAACCGCTGAAATCATGAGGAACGCGCTGAGAATGAATACCCTGTTCCCCGGTTTTGTTTTAAGAAGATAAGCTGTGAGATTTGACTGCTTGATCTTCTTCACTTTAATAGATTTAATTTTGATGTTGGCATCGTACGAATTTTCCTTGTATGAATCATTTACCCAGGTAAAGTAAACAGTTGAATCACCTTCAGGGAAATTCAATGTGAATTTCTCTTTCTTATAATGCTTTTCATCAGCAGGGATAGCCACTGTTGCTGAATCATATTCAGAATCCACTTCAACAAGGAACTCCCTGTAGTTTTTCGGAAGAGGCAGTGTTCCGTGATTGGTCGCTTCGATGGTCACTTCGTACTGTCCTTCCTCCATGTTCTTGAATGTGTATCCAATAACCTGGTCTGCCCAGAATGTGTATGCCTCATGCTTGTCAAAGAACCATCTGCCGTCAACAACCGAGTACTGGTCACCTTTGAACCTCTTGGTTGCTTTTAACTTCTGCTTCGGTTCCCTGATTTTAATAAGAGCAATTTTTTTGATGTTTACGTTCGCATCGTATTTATCCTTAAGGTACGCGTCGTTTGTCCAGAGGATATTGAGCTGTGTGCCGGCCATCTTGTCCAGCCTGACAATGGCGCTTCCTCTGAAGTATGCTTTATCAGAAGCCTTTACAGATATGGATGCGATAGAATCGCTGCCGTCCTCAACAGAGAAGCTGAACCTGTCATAATCATCAGGCAGAACACCCTGGTTTTTGGCAACTATTACAAGCCTGTACCAGCCCGGCTGACCGCCTTTAATATTCATGTAAAGGTTCTGTTTTGCCCAGTATGTTACAATACCGCCTGTTGTACTTCCTCCGTTTCCGATAGATGCTCTTAGATCAGCAATTTGCTTTCTAATCGCTTTTATCTCTGCAACAGCGTCATCACGTTTATTTTTACCCTTTTTGAAATCATTTCTGATATCTTTAATCTGCGCCCTGAGCTGTGCGATCCGGGCTTTAATATCCTTTGCTGTGTTCCCCGGTATAAGTTGTGATTCAGCAACTTCATACCATTTGCCGTAAGATGAATCAATGGTATATGAAAGATTCCCCTGGTCAACTGCTTCATCATTTTCCAGGGTTTCAGCAGTTTCACCTGCCCCTGAATCGACTGTACCGGCTATAACTGCCGCATCGTCGTCCGTTACTGTTTCTTCTGTAGCAGCAGTTGAGGTACTGTCTGAATCTGATGTTCCTGTGTCAGAACCGGATCCTGTTTCTTCTGTAGAGGTGGAAGCACCGGTGCCGGAAGTTTCATCTTCAGCAGAGTTTTCCTCTGTGTCAGATGTGCCTTCTGATACAATATCAGTACCGCCGGCAAGTATTACCGCTATGTCTTCAGTTACAGTCGGATTATCAGTTGTGTTTGTGATTGAACCTGTTGTATCCTCTCCCGCATTATCAGTTTCCCCGGCTGCTGTAGTTGTGCCAAGATCGGCTCCTGTGTCAATATCGCCCTCAATGGTTGTATTAACTTCAGGCTCAATAACTACCTCTCCGGATGCAGATGTTGTTCCGGTCAGTTTTTCATTTGTAACACTGTCAGCAACATTTGTTGTCAAAGATGCTGTTACACCTGCTGAATCGATTACGGCTTCAGATATATTATCAGGTGAAATTTCAGGCCCGCCTTCACCGGATATTTCACCGCCGCCGCCACCGCCGCCGCATGAGATAATCAGGAAAGCTGTGAAAACAGATATAAATGCTATAACAATTTTTCTTGTCAGCATATTGTTCTCCTTCATCAGTAAGATTTATATGAATAAGATAGAAATAATTAAAAAAATGTCAAATTAATAAAAGCCCATTTAGGCTTTTTTTTCAAATTAGTCGTTTTTTTTGAGAAAAATATTGACTTTTGATGTAAACGGGTAACATTTATTTAGTATTTTTGAGAGGTTTTATGGATAATCCGGTTTTTGCATACACTTTTGCTCTTGTTACTCTGCTTATAATTCCCCTTATAGTTTTTTCAGTTATGACTTTTCAGAAGATGAAGAAGCTTGAAGGTGCTGCTGCAAATAATGAAATGATGCTGGCGCTTATTAACTCCATGAAGCAGGAGCTGTCTGAATCAGGCCACAGGAGCAGGGTGGAATTGCAGCAGAGACTCGATTCAATTACAGGGTTTTTGAGCCGCAGCCAGCAGGAGAACAGCCAGAATATGCAGAACCAGTTCAGGCAGTCAGCGGCAATCATCAA
>DAISJZ010000144.1:0-6411 GCA_036821145.1 Spirochaetota bacterium
TAGCTTTAAATTGCGGAAGCTCTTCTTTGAAATACCAGCTTTTTGACTGGGAAAAGAAGGAAGTTGTCGCTGTAGGTATCGTGGAAAGGATCGGTATCGAAGGGTCTTTTATCAAGCATGAAGTCCCCGCAAAAGACAAGGAAATCAAAAACGAAACTTCAATTCCGGATCACAAAGTCGGTATCATGCTCGTTCTTGATGCTCTCGTTAAGGGCGAAGGTGCAGTTATAGCTGACATGAAAGAGATTTCAGCTGTTGGTCACAGGGTTGTTCACGGTGGAGAAAAATTCAATCACAGTGTTCTTATCAATGACAAAGTTATCGCTGCAATTAAAGATGTATCACATCTTGCGCCTCTTCACAACCCTGCAAACCTTATCGGTATAGAAGCAGCTATCGAAGCTCTTCCCGGCTGTCCGCAGGTTGCTATTTTTGACACAGCTTTCCATCAGACAATGCCTTCTCACGCTTATATGTATCCAGTTCCTTATGAGTGGTATGAGAAGTTTGCTGTAAGGAGATACGGCTTTCACGGAACAAGTCACCTCTATGTTTCTAAAAGGGTTGCTGATCTTCTCGGAAAACCGGCAAAAGACTGCAATATCATAACAATGCATATCGGTAATGGTGTATCATGTACAGCAATTAAAGGCGGAGTGAGTGTAGATACATCTATGGGTCTCACACCACTTGAAGGCGCAATCATGGGAACAAGATCCGGGGATATTGACCCTGCAATCCCTATGTTTATGCAGAATGAACTCGGCATAGGCCCGAAAGAGATGGATACTCTTCTCAATAAAAAATCAGGTCTCCTCGGTATTACCGGGCAGTACACAGACAGAAGGGACATCCTTCAGAATGCTGAAACAGGTGACAAAAAATGCCAGCTCGCAGTTGACATGGAGTGCTATAAACTGAGAAAGATTCTCGGTTCTTATGCTGCAGCTCTCGGTCATGTGGATGCAGTAGCTTTTACAGCAGGTGTTGGTGAAAATGCCGGCGATATCAGGCAGAAAGTTCTTGAAGGACTCGATTGCCTCGGAATCGAAATCGACAAGGCTAAAAACCTCGGCACAAGAGCAAAGCATGGTGAGACTCTTATCTCTACACCGGCTTCCAAGATCAAGGTTTTCATGATTCCTACAAATGAAGAGCTTGTATTTGTTGAGGACGTTGTTGGTATTCTCAATAAAACTTATGATGACCACATGGTTTATCAGTACACATTCCTGAAAAAATAAGATTCATTGAAATATTCATATCATGGGGGCTGTCCGTCAGGGCAGCCCTTTTTATTTTAACTTCATAATTGAATAGTAGTTGACCGTCAGGCTTTAAAAACCTATAATAATAACTTCAATCTCTCTTAAAACTACGGGGGTGTACGTATGAAACTGAAGCTTATGATTGTTCTTCTGCTGATTTCAGTCTGCAATACACTCTTTGCCGTTGAAATGGATAAAATTGCAGCATATCCGGTACCCTTTAACCCTAAGAAACATCAGAGGATCATAATAGGAGAACCCTCAGTGGTCCTGGCAGGGTATAATATTAAAATTGAGATATTCGATATCAATGGTGATCTTGTTACTAAAAGAACCGGCTCACAGTTCCCTGTCTACTGGAACGGAAGAAATGATTCCGGGCGCTATGTTAAGCCGGGTATGTATATTATAAAAGTTGTGGCTGAAAATGATAATGAATACGGCAGAAAGACTATACGGATACTTGTGAATTACTGACAGGGTAAATAATGGGAAAACTTTTTATAAATATAACAGCAGTTTTTATATTATTAACTTCAACGGTTTTTGTTTACGCGGAGAATGCAGGGAGCCGTGGTTCATATACGCGCGGCGGCTGGGCCGGGGCAAGGTATACTGCTGCCGGAATGACAGGGGAAGTACTGGCAGATGATGTATTTGCTGTTTACTGGAATCCTGCGGGGCTCAGCGAACTGAAAGGGAGAAATAAACTTACCGAGGCGCAGATCCGTGAAAAGGCAAAAACCGGTGATATCGATGACATTACTGATGAAGATCTTCTCAGCTTCTCTGATGAAACATATGATGCGCTTTTTCTTAATATAGGGGTTTCATATACAAGTCTTGACATAGAAAGGGATGCGGGATTTGCGGGGCTGGCCTTCAATGCTTTTAAAGGGGTTATCGGTGCAGGATTTTTTTCAATTACCTCCGGAGATATTGAAACAAGAGATGAGTCCGGGACTCTAACCGGTAAAGAACGTTATACCGGTTCAGCAGGTTTTCTTTCATACTCGATACCATGGAATATTGTCTCCTTCGGTGTAACTTTAAAGGGGTATTACGAAAGCATCGGTGAGTATACATATTATGGAGCCGGTTCTGATGTGGGGGCCCAGATATTTCTCCTCCCTTTTCTGAAAATGGGGATTATGGTGAGAGATGCCGGCGGTTTTCTTACTCCTGAAAAAAAAGAGTACTCTGAAGAGAAGTATGATTTCTTTATGCCGCAGATAAAAATCGGGGCAGCTTTGATTTCAGATGCCGGTGTCAGGGTGGCTTTCAGCGGTTCAAGGAAACTGGAGCAGTCAAACTTTCAATACGGTGTCGGCGTGGAGTTTGACCTGAACAGGTATATGATACTCAGTGCCGGACTTTGTGACGGATATTTTTCAACAGGCGTGACTCTTAAAATGCCGGGAGTGGAAATCTCCTACGCTCTTAATTTTGACAGAATAGATTACGGATATAATAATACAGTCTCTGCTGCGGTGCTTTTCTGATGAATAACATTAAGAGAACCGGAATAATGGGGATTCTGAATGTCACTCCCGATTCGTTTTACGACGGAGGGAGATATTCATCAAAGGAGATTGCCCTGAAACACGCTGTTGATATGTATAATGAAGGAGCGGATATTATTGATGTGGGAGGGGAGTCCACAAGGCCGGGAGCTCTCCAGGTCAGTGCAGCGGAGGAAATTGACAGGGTATGCCCTGTTATAGAAATGATTTGCAGGGAGATACCGGTTGTAATTTCCATTGATACGACAAAATCGGAAGTTGCCCGGGCAGCTGTTTCAGCAGGGGCTTCAATTATCAATGATATCAGCGGCCTCACTTTTGATCCGCAGATAATTGAAGTGGCTGCTGAAAATAATACAGCTCTTGTGATATCCCATATTAAAGGGATTCCGCGTGATATGCAGAATAATACAGATTATGACGATCTTATAAAAGATATTCTTGATTTTTTGACGGGTAATGCTGAAAATGCGTGTAATAAAGGAGTCGGCAGGGATAAAATAATTATAGATCCCGGGATTGGTTTCGGCAAAAGCCTTGAACAGAATTATATAATTATTAATGAACTCTCCAGGTTAACTGAAACAGGTTTTCCCGTGCTCGTGGGGCTTTCGAGAAAATCACTAATAGGGAAACTTTATGAAAAGGATGAAGACCGGCTCCCTGCTACAATTGCGCTTAATTCAGCAGCTGTTCTGAACGGGGCTGATATTATCAGGGTTCACGATGTTAAAGCCCACAGGCTTGCATTGGAGAGTATAGATTTTTTGAAAAAGATCCGGGCGGATTAGATGGAACATCTGTTTGCGAACATATTTAACATGAGCGCCTCTTTCTGGGATTACTTCAGAAACGTGGTTGATATACTTATTGTCGCCTATATTTTCTACTGGTCATATAATTTTCTGCTTAATACCAAAGCTATTCAGCTCATTAAGGGTGTAATAGTAATTTTTATTGTGGCAGTAATTTCGGGACTTCTCAGGCTCGAAACTCTGAGCTGGCTTATAAAGAATATTACTTCATACCTCGTAATTACTGTTATTATTTTATTCCAGCCTGAACTGAGGAGACTTATCACAAGGTTCGGTCAGAAGAGCTGGCTGGTTAATGATACAGTAAAAGAATCATTTCAGCTGGATGAGCTTGTTAATGCTGTTTTCGCAATGGCAGAGGAGAAAGTTGGCTCCCTTATTGTTATTGAGAGAAATACCGGGCTGAAAAGTTTTGTTGAATCAGGAGTTGAAGTTGATTCCGGTATCTCAGAGGAGCTTATCCGGACAATATTTTTCCCTCTTACACCGCTGCATGACGGAGCACTTATAATTCAGGAGGGGAGAATTGCAGGAGCCGCCTGCTATCTGCCGCTAAGTGATTCAAAGCAGATCCAGAAGCATCATGGTGCCAGGCACCGTGCAGGGCTTGGTATTGCAGAGGATACAGATGCCCTTGTTATTGTAACATCAGAGGAGAGGGGGGAGATATCTATTATGGTTAACGGTAAACTTATCCCCGGGATAAAAAACAGTGACCTGAAAAATATGATACTGTTTTTCATGAATCCCAAAACAGCTTATGAGGAGACTTATAATATATAAATGAAATTAAATTATGAGAGCATCAGGGGCTGGGTCGCCAGGAAAAATATTATTCCCAAGATTGTCAGTATTATACTGGCGGTAATTCTCTGGGGATATCTGACCAGTTCTGAAAGCGGAGACGTTAAATTTAAAGTTCCTCTGACTTATAAGAATCTGGATCAGACTCTTACTGTTTCACGCCTTTCGGATAAATATGTCATAGTGCGAATCACCGGGCGTAAAGATGATCTGAAAAATGTTAACTCAAAGAATATAAAGGTTTTTATTGATCTTTCAACTGCCAGGGTGGATGAGTTAAACTCTTACCGGGTAAAGGTTGAGAAAACAGAAATCCCGGAGGAACTTGAAATAACAGTAAACCCGGACGAGGTGAAACTTTTTATCGAGAAAAAAATCTTCAGAAATATTCTGATTAAACCGCGGTACAGCGGTGACCCTGATAAAGGTTATATCCTCGGTAAAGTTAAGGTGAATCCTGAGTATGTAAGGATCGCAGGGTCTGCCAGCCTGATTGCTGATATTGACGTAATCAGCACTGAGTATATATTTTTAAATAACAGGAGTGCCACTTTTAAAACTCCGGTTAAGCTTGAAAAAATTAATGAAAACGAGATTGACTACAGTATATCAGAGGCCGATGTTACTGTTCCTCTGATCCCTGTTTCAGATACGGCATCAGTTGAAATCCCTGTTGTTGTAAAAAACAGGGTAAAGGGATTTTTTTATAAAACTGCCGTTGACAGGGTAAGTGTTAATGTAATTCTGACACAGAACAGAAGTGTTGAATCCCTCGGGTTGACTGCATATATTGATGCCTCCGAAATTCCTGTTATGAGTAATGAAGCTGCAATAGACGGGCGATATGAAAAAGAAGCGGTAGTTCATGTCAGAAACGGAGTTTCAGAACAGGATGGAGTTTTATCTGTTAAACCTGAAACGATTAAAGTTATAATAACGCGGGACAAGATACCTCCCGTTTCCGGAGAATAAAATGATTTTAAGGTTATTAGGTATTTTTGTTTTTTTAATTATTGGGTTCATGGTATGGAGTATTCTCAAACTTATCTTTCAGCTCGGGCGCACTTCCGGCGAACTCGGTAAAAAATTTGAGGAGATGCAGAAGGATAAGTCCGGCAGAAACAGCGGGAGAAAGGGAAAAGTTATTGAACTGGATAGAGACCAGTATAAGGTCGAGTGATTAAATAATGAAAAGATTTTCCTCTTTTATAATACTTTCACTTCTGATACCCCTCGCATGCGGGAAAATCAAGGGTGAATTCGCATTCCAGACCCCTCTCGATAAAGCATACAGGATAAAACAGGAACGTCTTGAGTTTAATGTCTCTGATGAGATAAAATGGGTTTATAAATTCAGTTCTGCTCCGGTAAAAAAAACTAAACTCGGCATTATTATAATGAAAAAGGAACTGGGCTGGGTTGATATTATTTCCATGCCCGATTATATAGATGAGATGAAGAGGATGGTTTACGGCACAATAAAAGAATTTGAACCCGGTGATTACAGGATAGTTATTACAGAGATAACTGAAGACAAAACAACAATCATTGATAAATGCGATTTTTATCTCTTCTCAGATGAAGAGGAGCTTGATTGACCTGTAATGTTATTTATTATTGTATGAGTCAGATTTTCTTTTATTTTTTTTATCTCACCTGTTCCGTTTAACTCATTATTCTTTATCTGTTCAAGTTTTTCCGGAAGTTTCCCGCCGCTATGGTGTACCACAGCAATATAAATAGCTGCAGCAATTAAAATGATTACCATGAGCTTGATAATCTTTTTAAGGAGCGCGTATATAATCACAGCAACAATTAAGGCTGCTCCTATGAGGTAGAGTTTATTTGATATTAGTGTTGATACTATTTCTTCCAATTTAAACATCTCCGTTTGGTATACTATAGCACTTAACGAATGGTTTAAATCATGTCATTGCGAACGACCACCAGGGAGTGAAGCAATCTGTTTATGACTCAAATAGTAACTTTTAACAATAAATT
>DAISJZ010000145.1:0-6404 GCA_036821145.1 Spirochaetota bacterium
CATAGTTATTAGTGCAAAGCTATTAGTATAATTCTCTGTCATACCGGCTGTAGCGTGCGCGCCCTGAGCATAGCGAAGAAGTACCCTTGGGGTAAAATGCCGGTATCTCATAATATTAATCTATGAGATTCCGGTATTTGCACGAACTGAAGATGCAAAACCGGAATGACAAAATTTTATGATTATAATAATTTTATACATAATTAATTTATAGAGTTTTTTATCCTTATAATTCTTTTAGGAATTATTAATGTCTTATGTTATAATTTAACATAAAAAATGGATATAGTTACAATCAACGGAAATTTTTTCAGCAATACGGCTGAATTACCCGTGAATTATATCCTTGACATCGCTCTGTTAACCATATACTGATAGCCTGATAAACGAGGTGCAGCATGTTAAACGCGGACAGTATTGAAGACTGCCTTAAACCGGGCTCTATTATTAATAGCGATAATCCTGTTGTCATAGAGTATGCTTCTGAAATACTTGGTGGTGAAGATTTAAGCGCAAGGGAAAAGGCTGTGAAGCTGTACCTCCGCGTCCGCGATGATATAAAATATAACCCTTACCTTCCGTTCTACAAAGCTGAACACTACCTTGCGAGTAATATAATTAAAAGCGGAACAGGCTTCTGCATCCCCAAGGCCGCGCTTCTCTGCGCTGTTGCAAGGGCTTCGGGGATTCCGGCACGTATAGGTTTTGCATCTGTAAGGAACCACCTCTCAACAAAACAGTTCCTTGCTTACTTAGGAACGGATGTCATAGCATATCACGGCTTCAGCGAACTATGGATCGATGGCAAATGGGTAAAAGCCACACCTGCATTTAACGCGGAACTCTGCCTGCTGCATAAAGTTCCCCCGCTTGAATTTGACGGCAGCAATGATTCAATCTTTCACGAATTTAACGGTGAGCAGAAGAAGTTCATGGAGTACACAGCCTTTCATGGAGTTTACCATGATGTCCCTGTTGACATGATCGTGGAGGAATGGAAAAGAATTTACGGCTGTGAAAGGGTGGAAACCTGGATCAGGCTGGTTGAACACAATGATGGTGAACTCGATTTTACAAAGGAGGATGCCATTTAACTTTCCGCAGATGGGGTTCAGATCTCTTTTGAACTTTCCAGATAATCCAATGCCTCCTCTTCGGAATCAAATATAGCAAAAAGTTCATCCAGCTCGACAATCTCAAATACTCTTCTCACCTGTTCATTCAGGTTACAGAATACAAGTCTTCTCCCGGACTTATTAAGAATCCCCAGGATATTTATAAAAATTCCATGGCCCGCGCTGCTGCTGTATTCCATATCTTTGAGATTAAAAATAAAATCCCGTCCCGGCCCTGAAGATATAAGCTGCTCCAGCCCGCTGTCAATTTTAGCCGATCTCTGAAGATCCAGCATCCCGTGGACATATATAATAATTGCAATTCCTGCATCTTTATAACTGAATTCCATAACCCGGCACCATTTTTTAATATAACTGTTTCCCGCCTGCATGTCTACTTTTATTTAACAATTATTTTCATGCAGTTTTCACGATACAGGCTTATTCTGCTGTGAAGATTTATCATGCTAATGGTGCTAAAAAATCTGGTTAAAACAGAAAATTGAGCTGTTTCTTTCATACGGCGACCTTGATAATGCGCTGGAACAGGATTAAGTACTACCCTACACCTAAAAATGTTTTAAGTTCATTGAAAGGGACGGGCTTGCTAAGATAATAACCCTGAACTACATCACACCCGGCGTTTTTCAGAAACTGCAGCTGCTCCCCGGTTTCAACACCCTCAGCTATGACTTTAATACCGAATTTCTGAGAGAGAGATATTACAGCTTCTATAATGTGGGCATCACTTTTATTGCTGCATACATCCTCGAGAAAACTACGGTCAATTTTCAGTGAATCCACGGGGAGATTTTTAAGCTGTGCAAGTGAGGAATAGCCTGTTCCGAAATCATCAAGAGAGATTGATATCCCCGCATCCCTCAGCTTATAAATAATTTCAAGGTTATCCTTATAATTTTTCATAATTGAGCTCTCTGTAATTTCAAGTTCAAACAATTCAGGGGGGAAATTAAACTTGGTGAGGTAACCACTTATTATATTCGGAAGCCTTTTCAGGTGAAGGACCTTTGCCGAACAGTTTAATGAAAGCTTCAGCGGAAATAAACCGCTGTCAATAAGCCCCCCGATTTCAGACAGTGCCTTCTCCATAACAATTCTGTCTATCTCGAATATAAGCCCCGCCTCTTCAGAGAAGGGGATGAATCCGTCAGGGGGCATAATCACTCCATGAGAATTGTTCCACCTTGCCAGGCCCTCAACACCGGTGATCCGGCCTGTTTTAATATCCATCTGCGGCTGGTAATATACCTCAAAATCTTTCTCCTCAAGGGCACTTCTCAGTTCATTCTCAAGTGTCAGCTTACGGGTAACACGGTCATTCAGAGATTCAGTGTACATGGAGAATGTCTCTTTCCCAATCTCCTTTGATCTGTACATAGCAGTATCCGCGTTTCTCAGAAGATTATCAAAGTCCTCACCATCTTCAGGGAACAGGGCAATTCCCATACTTATCCCTATATGAAACGCTTTATCAATAATTTTAAATGGTTCCTTAAATGCCACGAGAATCCTCTGGGCAAGGGTAATGAGAGGTTTCTCGTCATAAATGCTTTCAACAAGAAGAATAAACTCATCGCCTCCATGCCGGGCCACGGTGTCAACATTTCTTGCCATATTCCGTATGCGTTCAGCGGCAGCTTTCAAAAGCATATCCCCGATTGCGAGGCCCAGGCTCTCATTTATCTTTTTGAAATTATCAAGGTCAAGGAACATCACGCCGAAACGTGTTTTGTCCCTTTTTGAATGGAGTATAGCCTGCTCAATCCTGTTCTTTAAAAGAAATATATTCGGCAGGTCTGTCAGAGTATCATGCAGAGCGTGATACCTGATAAGCTCCTCCTGCCTCTTTATATCGCTGATGTCATGAAATATTGCTATATAATTTGTAATTTCACCCTCAGAGCTTTTTATCGCGCTGATGGAAAACCATTCGGGGAAAGCGTTCCCGTCTTTATGGCGGTGCCATACCTCCCCTGCCCAGTGACCATCCCTGGCAACTGTCTCCTGCATGGATGCATAGAAATGATCATTGTGATAATCCGATTTTAAAATATCAGTTGTTTTACCAAGAGCTTCATGTTCCGCATAACCTGTGATTTTTGAAAATGCGGGATTTACTTTTTTTATCACCATACTGCTGTCTGTTATAATCACTCCCTCAAGCGAATGTTCGAAGACCTCCTCCATAAGGATAAGCACCTGTTTCATGGTCATAAGTTCAAACTGATGGTCTTTAATACTTCTCTCAAGTTTACTGCTGCTCTCCTCAGCATTCTTCTCCAGGGTGTAGTTTGACTCAGCCATCCTGTCAAGGAGGGCGTTAAAGCTCCATGCAAGCTGTGATATTTCATCATCTGTTTTTACAGGGAGGCGGGAAGAGAAGTCGCATGTCTCCCCTATTTCATCCGCTCTTTTTGTAAGGAAGTTTATGTTGCCTATCACTCTCTTACGTATAAAAAAAAGATAGATGCCGGTTACAGTGCCGAAAACTGCGGTAATAACTGACGCGGCAACTGCAATCCATACTCCGCTGATTAATTCACTCCGGGCAGGAGCTTTAAGACTATAGGAGATAAAGAACTGCATCGCTCCCATGATAAATAATGAAGAGAAGAACAGAAGCCCGAACATTATCAGAAATGTCTTTTTTGTAAGGTTCATTTTTTCTCACTGTTTCAATTATAGCTGCATATTAAATGACAATCTGACGTACTATAGCAGCTAACGATTGAATTAGTTCTTCATAAAAACCATCTATAACATATATTAATTTATGCATTTATATATCCAAAAAACAGAAAAAAATCATTTGCTGCAGAACATTATATCCCCCTCACAGGTAAACCTCTGCGGGTGTATTTTTTAAAAAAAAGGGATTTGCAATTAATCTGCACCGGAATTATACTTTTTTCGCTGACTTTCTATTATTATTAATCTTAAGGTTTACTTATAAATTCTCTAATTCAACCCGTTTTAAAGAGGGGATATGATCATTGATCTGCGTACAGTGGCGATATTGACAGGGATAACATACAGCCTTCTGACAATCTGCTTAATCCTTCAATTTATTCTTAATAAAACCTACAGGGGGCTGGGATGGTGGGCCGGCGGGTGTCTCATGCTTGCTTCAGGATCTGTACTGCTCCTTTTTCGGGATATAAAAGCTGTAGAGAATATATCTATATTTTTCGCTAATATGAATTTCCTTATCGGCTTTATTCTTCTTTATGCAGGAACAATGCGTTTTATCAACAGGAAAGAGGATTGGAAGATTATAATAACGGTATTTTCCATATTTCTTCTTCTTACATGGCATGTAATTTTCATCAGAAGAGATGATAATCTGCGGGTTGTTATACTCTATTCAGCTTCATTAATATTCATATTCCTCATTGCGTTCAATCTCTTTTTTAACAGGATAGCTTCTATAAAAATCTCGGCTAATTTTACAGCAGCTGCTTTCCTGATTTTCGGTTCCTTTTTCCTGTTCCGTGTAATGACGGCACTAACATCCGGCTATATTGAACCTATATTCGAACCGGGAATAATGTCATTAGGTGCATTTCTTTTTTCCATAATAGCAGGGATATTATGGACATTCGGCTTTGTTATTATGGTTAACCAGAGGCTGAACAGGGAGATACAAAATGAGAAGGAGAGTTTCGAGCATATTTTCTATTCAAGCCCTGATGCCACTGTTATCAGCCGCTATGACGACAGGATTATCGTTAATGTCAATGAAGGATTCACATCTCTTTTCGGGTTCACAGCGGATGAAGCCATAGGAAAAACAAGTATAGAGCTGAATATATGGTCAAGTCTTGATGACCGGACTAATATAACCGGCAAACTCGATTTAAGAGGTTTCTGCCGGGACTATGAAGCTGTAATGAATAATAAGAATGGGAAGAAAATAAACGTTATTATTTCCGCAAAAAAGATCAGGCTGCAGGGAGTACCGCACATCCTGATCATTACTCATGATATAACAGAACGAAAACAGTCAGAGGAGAAGATTAAAACACTGCTGGCAGAGAAAGAGCTGATACTGAAAGAGGTACATCACCGCATTAAGAACAATATGAGCAACATAAAAGGGCTCCTCTATCTCCAGGCTGAAACGCTTACCGATGCTGCTGCCATAGCCGCGCTTAATGACGCGCAGAGACGCATTGAGAGCATGATGCTTCTTTACGATAAACTGTACCGCTCTGACGGATTCCAGGAACTCCCGGTAAATGAATACCTCCCTGTTCTTGTTGCTGAGATCATCAGTAATTTCAGCAACAGGGATATTGTAAAAATAGAAAACATGATTGATGATTTTGTAATTGATACGGAAACACTCTTCGCGCTTGGTATTATTATCAATGAAATTATTACAAACATAATGAAGTACGCCTTCACAGGGAGAGAAAGCGGCGTAATCACAATTATTGCATCATCCATTGACAGCCGGCACACCATTGTAATAGGAGATAACGGCAGCGGCATGCCTGAAGAGATAGATTTCAGCAGCTCATCAAGTTTCGGGCTTCAGCTTATAAACACACTGGTTAAACAGATTAAAGGAACAATCAGGATGGAGCGGAGCGAAGGGACCAGGTTTATAATTGATTTTTAAAATGAGGATTCTTTCTGTCCGGCATGAATCATCCTTTTTTAACAGAGGGGACAAAATCCATGTCCATCTTAAGAATATGATTCTCCCACCATGCCCTGAGTTTTTTATCAACATTAATAGCGAGGTATGAATCAGGCCCCCTGTCTTTACAGCTGCTCATTAAATCATTAAAAAACATCCTGAATTCATTATGCTGATGAGCATGTTTCGCGAAACCGGGATAACCGGCATCAAGCATAATCCTCTCCTCCGCGTTGAAATGCTCATCAACATATGATAAAAGAAATTCCACAAGCTGCTTAAGTTCCGCTGCGCCTTTGCCTGAATACATCGCAAGTTCAAGCTTATCTATGCGGCTGAACAGCTCCCTGTGCTGATCATCAATCTCTTCAATCCCTGTTTCAAGGCGCTTATCCCATTCCCATTTCGGCATATATTTTCTCCCTCTGATATATTATAATTTATACATCAAAAAAGGAAAGTCAATATTTACTTTATATTACACCTCCCTGAATTATTTTCTGAGACTCTTCAGCTTTAATCCTATTTTCTGGAATAAAAAAAAGCTCCCTGTTACAGGAGCTTATATATAAACCGGGAGGAGCAATTACTGTCCCCTGGATATGGCACATATTAAAAAAAAT
>DAISJZ010000146.1:0-6367 GCA_036821145.1 Spirochaetota bacterium
CTTTTATGAATAATTACTGATTAAAATTTAATATATTTATGATTTTAATAATGTCAAGCTATAATATATCACTTATTTTAATAATCAATACAGGTTTAATAGCAAATATAAATAAAACAGCTCCGGCCTGATGACCGGAGCTGCATAAAGTTTTAAGTTTATATTTTCTTTAGGCCGTCTTCTTATTTGATCTGCGCCAGACTTTAAGTTTGTCCGCATTTTTAATCAGCTCCTCCCTGAAATCAGGATGAGCAAGATTTATCATCTTTTCAGTTCTTGTCCATGTGGGGAGACCTGTCATTTTAAATGCGCCATATTCAGTTACAATATACTCAACCATCTGCCGGGGAATGGTTGTTATTGTTCCCGGCTGTAATGCAGGTATAATCCGTGATTGAAGCTTTCCGTCTTTATCCTTATATGTAGAAGGGAGGCAGATAAAACTTTTTCCGCCCGGTGACCACTGTGCTCCAAGAACAAAGTCCCACATACCGCCATTACCGGAGATCTGGCTCCCCTCAAAACTCTCAGCATTAACCTGTGAAAAAATGTCCACCTGTACAGCGTTGCATATACTTATCATATTACTCAGCTTGCTGATATTTCTCGGATCATTTGTATAATCCACCGGGTATGACGCATATACCGGGTTATTATGGACATGATCATACATCCGTTTGCTCCCTATTGCGAATGTATATGCGACTCTCCCTTTATCGATCTCCTTCCTGGAACCGTTCATTTTACCTGCTTCAACCATGTCAACATATGCATCTACAAGCATCTCCGTATGGCCCCCGAGATTTTTCAGATCTGATTTTGCGATCATCCTCCCCACCTGGTTAGGAATTGCCCCTATTCCAAGCTGAATACAGCAGCCGTCATGAATAAATTTAATGATATTTTCAGCGATTTTCATATCGGTTTCACCAGGTTCGGGTGATACCATTTCAAAACAGGCATGATCTTCCGGAGCCTCAACTATAAAATCCACTTCTGAGATATGAATAGCTTCATTACTGCCGCCCACACAGTTAGGCATATTTTTTACAACTTCAACTACAACCTTTTTACTGCTTTTAAGTTTTGCAAGGGTCTCTGAGTTTTGCGGCCCGAGATTAAAATAGCCGTTTTCATCCATTGAACCTACCCTGGTTATGCCGAACCAGTTAACATCATTCCGTCTTTCATGATCATCATAGTAGTATGATCTCAGGGAAGGATCAGATTCGAAGTACTGATAAATTGAGGGTGCGTTGTGATAAAGTATAGGTGAGTAATACGCACTGTTAAATCCTTTGTCCAGCATTCTCGTAAGTTTGCTCCACTGCCAGTCAATGTAAATAAAGCTTCCCGGATACTTTGCAACCTCAGGAACCGGAGGCAGAGTAACAGCTGAATAAACACTGACATTTTCAAGTTCTCCTGCTCTTTTTGCCAGAGCCTGATCACATGCAACAGGTTTACCGTTAAAAAAACCGTAATCAACGATATCTCCCGACTTTACATTACTCATTACCTCGTCTGCAGTGACAAGTTTACTCTTATAGAGTTCTGAAAAATTCATTGGTCCCCCCTTGTATGTAAATAATAAAGATTCTGTTTTTTATGATTTTGAACTGCCGGCTGGCCGTTATCTATATTTAAATACAGTAATAATTCCTGAAAAAACTTTCAGAACAAAGTAATGAATTATATACCTCCGGCTCCTTCAGCGTCGGGGGTAACAGAGCATTTCCTCCCTGAAAAAAGTTAAGGAATAAATTCTGATTTAAATAAATAATACTTAAGTGAAGAAATATATCAATAGTTCATTATTGTACATTTTTGTAGTAATAATTAGAAAAGCCGGTGGTAATTTATAATAAACTTTGTGGTAACGTCAGGGCCAAATTATTTCATGAAACTTGAATTCAGAGAAATATAATAAAAAGTGTATTTAATATAATTGACTCTTTTGTCGCTGCTGTGATATAATATTAAAACGAATTCAGACTTGAATGATTTTAGAGAGTTTATGATTGATAAGAAAGAAGTAAAGAAACAGATTTTTGAAAAATGTATTCCCCTGATAAATCAGAAAGGATTTAACAGTCTCGGAGTTAAGGAAATTACCGATACTGCCGGAATGTCCAAAGGCTCTTTTTATAATTATTTCCCCAGCAAGGAGCAGTTCGGTGTTGAACTGATAAACTATTATGCATTTAAAACTGAAAAACTTCTCCGTTTAATGCTTTTTGATAATGAGCGTAAAGTTCGCGAACGTTTTGTTAATGTTTATCATTATTTTAAACAGATTTATGAAAACTACGGTATTGAAGGAGTAGAAAGTATACTGGGCGCTTTCAGCGTTGAACTTTCAGTTGTAAGTACTGACATAAAAACAGCTGTAGACAAAGCATACACCACTATCAAATCCGTTTTTGAAGAGGCTTTTGAAATCGGACAGAAAAATGGAGAAATTTACAGTCATCTCAATAAAAATGATATTGCGGAATTCCTCCTTATCAGCTGGTACGGAGCCATACTGAGAATGAGATCCAGCGGCAGTTTTGCACCTTTCAGGCTCTGCCAGGATTTTGTCCTTAATTCAATTTTTATCAATGAAGGGCGAAGCCTTTCAGTTGAGGAACTGGATCATCAGCAGAATTCAACTGAATAATCCATCCTAAGTGAATGCTTAAGAAACTTAACTGAGGGTTTTCCCAGGGCAATTACAGCGTGAATCCTGTTGCTCCCGAATATATCAAGCTCCTCTTTAATCTCCGGGCTTCTGTTAAGAGCCTCCACTGCGAAACCGATAAGACATGTTCCGAGATTCATATAGTGCGCCAGCATACAGATATTATATGCAGCATAAGTTCCATCCTCAACAGGTGTACTTCCATCCATGGGACTGTGTACAAGGATGACACAGGGAGCACCATGGAACAGAAGATCTCTCCCCTTTTCTGATTCTTCAATTGCCATTTTCACTGTTTCATAGTGATCTCTATAATAATTAAGCAGAGCTTTACCCATGAATGGAACAGAGAGATACCTGATTAAAGGGTTAGCAGCAAGTTTATTTATTTTTACGAAAAATTCTCTTATGCGTGTGGCAAACTCCCAGACTTTTTCCCTTCCATTAATTACTGTAAACTCCCACTCCTGACAGTTGCTGCCGGAGGGGGCTGTTACTGCAAACTCTACGAGGTCACGCACCACATCATCGTTAATCTCCTCCTCTTTAAAACGCCTTATACTTCTGCGTGATCTGAAAATATTCACAAGCTGTGCCGGAGAGATCTCTTTTGAATCAAAAATTTTTTCTTTATATTTGAATGTGTTGAATTTAACATTTTTAAGTGTATCACCAAAACTGACAGCATTAAATTTACATACATCATAGCAGTGGGAGCAGAGCATGCATTCATTATCATTAAGCTTAACTTCTTTATTTTCGATATAAAGAACCTCTTTGGGACAGATTGCCACACATTTACCGCACAGGGTGCACTTCTTTCTGTCAATTACAGGTACCTGGTTCATCAATAACTCCTGTTTTAAAATTTCTTTTTATCCAGTCCCCGCCGGGGATTATATCATAAGATAGATATTTTCTTTCATCTTTGCCATAATAAATATAACCCTTTCTGCCGGAAACTGCTGAAACAGTTTTACGGAGATATAACGAGTTCTCATCACCTTCGATGTACTCCTCAAGATTGTCAAGCTGTTGCAGTGTATGATGATTTATTTTATATATTTCAATTACAATTAATGATTCCGGATTATCGCTTTCAAAAATCATCGGGTACTCCCCGAGATCGCGCATTACGAATCGGGGAATCAAATCATTCCCTATGTATTCAGATCCATGTAGAAGAGATGAATACATACCCCCTTTTCTCAAGGTCCCATAGACAAATACATAATTATTATGATTCTTAATCATCAAATATTATTTTGCACTCTTTTTTAACAATTTATCTCATTATTCATCTCTTATTGGCACAGTTTTGTTCAATAAACTTTTTATCATTCTGAAAAAATATTGACACATTCCAACCATATATTAAGTTGTCATCCGTCCTAACGGGGCGTGGCTCAGTCCGGTAGAGCGCGTGGTTTGGGACCATGAGATCGGAGGTTCGAATCCTCTCGCCCCGAAATTTTTAAACTGCGCCCGTAGCTCAGCTGGATAGAGCAACAGCCTTCTAAGTTGTGGGCCAGAGGTTCGAATCCTCTCGGGCGCGAAGAAAAAACTTGACTGTAAAGCCAGGTTTTTTTAATCTTTTAAATCAACACATGGTGACCGTAGTTCAATGGTAGAGCTCTGGATTGTGGTTCCAGCCGTTGCGGGTTCGAGCCCCGTCGGTCACCCAGAATGAAAAAACTCGCTGTTAATCGCAGTGAGTTTTTTTTATTTTAATAAAAAGCATTATTAGGTTGACATTTATCCAATGATATTGGATAAGTTGTATTGCGATTACATATTTTTTCTTCTTCTATTTCTTTCCTCGTTTTTCTCCGGGCAGAATATATAGCAGTTATTGAAAAGAGTAATCAGAAAGGGAATTTTCCCAATAACATCTCAGGAGTCTTTAAATGGCACAAGCACACGGTAAAGTAAAATGGTTTAACGATCAGAAAGGGTTCGGATTTATAACATCCGATAATGGGCAGGATATATTCGTGCACCATACTGGAATTAATGCACAGGGATTCAAAACTCTTCCTGAAGGTGCTGAAGTAACATTTGATACAGAAAAAGGCGAAAAAGGCCCGAGAGCAATAAACGTTACTCTCGTTTAATCATCTGAAAAGAAAGAATCCTCTGATTTATGTCAGAGGATTCTAATAATAACATCATATAATTTAAACTTCATTTAGCCGAAATCACTCTTTTCTGCCTGTAATAATCCTGTTTACAATTGAAACTGTATAATTGCCTTTCAATCCAAGATCTTTTTCCAGATCAAATCTGATAAGTATTCCTTCAGGGAAAAATGCTTTGCAGTAATCAGGATTGATCCGCTCTACGGTAAGCCTGTAATGTGTAAATCCTCCAATTTTTTTATCCTTTTCAATTCTGACTTTAAATGAATTTTTATCTGTACAGCCCCCTGTTTCAGATACGAATGAAAGAATCCCATTACTTATTGAAGGATTTTTTAATATGATCTCACCTTTTTTGTTTCTGCTGTTCTCCAATAACTGAGCTGAAAGAGACCCGATCAGTATAAAGCTTATTATAATAATAAAGATAGTTCTATTCATTTTTTACCTGTATTTTTATCCGGAGTTATACTATTCTTTATCAGAATTTTTCATATCCCTCATCAAAGGGATCATTTGATTTCTCCTTAACAGAAACATCTTTTGCCGGTTTATCCTTTTCCGGTTCTTTAACTGAAACTTTTTTGTCGTCAGCTTTTGCGGTAACAGATTTTTTTACTGATGCTTTCCTTATTACAGGTGCCATCTCAGTAATTTTATCTGCCGATTCACCTACGTTGAATCGTTTCACCATAGATACAAGTTCCTGCGCCTGGCTTGACATCTCTTCACTTGCTGCTGCTGTCTCCTCAACAAGAGCAGCGTTCTGCTGCGTCATTGTATCAAGATCCATTATTGCTGTATTTATCTGCTCTATCCCGCGTCTCTGTTCATCACTTGATGCAGCCATTTCTGACACAAGCATATTGACTTTCTGTATGGACTGAATTATCTCTTTTAAAGCAATTCCGCTTTTATTGACCAGATCTGTACCTGTTTCAATTTTATCGACAGAATCCTTTATGAGAACATCAATCTCTTTAGCTGCATTCCCTGCTCTCTGGGCAAGGTTACGTACTTCACCCGCTACCACCGCAAAGCCGCGCCCCTGCTCACCTGCCCTTGCCGCTTCAACAGCAGCGTTTAGCGCAAGGAGATTGGTCTGGAAAGCGATTTCATTTATCATTGTTATTATATCAGCAATTTTAGAACTTGATGCGTTTATCTCTCCGATTGATGTAACGGCATCTTCAACAATTTTACCGCCGTCTTTCGCAAGTGAGAGTGAATTATCTGCAAATTTATTTGCCTCTATTGCATTCTCTGAATTCTGTTTTGTTGAAGCATTAGCTTCTTCAATCGTAGCAGCAATCTCTTCAAGAGATGAAGCCTGTTCAGAGGTTCTCTGAGACAGATTCTGGTTATCCTGTCCAATCTGATCAGTTGCTGTTGCAACCTGCTGTGATGCCTTAATTATTTCAACAACTGTTGTACGGAGAATCCCGATAAGTGTCTGGAAGGATTTAGCCAGAGTGCCTATTTCATCATTCCTTTTTATATAAATTTCTGCTACATCCTCACTTAAATCAAGTTCAGCCATTTTTTC
>DAISJZ010000147.1:0-6356 GCA_036821145.1 Spirochaetota bacterium
AGCTCTGAAATAAGGGCTGAAATAAAAGAGCGGATTGTTGAGCTTAATAAAATTTATGGTAAAGTTCCCGGACTTGCAGTTGTACTTGTTGGTGATGATGCTGCCTCTGCGGTGTATGTAAGGATGAAGGGGAAAGGGTGCGAGGAAGTTGGCATGAACTCTTTCCAGCATATACTCCCAGGCAGCACAACACAGGGTGAACTGCTTGAGCTGATAGATAAGCTCAACCACGACAGTGATGTGAATGGTATACTTGTACAGCTTCCTTTGCCGAAACAGATTGATGAAAAAGCTGTAATAAACGCCATTGATCCTGTTAAAGATGTGGATGGATTCCATCCGGTCAATGTGGGGAAACTTGTTGCTGATGATGAATGTTTTCTTCCCTGTACTCCACACGGCTGCCAGATACTTATTAGCAGGCATGTGAAAGATCTTAAAGGCAAACACCTTGTCGTTGTGGGGAGGAGCAATATTGTGGGTAAACCTGTGGCCAACATGATGATCCAGAAAAACGAAATGGCGAACTGCATTGTAACAATATGTCATACTGCGGCAAAGGATATAAGCGTTTACACAAAACAGGCGGATATACTGGTCGTTGCAGCAGGGAGACCCAATACTGTGACAGGAGATATGGTGAAGGATGGTGTAGTAGTTATAGATGTGGGTGTAAACAGAATTCAGGACCCCTCTGATTCTTCAAAAACAAAATTAGTGGGTGATGTTGATTTTGCAACAGTAGAACCAAAAGCCGCGGCAATCACTCCTGTTCCGGGCGGGGTAGGGCCGATGACAATAGCCATGTTACTCAGTAATACTGTTAAGGCTTTTGAGATGCAGAACAGGTAGATAAACGGTATTTTATCAGGTGTTTTGTATAATATTCTTGAAAAAGCCTTATCAATTATTAATAATATAACAGGCAGTGAAGGTGGTTTTATGGAAAGGACTGTTGTAAAAAAAATGAGTTTTAAGGAAGCTGAAGAAGCGGATATTCTTCAGCAGATCAGCATGACACCTGAAGAGAGACAAAAAATTGCCAAGTTTCTTAAAATTAAAGTTTATGGTTCAGATTCACCGGATATTCGAGATCAGGTAAGAAAAAGTGGATAAAACATATTTTTCACCTGATACTTTTGATTTATTAAGATTACTGGGTAAGTATAAAGTAAAGTATCTGATTATAGGGGGGGAGGCTGTTATATTTTATGGTTATTCGCGATTGACCGGTGATGTTGATATCTATTATGACAATTCCAGTTCAAATTCTGAAAACCTTTTTAATGCTCTTTATGAGTTCTGGGATGGTGATATACCAGGTATCGATTCTGCTGAAGAGTTTCAAACTCCGGGGATAATAATACAGTTCGGGCAGCCTCCGAACAGGATCGATTTAATCAATACTGCTGATGGCATAACTTTTGATGAAGCATGGGAATTGAAAGTGCGTCAGGAGATAAATAATGGAAATTCTTCGATTGAAATATTTTATATAGGCCTGGAAACTTTAATTAAAAATAAAACGGCTTCAGGCAGATATAAAGATCTGGATGATCTCCGTTTTTTGACAAGAATTAAACGTAAATAACAGGTTGATGCTATTATCATAGTTAGATACAACAAAAAAGCTGCCCGCAGGCAGCTTTTTTGTTGTATAGATAGACTAACTTTTTCAGTGATGAGCTTCATCATGTGCTTCCTGGTGCTCAAGGTGCGGAAAGAGCGGGAACCACTTCGCAAATACCATGTAAATAAGTATCATACATGCGAAACATCCGAGAGTAATGAGCCATTCCTGGATTGTAGGCATATAAGCTGTGAAGTTTTTCCACGGGAAGTTAGGTACTGAGAAACCGTGAAGAAGTACGCTAAGTTTACTTGTTACTATCGCGAAGATACCGCTGCATGCGCCGATTACCATGAATTTCTCCTGCTCTCTATACTTCTTCTGATTTAGGAAGAAAATAGCGCTTATTACAAGTGCAAATTCAAGAACCAGCATCCAGATACCGTAGTATCCTCCCCACATATCAAAATAATCCCTTCTTGACATTGGAGCAAATTTTGCGATACCTGTATAAACATCATATACTCTGAAAACAAAGTAACCGATAAAAATCATTCCCGAAATTTTAGTAAGAAGCTGGTAGGATTCCATTGGCACAACTTCTTTCTTCATGATTTTACCTGCAATGTAAGGCATCATCGTCATGAATGATGTACCGCCGGCCATTGCAGCAACTATTGCCATAAAGAAGAAGTGAGGCGCAAACCATACCGGTCTTGCGTAAAGAACTCCCCACATACCGCCTCCGAGAGAACCCTGGTGGAAGAAAGAGAGGAATGTTCCGCCTGCAGCCATTGTCCACATAAGGAGGTGCATGTAGTGTGCTATTGCTGCAACAACCTTATTTTTGATGAGAACTTTATGCTCAAGAATTGTCGGTATAAGCTCAACAATAAGAACGCAGAAGTAAATTGATAAACAGAAGAATACCTCTGTGAGCATTGATGCAGGGTAAACACCTTTTCCCCAGTTCGGATACGCGAAACCGAACCAGCATCTGAGCGGCTGGCCGAGGTCGAAAAGAAGGAACACGAATGTGAAAAGGTAACACATAAAACCGATAAGCACTGTCGAATTGATTAAAGGACGGAGTTTATCGACCCTGAATATATAGAGGAAGTAACCTGTAGTAAAAGCTCCCCCTCCGAGAGCAACAAGCCCGAGGTCACCGATAATCCATGCACCCCAGGTGAAGTTATTGTTCATGTCAGTATATCCTAACCCCCAGAAGAGGATCTGGATAGCAAAAATCCCGAAGAGCACCACAAGCCCTATGAGTACATAGAGAGTTATTCTCATGTTCTTCGAAGATTCCTGAAAAATGTTTTTTATAAACTGTATCATTTATCTACTCTCCTCGTTTCCTGTTCAGGAGTTCTTTTTAAACCGCATCATATCGCGGAGCCACTTCTGGCTTGTGAGATAGTAAACCTTCGGGTTAGCATACTGTTTTTTGCTCATGAGAGCTTTTTTCTTCTCCGGAGATTCATCATCTATTGTATTAACAAGTCGGACAGCCCTGTCGCTTTTTGCGAGTTTTGATACTTCAGATTCAGGATCGTTGAGATCTCCGAAAATTATAGCACCTGTTGGGCATGCGCTTGCACATGCAGGAGTATAGAGAACAGCGTTGATATCGAGAATACCTTTTGCAGTAGCTTTATCTCTCTCCCTTTTCCAGATGTGGCTGCAGAATGTACATTTAACGATTGTACCCCTTGAAGCAACTGATACTTCAGGATTAAGGGCGTTTTTGAAAGTGCCTTCATATTCCGGTTTCCACCAGTTGAATACCCTTGCCTCGTAAGGACATGCTGTCTGACAGTAACGGCATCCGATACACCTTGACCATATCTGGCTTACTACACCGTCATCACCAACGTCTGTTGCAACTGCAGGACATACAGAAACGCATGGAGGATCAGCTTTGTGACTGCCGACCGCATTCCCTTCGCACTGCTGGCACATTTTTGGAAGAAACGCAGTTTTTACATCGGGAAATTTCGCGTCCCTGTCATTTGTTACTTTCATAAGTTCAAGAAATGCCACCCTTTTGGGTACATCTGAATCATCTTCGAAAACAGGCATATTGTTTTCCTGGTTACAGGCAATTGAACAGGCCCCGCAGCCGGTACATTTATCAAGATCTATAGCCATACCCCATTTTCTTTTCATTGCTGAGTCTTTAACTATCATATTTCACCTCTTAGCTGATTTTAACACGTGTTGACCACCAGTCTGCTGCACCTGTCAGCGGGTCAACATCAGCGTTCATGATTTTTTTGGGGTTGAGCCCTTTCTCATTACCATATTTTGTATATGATTCGTGGCCGAAACCGAGAGGTATGGCTACAGTTTCCGGCGCCACCACATCACTTAAGTGTACATAAGCTTTTCCGAGTTTACCTCTTGCTGAAGTGATTTTGATTGAACTCCCTTCGGAGAAACCATGTTTTTTACCGGTCTCTTTATTCATAAGAACATAGAATTTCCCGACATTCATAACACTTGGATCTATGCTTTTCAGAACATAAGGGAATGCAAGGCCGTCACCATCACCTACAAGTGGTGCTTCGTAAGGTATAAGTGTTACAGGGTATTCCGCATTCTGCCCGAGTTTTTTCTCATATGCTTCAATATCAGCTTTTATTTTATCGATATTGAAAGAAAACTTTCCGCCTGCTGTTTCACGGCCTGCTGTTCTATATGCGTCAGAAGCAGTTTTCGGGAGAGCATTTTTAGTTTTATCAACCATCGCAGCCAGGGATATGATTATATCCTTCGCGTCTTTTGTTTCTTTGAGGGCTTTAACTGCCGGTTTGTTTCCCGGAGTTTCAGATTCAAGGAATGAAAGCGGAGGGAGAATATAATCCGCATAGACTGCTGAATCATTCATGAGAGGAGCTATTGCAACAACAAAAGCTTTCTCAAGTTTTTTCTTAAGATCATCCCCATAAACGCTTTTATATACAGGGTCTGATCCGTTAAGGAACATCATTGAGAAGTTCCCTTCCTTGATGAATTTATCAAGGCCTGCAAACTCAGCGTTGTATGATACCGCACTGTTTTTAACCAGTGTTGCAGCCCGTGATTTTACAAGAGTGTTGAGGCAGTATACAGCTATAAGTTCAGCAGATGAACCACTTACGCCATGAGCGCCTTTACCGGCAACGGCAACAGGGTTTTTGGCTGAAGCAAAATCATCAGCAAGTTTTTTAATCTTATCTTCAGCAACTCCGGTGAGCTTGGAAACTTTACCGAGAGGATATTTATTTATAATAAGCTGTGACCATTTTGCGAATTCATCACCGGAAGATATCATTCTCTTTGCTGTGATCAGGTAATTTGCCATACCGAATGCAAGAACTGCTTCTGTTCCGGGATTGATCCCGACAAATTCATCAGCTATTGCACCTGTTCTTGTACAAACAGAATCGGCCTGAACAATTTTTACATTGTTCTTTTTCCAGTTAAGGAACTGTTTCTGCATCTCAACAGCATTTCCCCAGCCTTCAACAAGTTTAGCTCCGAAACTGAAGATGAAATCTGTCCCGGCAAAATCGTATTTAACATATCCGCCAAGTGCACGGGATGTGATTGAATTAAGAGATGGTTCGTAATATACATTGTTGCTGCCCGCGCTTCTGACAAATTTCTCCATGAGCTGGCCATTGAGAGATTCGTTTTTATTTACCGCAGCGATTGTATTTGCTTTCCCTTCGTTCACAAGGGAATTCATTTTTGCAGAGATGTCTTTCATCGCCTGCTCCCATGAAACAGGCTGGTAGTTTCCGGAACCTTTCTTTCCGGTTATTTTCAGCGGAGTAGCAATTCTCTCCGGATGATAGAGAAGCTGAAGTCCGTTAAGGCATGCAGGGCATACTCCATCTTTGGATTCAATCTTAACAGCTCTGTCACCAATCATTCTGACAGATACTTTGCAGCCGTTTGTGCATGAATCACTGACTGCCTGAACATATTTTTCAATACCTGGAGCCGGTACATACTGGTCCTGTGACCATTCAACAAGCCACTGAAATCCGAGAAAAGGAGCTCCGGATAATGTATAGCCGGCGAGACCACCCACCACAGCGCCGCCGCCGATCTTTAAAAAATCCTTTCTGTCTATTTTTTTCATAAGATTAACTTACTCCTCTCATTCATTAGTCGTGGCATACAGCGCAGGCATTGCTGATATGCAGAGCTGTATGGCAGTCCATACACTGGCCCATTAGCATTTTACCTTTGATCATTCCGGTGTCGGTGGAGTTTGCTTTATCACCGTGACATGATCCGCAGCGCGCTTTCTTTCTGCCGTCATCAAATTGAGCGGTCATAACAACCTTATGGCTGAAATATACAAGATCAGGCTGTTTCGCCCATGATGTCCATGGCTTGTCTGAATCCTTGTATGAATCAAACATCGTTTTTTTTCTGGGGGTCAGATGATCCTGGGCTGTTGTAACACCATCACGTGCGTGACACACTGTACAGTCACCCACTGTGGGTATGCCTTTGAATCTTCCGTTTTCCTCATATCCGTGACATGTCTCACAGTCTGTTATCCCGTATTTTTCCACATGAGTTTTGTGGCTGAAGGGGATCTTCTTTGCAGCATCAGCCTGCATTACGTCCTGGCAGCCTTTCTGGGATATCCCGAAAAATATCCATGCAAAGAGTATAAAAGGGGTAAAAAAAAGCAGCAATGAACGTCTCACAAAAATTCTCCTTTTGTTTTTATTTTTGAAAGAGTTGTAATTCTTTACACCTGAAAAAGTGATTAAAA
>DAISJZ010000148.1:0-6253 GCA_036821145.1 Spirochaetota bacterium
TTCAGCCGGTTAATCTTTTTCTCAGACTCAAAATGTCCGTAACCGATTCCGCTGAAGACATCGGGATATTTTTCCTTTATAAAATCCTCTGCCGACGTAAGAGGTGTAACAAGTATCACTCCGCCATATTCCATTCCTATTGAGACATTTACGGCAACGGTTGTGCCGATTGATCTGCCGTAAATAAAAATCTTATTTAAGGGATATCCCAAAGTATCAACCGCATAGTCACATACAGTTCGACCATCAATATAAATCCCCTCCTCAGTGGGCTCGCCTGTACTTCTGCCATAACCTCTGTAACCTGAAATCACAACATCGTGCCCCATACTGAAAATACGCGATCCTTCATCTATCCTGCCGTAAAGATTCCCGGCATTCCCGTGAAAATAAATAACAACTTTTCCGTTCCCCTTATCATGCCGGAAATAAAGAATCTGAAGTTTAATTCCGTCCGGCGTAATAATAATTCTTTCTTCAACGGACTCGGGAAGGTTTTCACTTTTAACCAGGTAATTTCTGTCAGGGAAGAACGAGAGAGAATTAACCAGGCCGTTACAGCCTGGCAGAATCATAAGCATCGCACCAAATAACAGTAATGCAGCAGCTTTCATTTTCAATCATAAAGCGCTGTGAGAGATCACGCTTTTTTTGAAAGATCCTTCATTTTGTTTTCAATATCTTTACACTTTAGTTCAGCAGCAGCAATTTTTTCAGCAGAATCTTTCACCTTATCGTCTGAATAAATATCACCTTTCGCTTTGTAAATCTCATTCACAACATCACCTAAATCAGCAAGCAGATTGTGAAGATCCCTCTGAGCAAGGAAAAGGTCTTTTTTTAGCTGAACATAGGCCACACCCTCCTTACCCTTCTCAATTGCAAAATCTGTTGTCTCTTTAAGGTTAGCAATAGCAATATCAAAACCCTTCATTGCGACTTCTTTTACTTCAGACCAGTAGCTCATAACATCCTCCGGTTAACATTTCCAGTTTTTAATAATAGATTTATTTACTTTTTTAAATAAACACTTTTCAAAATAAAAAATCAAATAAAGTTACAGGAATCTATCATCAGCCAGATTCACACAACAAGGTAAACAAGGTATGAAACATAGAGGATAAGGAAAAAAGCCCCCTCCCCCCTGTCGATAGAGCTTCTTCTGAATGTCATTGTTGTCATAAAAAGAAGAAGGCTTGCTGCGATGCACACAGCAATATCCATATTTACATTTTTATTAAAGGGAAGAGGATTTATCACCGAGGTTATCCCCAGTACAAAAAATATATTGAAAATATTGGAACCGATTACATTCCCAACTGCAATATCCGTCTTCTTTTTATAAGCGGCAACAGCTGAAGTTGCAAGCTCCGGAAGCGATGTACCCACCGCAATTATCGTCAGCCCTATAACCTTTTCACTGATACCGATCATTCTTGCTATATCAACAGCCCCCGAAACAAGGTATTTTCCTCCAAAAAAAAGGCCTGAAAGACCTGCAATTATGAGAATAATACTTTTCCATACAGGAATTATATTCACATGTTCCTCAACAGCAATATCACCTTTTAATGTCAATATATATGTATAGGAAAAAAAGATCATCATAAAACATAGCAGAATTAAACCATCCCCCCTTGAAAGAAAATCACCGGAGGGATCGCTGTTTACAGCAGTGTCATTAGCCATGACAAGAAGCACAACAGCAGCCATAAGACTCAGAGGTATTTCTTTCCACTTTGTATTATTATTGATTGCAAGGGGATAAATCAAAGAAGACACTCCCAGTATCAGAAGAATATTACATATATTGCTCCCGATAACATTTCCTATCGCAATATCCGTGGCACCCCTTACTGCTGAAAAAATATTAACCGCAAGTTCAGGTGAGGATGTCCCGAAAGCAACTATGGTCAGTCCTATAACCATATCGGAGATACCGAACCGCTTTGCGATGGATGACGCTCCGTCAACAAGCCAGCCCGCGCTTAAAATTATAACCGCAATACCGCCGAACAGAAAAAGAAAACTTATCATAGATGCTCCATTATAAAATTTGATAATACCGCCATTGCCGGCCTTGACATATCCCTGAACTTCAGTGTCACATAATAAACCTTCTCAAGTTCCACTGTCCTGGATGCTATAACCTTTCCAACAACCCTGAATGCATAATCCGAGATTTCAAAAACAAGTGTGTACTCCCTTTCAAAGGGCATCTGGGTCTCAGTACGCAGTTCACATTCGAACTCATTTATACGATAAATCGTCCCGTCAAACTGCTCATCATCCTCCAGGCCGCTGGCTATCCCCTGTGTAATAACAACAGGAATAACAACGCTTACATAGGGATGCCGCTGTTCCTTTTCTCTTACAAGATCCCCGGATATTGCAACAAGAAGACGGTTCTCCTCAAAACCGGCACACTTTGTACTTATTTTATACTCAGCATCATTTACCCTGACTATAAAAATTTCAAGATTCTGCCCGGCTTCAAACCCCCTGAGATCCCTTAAAGGTGTAAAGAGCTGAATAGCCAGAACATCCTTTCCTCTGCCGCTCACTTTCCCGATATATATATTTCCGGAATCCGATGCCACATAGAGAATCTGCCCGTTCTCAATAGCAGACATTGAATCCATGGGCTCCCTGTATCTCCCCTTTACATATAATTTTTCATAAATTGTAAGGAGATCGCGGCATATGACCTTTCTGTCATCAATGTCCTCCCTGCTTTTCTTCAGGTATATCATAAAATTTGAAAGCATGGATTCAAACAATGCCGCATTGGCAACAATACGGGTAGGGTTGGCTTTATTCATCTGTTCAGCCATACTATTAAGAATCTTTATCTGAAAATTATTAAGCCCCTTACGTTTAACCTGAAACAGGAAAAGCTGATAATTATGCAGCCTCTCCCGCTCCTTCATCCTTAAATAAAGAAGAAGAAGGTAAACAGCAATACCCATAAAAAGCATAAAAAGTACTATTGAGATCCCCAGAACACCCGGACCCGGCCAGCTTATATTAAAAATCGGATTATACACATCCATAATGCTCCTCCGGATTCACAGTTCGTTAACTCCTTCTTAACAGGAAACTATTACTGTAATGCTAAAAAATTCAAATTCCCTCTTCGGAACAATAAAGAAACCTGAGTTTCCATTTAAATATAATAGCCTCAAAAGCAATCCAAGTCAAGCTGATATTCAAATTCAACTATTTATCCAAAAATGTAAACTAACATAAATTTAAGGGTAAAAGTGCTAAAATAACTTGACTATATAAAAAGAAATGTTAAGAATAAACGGATTATGTCTTTTTAGTTTTTACGGGAAACTTTTCATTTTTTATTCTGAAACTTATCAAGCCTTTATTCAGATATCATGATGGTGATATAGAATACATTTATTAATCACATAAAATTGTTGAAGGTTAAAGATGAATATAGCTGTAATAATAGGTCTTACCGCGGGTGTTTCAGTTCTTATAATGGCTATACTTGTAGCCGGGGGTAATGTTCTGATGTTCTGGGACGCCCCTTCAATACTTGTTACAGTCGGGGGCGGTACTGCGGCTCTGATGGTTGCATACCCTTTTTCACGACTTGCCCAGATCCCGGGACTTATGAGACTTACAATCTTTCCTACAAAATTCAACCTCACAGAGATGATTGTTACTCTGGTTTCCTTTTCAGAGAAAACCAGGAGAGAGGGTCTCCTTTCACTTGATGATGACCTTGAAGCTCTTGACGAGCCTTTTCTCAAAAAAGGGCTCCAGCTCGTTGTTGATGGTACAGACCCTGAACTTGTGCGTGCCATTATGGAGATCGAAATAGATGAGATGGCAAACCGCCACGACTCGAACAAAAAAATATTTGATGACTTTGCCGGTCTTGCTCCATCATTCGGTATGATTGGTACACTTATGGGTCTTGTTCTTATGCTCGTAAACCTTAATGATAAATCCATGGTGGGCCCCTATCTCGCTGTTGCTATCTTAACTACTTTTTACGGTGCTGTTCTTGCATACCTTATCTTTACACCAATGGCATCCAACCTCGACTCCCAGACAGGTGAAGAGGTGCTGATGAAAAACATGATACTTATGGGTATCCTTTCTATTCAGGCCGGTGAAAACCCCCGAATTCTAAAGGAGAAACTTGTATCATTCCTGCCGCCTGTAATGAGGCTCGGAATTGCTGACGAAGAGGGCGGAGCGAGCTGATGGCTAAAAAGAAAAGAGAAAAAAGCGCACCAAAGGGGCCGCCCGCATGGATGGTTACAATGGGGGATATGAACAACCTCCTGATGTGTTTTTTCATCATCCTCATGGGGGAGGAGACCGTAGCAACGGCTGACGACTTCAAAATGATAATAAGTTCCTTCAGGGGGAACCTCGGATTTATGGAGGGGGGGACATCTGTCTCCAGGGGTAAGATGGCGGAGATGGGGCATAATGTCACTGCTCTCCCCTCTTCAGAAAAAAATAAAGCCCTGGGGAAAAAACTCGCCAAAGCACAGGAGGCTTTTAAAGCTGAAGTTCAGGCGAAATATATATCGATAAGAGAGGATGAGAGAGGGCTCATTATAAGCCTTGCATCGGATTTCTTTTTCGATCCCGGTTCTGCAGCACTCAGGGAGGAGATGTTCCCTGTGCTTGCCAAAGTGGGGAATATTGTAAGAAATGTTCCCAATTTTGTCAGGATAGAGGGGCATACAGACAACAGGCCTGTTTCAGCCACAATGATGAGGGACGGGTTTAAGACCAACTGGTATCTCTCTTCAGCACGAAGCCTTTCAGTGCTGCAGCATCTTACGGAGGAGGAATCAGTTGATCAGAAACAGGTTTCATCCGCCGCGTTCGGAGAGTTCCGCCCTATTGAAGACAACAATACCCCCGAAGGGCGCGCGTACAACAGAAGAGTTGACATTGTTATTCTCAAGGAGAGATATCTTGAGGAGACAAAGGATAAGCGTATAAACAGGCCGCTCCCTGACGAGGAGTGGGACTGGAGATAAGCCTACCTCACTGAAAGCTCAGTTGTTATCCTCGCGATATTGGCTGAGCACTGTTCCTTATAATTATTTATAATCTCAGACTTCGGGAGCCTGTCAAGATCCTGCTGAAGCTGCTGGTATATCTGGAGCGCTTTATGCAGATCGCCATTTTCGTAATTAAATCTCCCCATGGCAAACCTTGCCGGATAATACGCGGGATTTTTCATCGCAAGTTCGGTTACGAGCCTGAGCCCCTCCTCCTTCCCGTTGCGGTGATAGTACATAAGCACGCCGAGGCCGTATAAAGCATCATCATACCCCGCTTTCTTCTCCAGTGACTTCCGGTAATACTCCTCGGCTTTAGCGAAATCAGTATCACTGTCATGCTCATAACCCCGGTTTGCATAACCCAATCCAAGGGCATACATAACAGCTGCACCATTACCGCCGTACTTTTCGGAATTCAGATAGCACTCAATACTCTGATCCCACATCTTACGTTCAAGGAAAATTCTCCCCAGCAGGGCATACTGATCCGCAAGACGCTTAACTGTTGACACATCTTTTATCTGCTCCTTTTCAAGACCGGCAATTTTATCTTTTATCCTCTGGATATCCCTGTCTTCCATGCTTTTGTAGCTTCTGCGCATATTGCACTGCACAAGATCAAAAACTTCATTAATCCCTGTAATTACCAGAATAACTGCCAGAAATATGAAAAGGGTGATATGCCTGTTTTTTTTCATCTGAGCGCCGCCTTTTGGGAATGATGAAAATATGTCACATAGGAAAAGTTATGTCAAGCCTGAAAAAATCCTTGTTCATCTGAGGGCTTATATGATATAAGCCCCTCAGATGAAATCTGAACCTGTACATATACAAATTGCGCTTCCGCTTCAGAGAGTGCGTATTAATTCCCCGGCAATAATAATTATTTTTTCCCGTCTAATGGAAAAAATGAGAACGTTCCCTGCCTTTTTCAGTCTAAAGATCAGAAAGAACGGCATAGAAAGGGAAAATGACCGTGAGCTTGTCACTGCTTTTTTAAATGGTGACATGAAGAGCTTTGAAGCAATAGTTGAGAGGTACAGGGATATGATTTTTAACCTCTGCTATAATATAATGAAAGATTACGATGAGGCGGGCGACTGTGCGCAGGATGTTTTTATCAAGATGCACAGAAATCTTCACCGGTTTGAGTTCCGCTCGTCACTCTCAACGTGGCTATATACTATCGCTGTTAATACATGCAG
>DAISJZ010000149.1:0-6192 GCA_036821145.1 Spirochaetota bacterium
TTTACTCTTTTTTTGCAAAAATAACGTTATCAGATGCTCAAATAACACCGATAATGAAACATACCATGAACAAGGAGGTTCATGACATGAATATCAACTTTACAGCTTATAATGACATGGCGGAAGCGGTAAACCTCAGACTGAGGTCAGAGAGTAACGTGAACAGGGAAGTTCGGGAAATTACTCCTGCAAAAACGGATACAGAAGACCTGGCGTTGAGGGAGAAAGAGCTTGAATTAAAGCGGAAAATCCAGGAAGATACAACCATGGATGTAACCGAAGTAAAAAATTTTCTCTTCATGCTCATAGGAGCTGAAATAAAAGTTAAACCTGAAAGCGGCATTTCAGGTTCAGTCGTTAACAGGATGGCCTGACAGCTGTCCTGTTAACCCCCGGAATACTCTTTTTTATAACCTGTCATTTTTTAAAAACCGGCAAAAAATTTATTGACCTTTAACATAAAAAGATTATTTTTTACAAAATAAAGGTTCTTTATTCATTTTAAATTAAATAGATAATATTTTTTTCCTGTATTCCGGTTTACCTTTTTTACGATATATATATAAAATATATAATTATTAAAGAGATAATAATGAGCAAGGAACTACAGGAAAAAGCTGATCAGATTGTCCGGGAACTCAAAGAGGCTCTTCAGCCGGTGAGGGATGAGATTGATCGTTTAAACAGCAGAAAAGATATGCCGGGGCGAAGGATTTAACCTGTAATAATATTTTTATAAATTATACAAATCGCCGCTGCGCTTCAAAACTTTTAAAATATTCATGAGGTATGACAAATGCCACCTAAAGGCGAAAAAAGAAAGCAGCAGATCATTGACACTGCCAAAAACATGTTTATCAATAAAGGTTTTCAAAGCACACATATTGGACAGGTATGCGAACATCTTGATATTGCCCGGGGCACCGTCTACCAGTATTTCAGCAATAAAAAAGAGATCCTGTATGCTATTCTGGACACAGTTGCAGAAAACATAGAAGATATACTGGATCCCGACGATCTTGGAGATTTTCTTGAAAGAAAACCTGAAATGGATACAATTGTAAAATTTGTGGATGACAGAATTGCTTCATGTCTTTCTGTATTATCAAATGAACCCATTGTAATAAGGCTGATATATAGAGATATAGTGGGGATTGATGAAGAGGTCTCTGAAAAAGTTTCAACTTTTCTCATTAAGGTTATCGAAATAATATCAAAAGAGATTGAGATCCTCAGGGATAATAGTATTTTCAAAAAAGATGTTGAACCGCATATTGCGGCATCAATGCTTCTTGGTGCCATTATGATGATTGTCTACCAGTACAGTAAGAGCAATAAAGATTACCTGGATAAATCTGTGACAAAAGCAATGGCGATTACATACCTCCATGGAGTATATGAGACACTTTGACAGGCAGCATTAAAATAGCAAAAATAACAGCTGCACTGCTTATCATTACATCCATGGCTTCGTCTCTCTCCGCCATGGATCAGAAAGAGATTGTTAAGGCTGTCCTTAAGGGTAAATCTCCCGATTATGAGTCAGCTATAGATTATATAAAAATCAATCATCCCCCGTTTCTCCCCAAAGAGCTTAAAGATGAATACCTTGACGATAATGATGAGGATATTCGCGGGAGAATTTTAACAGCACTTATACTATACCCGCCGGAGCAGATAGCTCCCTTCTGGATCGAAATATTAAAAGAGACCCGCAACACCCCTCTTGAAATCAGAATTATCGATCACCTGGGGAGGAATAAATATTTTACACCTGTTATCGCCGAAAAACTCCTGGCACCTAAAAGCGAAGTCAGGGAAAGTGCCGCGCTGTCTCTTAAAAATTCCGGGGATGACAGAATTCTCCCGGTAATTCTAAACCTGGGGAGAAGCAGCAAACCGATTGACAGAATATACCTTCTTGAAGCATTAAAACATCTTTATGATATAAGGTTCCAGAGAGTTGTACTCTCTTTTCTGGATGACGAAAATAAATCAGTAAGAATCTATGCCCTTAAATGCGCAACTGACAATGAAATAAGGGAATCAATCCCTGTAATAAAAAGACTCGTCACAAAAGATGATAATGATGAGGTCAGGAAACGTTCAATCGAAGCCCTTGTTTTATTTAAAGATACGGGTTCAGGTTTCATAATAGCCTCAGTACTGAAAGAGGGGAAAAAGGAACTTTCACTTGCTGCGCTCAGAGCTCTTGGTGAGCTGAAATACAGCAACGCAGCCGGGCCTGTCTCTGAAATACTTTTAAAAGAGACCGATAATGAAATTAAATCAGCAGCCATTGATGCTTTAAGTATTTTCGGCAGGGCCGGGAATATTGAAGGTCTTAAGCATATTATTACAAAGGATAAAGATCCCCTTCTGAGAATAAAAGCTATACATGCTCTTGGTGAAGTAAATGAAGAGAGAACCACTATGGATACATTAAGCCTCTCTCTTGCAGACCGTGACTACAGGATCAGGGGCGAAAGCTGCAGCGCCATGGGTAAACTCAAAAGAAGCCGGCCCTCGCCTATTCTGCTGAACCAGATTAAGTCTGATAATTCAAGATATGTCAGGAGCGCAGCACTCTATTCACTTGAAAAGATTAAAGACGAGAAGGATATTATCCCGCTTTTCGACATTTACTCAGTTGAGAGAGACCCGGTTTTCAGGCACCTTCTTAAAGTATATCTCCGATCTTCAATTAATAAAATGGTCAGGTAATTCCCCAGAGCCTTTCTTTAAGGCCTGTCATTCTCTGCAATGGATTTTCAATCATAGCTGCAACAGTTTCTTTATCAGATGCGATTACCACTTTTTTCTTTCCGCGTGTTACTGCTGTATATAAAAGCTCACGTGTCAGCAGGCGCTTCTCAACCGGCGGGAGAACCACGATGACTTCGCTGAACTCCGACCCCTGGCTTTTGTGTATGGTCATTGCAAAAGCTGTTTCATGCTCCGGCATTCTTGATGGATGGATATAAACCTTTTCACCGTCAGGTTTTTCGAACATCACCCTGAGTTCACCATCTTTAAAACATGTTACACCGATATCACCGTTAAACAGTGCGAGAGTGTAATCATTCCTGGTTACCATTACAGGCCTCCCTTCATAAAACTCAGCTGCCGGGATAATAACGCCTTCCTCCTCAAGTACCCGTTCCGCCATAAGATTCAACGCAGCAGCACCGCCCGGTCCTCTCCTGGTGGCAGTGAGGATTGCGAAACCTTTAATGAATTCATAGATTGATTCATGCCGGGGCCTACCTCCGCTGCTGAACGCATCTGCTGCAGCTTTTCTGAAAGTCTCTTCGATGAATAGAGCTGTACATTCACCGGCAAGTACTATATCGCTCTTTCCGCCGTGATTAAAAAGTTTTACCGCCCCTGCGGAATCTCCGCTGCGGATCATATCAGCAAGGAGGCCTATGCCGCTATCTCCGCTGAACCTGAAGCTCTTCCGCAAAATTGTCATTGCGCCGGATAACGGAGCATCTTTATTTTCCACACCGGCATCCCTGCTGAAAGATTCACCGAGAATTCCGCTCCCCCTGGTGATGAATTCAGCGGGGTATCCATGCAGTCTCCCCCTGTCACATATATCACCGAAAACAGCTCCCCCCTCAACTGATGAAAGCTGGTCTCTGTCCCCAAGAAGGATCACCCTTGCCTCCGGTTTAACAGCCTCGAAAAACCTGTACATCAGCGCAAGGTCAGCCATTGAGCATTCATCCACAACAATCACATCATACCGCAGCGGATTCTCCCTGTTATGCCTGAACTCAGGGGAACCGCTTACTGAGCCGAGCAGCCTGTGGATAGTATAGGTTTCCCCCGGTATCGCTTTTTTTATATCATCACTGACAGGGAGAGTTTCGAGAGATACTGTGACCGATTCACGCAGGCGCGCAGCAGCTTTACCTGTGGGAGCAGCAAGGGCAATAGAGATATCGCGCCCCATCATCTCAACAAGGAGGGCCAAAATCCTGATTACAGTTGAAGTCTTACCCGTTCCGGGGCCTCCGGATATTACCGAAAAACTGCTGTTAAGCGCGCACAATGCGGCAACTCCCTGCCAGTCTGTCTCACCCTCTTTATGGGGAAATAGTTTCAGAAACATTTCAGTTATGCCGGGGGTAAACTCCCGGGGGGGGACAGGCTTTGCCATACTTTTTACTGAATCAGCAAGCTCTTTTTCAAAGAAATTATACTTCTGAAAATAGATCCTGTTATGTTCATCAAGTATAAGAGGGAACAGTTCCCCTTCATTACCGGCAATGCCGCTCTTTTTTAAAACTGAAAGAATCTTCTTCTTATCAGGTATTTTTATCTCAGGGAGTTCACCTGCCTCAGTAAAATCTGAAAGGGGCCGATCCGCTATCTGAGAAATATCGAGGCACACGTCGCCCTGCGCCAGCCTGTTCGACAGCAGAAGTATCAGCAGGTATAAAGCCGGGTCATTATCAGCAGCTTTCCCGGTTAAAAAATCCGCAAGATGTATGTCGATATCATTAAATATCCCTGAGGCCTTAAGTCCATCCGAGGTCAACTTCATTCAGCCCCCTCCCCTGTGAAAAATCTGTCAAGCTTCATAACTGTATCCCCGTCAGGGATTGTGTGGAAGATTCCGGGGCTGTTATCCCCTTCTCTCATACCGCGTATAAAGAAATAGTAAACTCCTCCGAAATTTCTGCTGAAGCTGTACTCCCTGCCGAGGCGAAGGGACAGATACCTGTGCAGGGCCACTGAGTAGATATAATACTGCAGGTGATAATTATGGCGCAGCATCTCCTCCTCCATCCGGGGAAGTGTGTAATCTTCACCCCCTGCGCCCAGACTATTGGACTTCCAGTCAGCGATAAAATATTTCTCTCCTGCCCTGAATACAAGGTCTATGAAACCTTTCATCATGCCCTGTATCACCGACTCATCCTGCCCCATCCTGTCATAAATCTCTTTTCCGTATAACGGTGAGCGGCTGAATATATCACGAAGCCCTGACACGGAAAATTCACCCAGGGGGAAATTAAATTCCATTTCACTCAACCTGCTCTTCATATCAATATCAGAAAGCCGCACCCCCTGATTTCCCGGTAGCTGTGCCCCTGTAACATTAAAAAACATATCTGTCACATCGTCCATCCATGATTCATCATACCCGTACTTACGCAGAAGAGAGAGAACAGATCCTGAAACAGTATCCCTATCTGTATCCCGGAAATCTGTAATTTCAAAAATTTCATGAAGACACAGACCGGCTTTGGTACCACGGGGGAAAGCGAATATTCCGCTTCCTGTATCAGCAGTCTTACCTGCGAAACCGTCACTCTTCTCATCATGCATGGTCTTTGTTATGGAACTGTAGCTCTGCATCCCCCATGATTTAATGATCTCGCCGTCAAATGTCCTGTGTTTAAGATCTTCACCTTTACCTTCCGGGGATTTGTATTTTTTACCGGTATCTCCGCTTATCACCGAAAACTTAATATTCCCCTCTGAACCTGTCTCGAGGCCGGATAATATTCTTATAAAGGGATCGTAGCACGCTTCAACCTTAGGATCACCTTTAACATGTTCTTTCAGCAGAAGATAAAACGGGGCGGAGCTTTTAAACCCCTTCTTCATCATAAAGAGGATCCGGCAGTATGATTTTGCCCTGGTAAGCGCAACATACATAAGCCTGATATTTTCAGCAAGGTCCTCCTTCTTCTTCTGTTCCTTGACTGAATCAGGAACAGTTTCTTTATCAATATATAATACAGGCCTGTTGTCCTCATCTGGATCATGATAAACCATGGTATCACCCGGCGGCTGCCATGAGTGCGTCAGGTAGGGACAGAATACAACCGGGTATTCAAGGCCTTTGCAGGCGTGCATAGTTACAATATTAACCGCATCACTGTCCTTGTCGAGACGTACAGCATACTCATCGTTAAATGGAGGATCTATAACCGATTTTTCAAACCACGCGGCAAGTTCATCAGGAGAAAAACCGTTCTCGAACTGCACCATGTTTAAAATCTCCGACAGGTGATTGATATTTGCCACAACCCTTTCACCCCTGTCTCTTCCTAACATATTAACCGTAATCCCCTCATTATGCAGCAGAAGTGTCAGCATATCCATGAATCCGTTTCTAAGCCATATATTCCTGTAACTGTGCAGCTTTTCAGTAAATTCACCCAGTAAAGC
>DAISJZ010000150.1:0-6177 GCA_036821145.1 Spirochaetota bacterium
AAAGACGTTTTCCTCTACGACTGGTTCAAACGCGGCGGACTTTTCATGTGGCCGGTTCTCCTTGCCGCTGCTCTTGCAATGGGCCTGATTATTGAACGGTTTTTATTTTATAAAAAAGCAAAATTAAAACCTGCGGAGTTTCTTGAAGAGATTAATCAGAGACTCGAAACCGGAAGTATTGATGATATTATTGCTCTCTGCAAAGAGAGAGAAATGGTGATTTCCCGCGTGCTGCTGAAAGGGCTGAATCTCCGCAAATTAGGGCTTGATCATGTTGAAAAGGGGATAAGTGCAGCAGGCTCAATTGAAGTTGCATCCCTTGAAAAAGGATTAAGTGTTCTTTCCGCAATAGGTAACATCGCTCCGCTCATAGGTTTTCTCGGAACAGTTTCCGGTATGATCACAGCATTCCAGAGTATTGCTGCTGCAGACCAGGTTAGTGCACGCCTTGTTGCAGGGGGTATTTACGAGGCTCTCATTACAACTGAGGCGGGACTCATTGTTGCAATTCCTGTACTTGCTTTCTATAATTTTTTCGTTCACCGGATAGAGACCTTTGTTGCGGATATTGAACGTATCTCATCCGAGATTGCTGAAAAGATGTTAGGTGAAAATGGCTAAACTTAAGAGGAATATAAAAGTAACTTCGGAGATTACGCTTTCATCGATGTCTGACATTGCTTTTCTCCTTATTATCTTTTTCCTTGTAACTTCGATATTTCTTATGAAGGACGGGCTCCATGTTTCAATGCCTGACAGGAATAAACCGCCGGTTTTTATATCTGCTGATAAAATTCTGACGATTGAATACAGGAAAGACGGTATTCTTTATCTGAAGGATAAAAAGGCAGAGATGGCAGAAATTAAAGAAGAGCTTTCAAAATGGAATATTGATAATTCAGGTGAAGCGGTGCTCCTCAAAATTTCAGGTGAGCTCCCCTATGAAAAAGCTGTGACTCTCATTGATACAGTAAAAGCTTCAGGTGAAACAAAATTTTCTGTGAGGATGATTTAAGTCTTTATGATCAATCGCAGACATACATCAAAAGGAATCCTTCCGCTAACCTCAATGGCTGACATCGCTTTTATACTCCTGATATTTTTTATACTTACCAGCACCATTGATATGGACAGGAGTATCCCTGTAAACCTCCCGGAAACAGAAACATCATCCGGCGGTTCATACAAGTTTTTTCATGTATGGATCAACAGCAGCGGAGATATTTATCTGCGGGGGGAGAAGAAGAGTGAAGATGACCTTATGGAACTGGCCAGGTACAGGTCGATCGATAATCCTGATGTAAAGGGACTCATAGGTGCTGAAAAAGGGATCTCTTTCAGTAAAGTCAACAGGGTAATGGAACTTCTGAGAGATTCAGGAGTATATAATATTGTGCTTTTAACGAAAAAACAGAATGAATAGAATATCAGTATTTCCATCAGAACGGGTTAAAGTTTATTTCAGGCATCACCCTGACATTGGGTGGGCTCTGTTATCATTTATATTTCTGTTATCTATGCTTTTCGTTATTCACTGGAGTGAATCTTCAGATTCTGATAATTTTGATGTTGAAGAAACAATGGAGATGGTTGAACTCCGCCTTTCAGAGCCGAAACAGATCGCGGAGATTGTTGAAAGTTCAGAATCTTCAGAATCAAAGATTGAGGAGCTCACTGAAGATAAGCCTTTAACTTTCGGTTCAGACAGTACGGATTATAATGATCTTGATGATTCATCAACTCCTCCGAGGCCCCTTTTTTCAAGGACTCCGCCATATCCTGATTCAATGCGGAAAGCAGGAGTTGAGGGGGTAGTTGCAATTGAACTGGGTATAAATGAGAATGGCGATGTGGTTTACGGTAAAATTGCAAGGTCACTGGGTAAAGATTTTGATATGGCTGTAATTGAATGGGCAAAAAGAATCAGGTTCTACCCCGCAAAAAACTGTGAAAGGGAACCGGTGAAATGCCGTATACTCCTCCCTGTGCGTTTTAAACTTGAGGGGTGAGTTCTTCTCTCTCCCCCTTTAATCTTCAAAAAACCTTCATATTTCTCCACGATTTTTTTTATTTGATTAAATTCTATTCAGATATGATAATTGCAGTATAAGTTATTTCTGCGCCGGAGGTTCTGATGAAGCTTAACAATGAAGCAAAAGTCGGGCTTATGATTACATTGAGTTTTACAATTTTCATCGGGCTTGTGGCGCTCCTTGCCAAGATAAATGTGGCAAGTTCCGGGTATCATTTAAATATTTATTTCGGGTTTCTTAATGATCTTAAAGTTGGCGCACCTGTAAGTATAGCAGGGGGTATACAGATAGGGCAGGTTGTTGAAATCAAGCAGTCTGATGAGAAAACAGTAGTTATTGTCTGGATAGATAATAAATTCAGACTGATTAAGGATACAAGTTTTGCCATTTTCACAAAGGGTATTATAGGTTCAAAATATATTAATGTCTTTGTTCCCCCGTCGCAGAATGTTGAGGATTTTTTAAATGACGGTGACACGGTGTATGGAGTTGACCCTCCGAGTTTTGATCAGATGATGCTGATATTTCAGACTTTTATGCACGGGGAGAATGGAGGAGAACTCCTTGCCAGGATTTTTCAGAATTCAGAACAGTTTGTTGACAACCTTAACAGAATAACAAAAGAGAACCGGGGAGATCTCCGCCAATCGGTAGTCTCCGCGAAAGCTTCAATCATGCTCTTTTCGCAGCAGATGAAGATTTTTATGGAGGAGCTTAACAGGTTCACCAGAAATATGTCCTCTCTCTCTGAAAAAAACAGGGAGGAGATCAACATAACCATAAGAAACATGTCTGAGATAACAAGCAATTTGAACAAGATAATACAGAGGCTTGAAGACGGGCGCGGGAGCCTCGGGAAACTGATGACTGATGAAGAGATTTATTACAACATAAAAGACGCGTCCCAGTCCGCAAAGGAACTCTTCAGCCAGCTTAAGCAGGACCCGTCTAAACTATTTTTTAAACCGAAGCAGTAGGTCATGGCTAAGAAAACAGATTATTATGTATGCTCGGCATGCGGCACCGATTTTTCAAAGTGGAACGGCAGGTGTTCAGTGTGCGGTGAGTGGAACACTATTATTGAGAAACCTCAGGAAGTAAAGGTAAAGAGGAGCGGAACTCCATCTGCGGTTCCTTTAAGCTCTATCGGTAAAGAAAACCTTGAGAGGATCAAGACCGGGAATGGTGAGTTTGACCTTGTTTGCGGAGGTGGAATCGTCCCCGGTTCTGTAATACTCCTGGGCGGGGAGCCCGGTATAGGGAAGTCCACACTGGCGCTTCAGATTTCGCAGAAGCTCAGGGCGCTTTATATTTCAGGTGAGGAATCCCCTGCACAGATCCGCCAGAGGGGTGACAGGATCTCCATTGATCCTTCTAAGGTGAATATCTCCATAAACAATGAGGTGGATGATATTATTTCTCTGGCTCACAAGATGAAGCCGGGATGCCTTATTGTTGACTCGATCCAGACTGTTTATAATGCCGAGCTTCCCGGTATCGTGGGTTCAGTGAGCCAGGTAAGGGAGTCTGCCTCGAGGCTTGTTGATCTTGCAAAGCGGAACGATATACCGGTGATACTGATTGGTCATATTACAAAAGAGGGGAGTATAGCAGGGCCGAAGCTCCTTGAGCATATTGTTGACACTGTATTATATTTTGAAGGGGATTTCTCACGCGAGTTCCGTGTTCTCCGCGCATTCAAGAACAGGTACGGATCTGTAAATGAGCTGGGTCTCTTCCGCATGACAGAGCAGGGTCTTGAGGAGGTGAAGGATAAGAACAGAATATTCCTGAATCCCTTCAGGTCACCCTCCCCGGGTAACGCCGTGTCCGCAGCTTTTGAGGGGAGCAGGACGATCCTCTTTGAAGTGCAGGCTCTTGTAACTTTTTCAAGCTTTTCCAATCCGAGAAGATTATCCGACGGTTTTGACATAAACAGGCTGCTGATAATATGTGCTGTGCTTGAAAAACACGCGGGGCTTAAACTGGGTAATTTTGATGTTTTTATAAATGTATCAGGGGGGTTCAATATCAGCGAAACCTCCGGTGACCTTGCTGTGGCAGTTGCAATAGCATCAAGTCTTAAGGAGAAGTCTGTTGAGGAGGGGAGCGGTTTTATCGGCGAGGTCTCCCTTGCAGGGGAGTTGCGCCCTGTTTCGCAGATTGAGAAGAGGGTGCAGGAGTTCAGGTTTTCCGGGTTTAAGAGAATTTATGTTTCTGAAGGTGATGTTGAAAAGGCAAGGGGTGCAGGCTTTGACGGGGAGATTATCGGAGCCAGGACAGTGAGTCAGGTATTGGGGCTTGTTTTCTGAGAGAAAAAGTCTTGCTAAATATGGATATATTAATAAAATTGTAAATTTATCTGCCGATAAGGTAGAGTAGAGGAACAAAGTAAAACTTTTGGGTCATTGCGAACGTAGTGAAGCAATCTGTAGTTGATAGAAATTGTAATATGGCAATTTGCGATTGAATTAGGAAACCAGACTGTCATTTCGAAGAAGCGTCAGCGACTGAGAAATCTGTTTTTTATTATTAATTTTTAGATTTCTCACATTCGTTCGAAATGACAATAATGAACAGAAAACAAGAAGAGTAAAAAATATGAGATTCAGAATAAGAGATTATCACAATAGAGTATCCAGAAAATTCTACGAAAACTGGTTCATGTTCAGGAAGAGAAAGGAGAAGGTCTGGAAAAGCTTTCTTGAAAAGGGACATGAGAAGATGACAGTTATGTTCATCCCTCACAATGAGAAAAAGATCTTTAACTTCCAGATCTCAAAATTTATTATATTTTTCTTTATCAGCCTCTTTGTTGTTATACTTGTAACGTCATCGTACGCTGTAATAAAAAACAGGCAGATAAAAAATGAGGAGGAGAAACTTCTTCTTTCCTACAATGATATCCGCGCTGACCTTATAAGGTATGAAAAGGCTACTGATGAAATAATTGATTTAATGGATGACCTTAAACCTGAAATTGAGGAGCTGTATCAGCTTGCGGCCGGTACAGATGAGATTGGTGATATCTGGTCATACAGAGAGTATGATAAAGAGACCATGGAACAGCTGCTTAAGAATAAACGGATAGTGCCATCTGAAATTTTTGCAATGAAAGATGTGCAGAAGGATCTTCTCAGCACAACAAGCACTGTAAAAACAATCAAGAACTTCATAGATGTCAGGAGTAAGGTTATTAAAGATATGCCCTCAATTGTTCCAAATCCCGGGCATATATCATCCTTATTCGGATGGAGAAGATCACCTTTCGGCCACGGAAGGGATTTTCATACAGGTATAGATATAGCTGCCTCCGCCGGTACTCCAATCAGGGCTGCGGCTCCAGGGACTGTTGTATCAGCTTCTTTCAACGGGGGCTACGGCCTTGCAGTAAGGGTTCAGCATAAGTTCGGGTATGAAACAATTTATGCTCACATGAGGGCTGTTGCAGTGGGTAAAGGCGCCAGGGTAAACAAGGGAGATAAAATCGGTTATGTCGGCATGACAGGAAACGCCACCGGTAATCACTGCCATTACGAGATCAGGCTGGGCGATATCCCCATCAATCCATATCCATATATGAGCAGGATGTGGTAATATTTTTATTGCGTTAATCAGCAGAGTTTTGTAGTATCATTGAAAAAAAGCAAAACAGATGCTGAATGGCAAAAAAATATTTAATCTATCTCTCCATAATATCAATAACCGCATCTGCAATTTATTTTTCCCATGCAGCTGAAAACAGCGGCTACAGGGAGAGGTTTGTCGATTTCCTGGAAAAAGCCTCCGGTTCATCAGCCGGCGCTGATAATAAAAAGGAAGGCCGGGTTTTTATTTCTACAGAAGATACTGATCCCTCCGGGTATAATAAGGGGGACTGGTATGAATACACCTCTGATAAAAATAAATATAATTACCTTAAAGATCCGGACAGCGGCAATATCTATTCCGGGGATAATATAAACATAAGCACATACGGTATAGCAAGTCTGAATCTTAAATACGGTGCTGTAAGGTTTACAGATAAAAAGTATAAGCAGTATGATGAGGATGAACCTGTATCAAGAGTTATAAGCAAAGGTTTCTTCCCGGAGCAGGTTATTCAGCTTCACGTTGAGGGGGAGGCTGGCGACAGGGTCACTGT
>DAISJZ010000151.1:0-6082 GCA_036821145.1 Spirochaetota bacterium
GCTGTCTTCAACACCGGCTTCATCAAACACAAATCCGAGAATCGGCCCGACAATGGCGTTGACATCGGGGATAAGCAGACCCCTCTCCTTAATATTAATATGTACATGGCTCATTATTTCAGGGAACGCCCAGTCACCCAGCCCTATTTCATTCACGCAGAACCAGATATCTTCAAAAATAGAACGCACTGCATTCTCTCCATACTTTTTCAGGAGCTCCCTGTTCATAAACCGGAATTTATTATAACAATCTTCCATCTTTGCAACCCGGGATCAGCGGTCATTATCAATAAGCAGACTGAAAACAGAAAATGCAGCATCCTCAAGAAGTTCAAAAGGGAGAAAAGCCAGTTCCGGATACCGTCTTAAATTTTTTGCAACCTCGTGCATCGGTATATTCCTGTCGCCTGTTTTATACTCTTCAATGAGCCTGTCTGTCAGGATCTTTGCAAACCTGTAGACATCGTCAATATGCTCGGAAGTAATTTCAAACACCAGATCGAATATATCCATCCTCAATTCATCGTAATTGATCCCTGTATAGCCCCTCTCCCTGAAGACGAACCCCATTACAGGATAGAGAATATCTCCGATAGAAGTCATATCCTCCCCTCTCCTCTCCATGTGTTCCCACACGTCCCACCATGATAAAGGGGAATATTCAGCCCCATCCATAAACAGGTAAACAGAATTAAAAAGTTCTCTGATTTTCTTTTCACTGAAGTTTCTGTAAAGATCCCTGTGTTTGAACCTGAACCTCGTATATGACTGTTCATTTGCATCATCCCAAAAATAATACATATCAGCTCCCCTCATAAATGCTTCTATCTGTATTTAAAACGTTTGCCGGAACAACCGGTTAAAAAATTTTTTAATAAACCAGATGAATATATCAAAAAAAATGAAGCCGGATTTTGATATATCACCATCACAGCATTTCTCATGTCTATATTAATGCTCATCTTTAATGCAACGTTTTATTATTATCCTCTTAAAAATCATCAGTTTTTTTCATTGCCCGCTTTTTTTAGCCGAATAATTATCATATTTTAATTCTATGCGAATATATAAGGCGGAAAAGATCAGATGAAATCCCGATTATTTATACTCTCAGCAATACTTATTACCGCATTCAGCATTCCAGTTTTCGCAGATGATAAAACTTATATTGCGGATTTTGAAACCTGGGCGCCATTCAGAATCGCAGACAGCAGCTCCCCGGGCGGATTCAAAGGCCTCGATATTGAAATACTTAATGAAATTTCAGAAAAACTTAATATAAAAATCCAGGTCCGGAGATCGCCCTGGGCAAGAAGTCTTGAAAATATTAAAACAGGGAATTCTGATATAATCACAGGGGTAGCGTACACAGATGAAAGAGCTGAATTCATTGATTATATCGAGCCGTCATACTACTCCGTAAACCCTGTGTTCTATGTGCAGAAAGGAAAAGGGCATCTGATAAAAAATTACAATGATCTCTACTCCTACAGCATAGGGTATTCGATCAAATCTGCATACTTTGAGCCCTTCAACTCCGACAGAAAACTTAAAAAAGTGGAGCTCTCAACCGAAGCCCAGCTGATCAGGATGCTTGTGCTCGGCAGGGTTGATGTTATTATAGGCACAAACCCGAACCTGGCATATGATCTCCTCCAGTCAGGCAACAGTTCCAAAGCGGAACCGGTTTTCTACACTCCCCCTAAAAAAACCAGACTGTACATTGGCCTTTCAAAAAAATCACAACTGAAAGGGAGAAAAAAAGAGATCGAAAAAGTGTTAAAAGATATGATTAAGAACAAAAAAATAAAAAAAATAATGACAGAGTACAGGTAGATTTAACTCTTTTTACATGATGCTAATACTGCAATAATACTGATGTTTAAATATTGAATCATGTTTATTTTTTCCAGAGGATTAATGAAAATATTTCCCGGATATATTAAAAAAGAAAAAAAACTGTTTTCGGAAACTTTTATAATATTTATAACAATATCAGTTATCTCCATCCTTATATTAGGAGCTTTTTTTTACTTCTACACCACCCGCTCCATGGTTTCAAATTTTAAAGTTAAAACAGAAAAAACAGCCAGTGAGATTTCAGAAATACTCTCAGTATCACTATATAATGTGGATAATGAAGGAGTGGTTAAACATGCAAGGGTATATCTTTTATCTGGGAGCCTTTCGGGCATTGAGATTATTTCTGCAGCAGACGGTCTTCTGATACGGGAAATAATAGATTCAGATTCTCTGATTGACCCAATCACTGTACAACTTACCAGGCATAATATATATCTCGGTACTGCAACTTTCTGGTTTAATGACTCGGAAATAAAAAATACTCAGCATACAATGATTTTATTTATTATCCTTTCTGTAATTATATCAATAATCGTAAGCGGTTCACTTATCTATCTTATTATATACCGGTTGTTCGAACCCACTCTTGCAAATATACAGAAAAAGATTGAGGAGGTTGCTGACGGTACATCCCATACTCTTCTGGCTGATTCAAAATACAGGGAATTCAACCAGATAATCCGATCAGTAAATAACATGTCTTCAGAAATCAGTTCTAAAACATTCAAACTGATTCAGAGTGAAAAAAAGTATTCCGAAATATTTAACAACATCTACGTTGCAGTAATCATCCACGATCACCTTGATAACATCATAGATGTTAATGACACAATGATGAGGATGTTCGGGCTCAGCAGCAAAGAGGAAGCATTACGTTACTCTCTGAAACATGATTATTCTGATTCAGCAAATCCCATTGAAAAGATGGATAAAGCATGGAAACAGGTAGTTAATGGAGAGGAACGACATTTTGAGTGGATCGCCCGGAAACCCCTGACCGGAGAAGTTTTCAGTGTCTACATTTCATTAAAAAAATTTATTCTTAATGAGACCCCTTATGTACTGACAAATATTATAGATATCACCGAAAGAAAAATTGCTGAAGAGAAACTAATACACGCGCAGAAAATGGAAGCCCTGGGGACACTGTCCGGAGGGCTGGCCCACGATTTCAACAACACACTCGTAGGTATAACTGCTCCAATATCGATGATTGAGCAGCATTATACCAATATTGAAATCCCTGATAAAGATTTCTTCAATGAATACATAAGTTTAATAAAAAAATCAGCAGACAGGGCCACCGCAATCATAAGCCAGCTTTTATCAATAGCGAGAAAACAGAACTTTAAATTTGAAATTTTTGATCTGAATAAAACCTTACTGGATCTCATCAGGTTATCTGAAAGTACAATTGATAAATCTATCGAAATCAGTTTCAATAAGACTGACAAAGAAGCATTTGTTAAAGGTGATCTTAACCAGGTTGAACAGGTCTTTTTAAACCTGATTGTCAACGCATCGCATGCCATGACTTTTATGAGAAATGATGAGGAAAAATGGGGAGGTAAACTTGAATTAACAATCAGCAGGTTTATTCCTGATGAGATGTTTTTAACAGCCAATACAAACATGAAGGATATGGATTACTGGAAGATAGAGATTAAAGACTCAGGCATTGGTATCTCAAAGGAAAACCTTCTTAAGATTTTTAATCCTTTCTTTACAACCAAGGAAACCGGCAAAGGTACCGGCCTGGGCCTTTCCATGGTTTATAATATTATAAAACAGCACGAAGGGCATATCACTGTATACTCAGAACAGGGGAAGGGGACAGAATTCAATGTATATCTCCCCGTATCGGAAGAAAAAACAATAGATAAAAATGAATCCTCTGATAAGTCTAATAGACTGAAAACTAAAAAAGAAGGATTGATTCTGATTATTGATGATGATGAATCTGTCAGTAAAACTGTTAAAACCATGCTTGAAAGATGCGGTTATAATACATTCACATCCGCAGACTGCCTCTCCGGTATCGATTACTTTAAAAACAATTTCAGGGAGATTTCCGCTGTAATACTCGATTTTTCCATGCCGGGGTTTACAGGGAAGGAGGTCTTTTCAGAGCTGGTGAAAATTGATCCCGCTGTTAAGGTTCTGCTCACTTCCGGGTTCGGCCTTGATGACAGGACAATGCCGCTCCTCGAGATGGGAGTAAAGGGTTTCCTGAAAAAACCATTCACCCTTGACCAGCTCCTTGAATCTTTAGACAGTATCATGAATTAAATCTCCCGGCCTAAGCAGACCAGTTTCATTAAAACTTGACTTTAATATTGTGATAAATATTATCTCATTTCTTCATAATATTTATCACAATACACCGATTAATTACTATAGAGGTTTCATTCAATGGCTCCGAAAAAATTTTATGCTGTGGCAAAGGGCCGCAGACCGGGGATATATGACAACTGGCCAGAGGCAAAGAGCCAGATAGACGGATTCACAGGCGCTGTTTACAAAGGTTTCCCTTCAAAGAAAGAAGCTGAAGAATGGATGAAAAACCCTGTCCTTAAGAGAATACCCTTCTCCGCCATACCGCCGGAAAATGCCGGGGGCGACTCAAAGCCTAAAGATGGGGAGATAACAATTTATACAGACGGCGGAAGCTCCGGGAACCCCGGACCGGGAGGCTTCGGCGTTGTTATAATCAGCAACGGGAATAGAAAAGAGCTCAGCGGCGGATTCAGGCTTACAACAAATAACAGGATGGAGCTCATGGGAGTTATTGCTGCACTACGCAGTCTCGAGCAGAAAGATAAACCGATAACTCTTTACACAGATTCAAGTTATGTTGTTAACGGCATAACTAAAGGGTGGGCCGAGAAATGGCGTAAAAATAACTGGATAAAATCTGATAAACAGCCCGCCATAAACCCGGACTTATGGGGGGAACTTCTGGATCTGATAAAACCTCTCAATATAAAATTCATGTGGGTAAAAGGGCACGCTGGAAATGTTTTTAATGAAAGATGTGATGAGCTTGCAGTTTCATCCGCAAAAAAACCGGGACTACCTGTGGATATAGGTTATAAAGGATAAAAAATCTTTGTTTTAAGTTCCGGAAACCACTATTTTATTACATATCAGAATTTTTTTTAAATGAATAAGGTTAATGCATCTATATCTCTTTTCATTACAGGTTGAGTTTTCAACAGATAGTTTGTAAAAAATCTTTTTTAAAAACGGGAGGACTATATGGAGGAAAGACTGCTTAAGATTGGAGATATCGCGCCTGATTTCACTCTTCAGAACCAGCATAAAGTTGATGTTAACCTGAAAGCGCTCCAGGGGAATAAAGTCCTTCTCTCCTTTCACCCCCTTGCATGGACACGCATCTGCGACATTCAGATGAGATCCCTTGAAGCAAAAAATGAAGAACTGAAAAGACTAAATATAATTGCACTTGGAATAAGCGTGGACAGCCAGCCCTGTAAAAAGGAATGGGCTGACTATATGAAAATTTCAAAGACCGATCTTCTTGCTGATTTCTGGCCCCACGGAGATGTGGCAAAAAAATACGACATCTTCATTGAAAAATCGGGGATATCCGGACGTGCAAATTTCCTTATTGATGAGGAGGGGAAAATCGTTTTTATAAAAATTTACGGAATCCCTGAAATCCCTGATATAGAAGAGATTATCCGTTTTGCCATGAAATAAAAAACAACTATCCTTGACAAAACTTCTCACCTGAACTCCCTGTGATAATAATTCTGAAACAGGGTGACACAATGGTTGAATTAAAGGATATACAGCTTGCGGCAGAGAGACTTAAAGGTGTAATTACTCACACACCCCTAATACATTCCGCTCATTTTTCTGATGAGTACGGTCATGATGTTTACATCAAACCGGAAAACCTGCAGATTACCGGCGCTTTTAAAATACGCGGAGCATACAACATGATTGCCTCTCTTGACTCTGAAACAAAGAAGAGAGGCCTCATCGCGTCCTCAGCAGGCAACCATGCTCAGGGGGTAGCCCTTGCTGCAAAACTTCTCTCCGCAAAAGCGACCATTGTTATGCCTAAAACAACTCCCCTGATAAAAACTGAAGGCACCCGGAAATTAGGCGCAGAAGTCGTTCTCGCGGGAGATATATACGATGAAGCATACGCCGAAGCCCGCCGTCTTGAGAAGGAGAAAGGGCTCCGGTT
>DAISJZ010000152.1:0-5981 GCA_036821145.1 Spirochaetota bacterium
TTCTTGGTCATCTTTCCGTCTTTAACAACGCGGCTTGCTTTTTTAACCATGTCAGCAGGAACTGTTATTCCAAGGTTCTTTGCCACATCAAGATTTATAAGGAGATCCACATCTGATGGATCTGTCATAAAAATTGTCGGAATTGATTCAGGCTTTTCACCTTTAAGAATTCTTCCGATGAGTTTACCTGTGGCTTTCCCCATTTTGTAGTAATCGAAACCCCATGCAGCGAATACTTCATATTTTTCTGCTGAGCTGGGGTCTGCAGACATTATAGGGAGCTTATTCGCTTTGGCTACGTCCGCAACAGCAGCAAGGGCTGAAATTACAGTGTTGTCAGTACTGAGGTAGAAAGCGTCAACTCTCCCTGCAATTGACTGGGCAGCCTGTTTAACTTCTGATGAATTAGTCACTGTAGATTCAACAAATTCAATTCCAAGCTCCTGGCATGCTTTTTTTGCCATTTTTGCAAGTGTTACAGCATTGGCCTCATGGCTTGCATATATATGACCAAGTCTCTTAACATCCTTAAGTTTTTTCAGGAATGATATCTGGTCTTTTACAGGCGTCATATCAGATACACCGGCAATGTTTTTCTCACCTGCTGTAAAAGATCTTACCAGCCCGGCATCAACCGGGTCTGTCACTGCTGAGTAGATTACAACTCCATCCTTAATGCTATTGCTGAGAGCCTGCGCAGTGGGTGTTGCTATTCCTACAGCGATGTCAACTTTATCGGCCTTGAATTTCTGAGCTATGGATGCGGCGGTGGAAATTTCACCGTTGGCATTCTGAAGGTCAAATGTGATGTTTGTGTAACCTTCATCTTTGAGCTGATCCTGAATCCCTTTTTCAACGGAGTCCAGTGCCGGGTGAGACACTATTTTTGATATACCGATTTTTATTTTATCAGACTTGCTGTCCTTGCATCCCGCTGCAAAAAGAGCAAACGCCAGGACAATAAGGATAATTGATAATTTTTTCATATAACTCTCCTGTCTCTGTTTATTATGATTCTAATAAACAGCCGCGGTATGTGATTAGTCAAGAAATATGTTCAGCATGGTGTTTTTTTAGGTAAAATTTACACCGGGGTAACCTTTAAATAATCAATTGACACAGAGGCTTCCGGAATTATATCATTGATTGATTTATTATTTTAACCGGCGGAAATTTAACCTGATGAAGAAAATAAGAATAGGTACAAGGGGGAGTGAACTGGCCCTGTGGCAGGCAAATCACATTGCCGCACTTATAGGGGAGGAGCTTTCTGAACTTGTAATAATAAAAACCCAGGGTGACAGGATACAGAATGTTTCTTTCAATAAAATGGAGGGGAAGGGATTCTTCACAAAGGAGATTGAGGAAGCTTTGCTTGATAACAGGATAGATCTGGCAGTTCACTCTTTAAAGGATCTCCCCACGGAGGATGCTGAGGGGCTAAGGCTTGCAGCGATACCTGAGCGTGCTGATTACCACGATCTCCTTATTATGCACACCGATGTTTATGAGAACAACAGGAGTCTGGATATAAAGAGCGGATCTGTTGTGGGTACAAGCTCAATGAGAAGAATGGCTCAATTGAAGCTCATTGATCCATCTCTGAAAATTGAGGCTCTCCGCGGTAATGTTAACACAAGGCTCCGTAAACTGAAAGAGCGGGAATACGATGCGATTGTAATGGCAAAAGCCGGCGCTGATCGGATTTCTCTTGATCTTTCCGAATACGCAGTGCGTCAGCTTGATGAGAGAATTTTTCTCCCTGCGCCGGCACAGGGAGCCCTGGGGCTCCAGATTCGCGCTGATGATGATTACACGGCTTCCGTTGTGGAGAAACTGACTGATCCTCTGACAGTAAGGATTGTAGCTGCTGAGCGTTCATTTCTGAAACATTTCGGAGGCGGCTGCCATGTACCCCTTGGAGCCCTTGCTGAGCTTGATGGAGATGAGATTATCCTCAGAGGAGTTATTGCTTCACCGGACGGGAAATTTGCAGCACGTGAATTTGCCACAGGTAAAGATCCTGAAGCAGTGGGGGCTGAGCTTGCCCGCTTAATTAAATCGAAAGGGGCTGATAAATATATATGAATAATAAAGGATTCGTTTACTTAGTCGGAGCAGGTCCCGGTGATCCGGAATTGATCTCTGTCAAGGGTATGAGAGTACTCCGTGAAGCGGACTGTGTTATATATGATTACCTTGCAGAGAAGAGCCTTCTCTCCGGCCTCACATCTGAACTGATTTATGTCGGGAAACAGGGGAGCGATCACACTCTTAAGCAGGAGGAGATCAACAGCCTTATTATAAAGAAAGCCCGCGAGGGGAAAATTATTGTGCGACTGAAGGGGGGAGATCCCTTTATCTTCGGCCGGGGAGGTGAGGAGGCTGAGGAACTTGTTGAGGCCGGGATTCCTTTTGCCGTAATTCCGGGGATATCATCATTTTATTCAGCACCTGCCTATGCGGGGATTCCCCTTACACACAGGGATTTTTCTAATGCTTTCGAGGTTGTGAGCGGCCACAGGCGTTCTGATGCGGATGACACAGAGGATGTAAACTTCCCTGAATATGATCCTGAGAAGACATTCGCTTTTCTCATGGGAATGAAGAATCTTTCTCACATAAGAGAAAAACTTATAAATGAGAAAAATTTCCCCTCTGATATTCCTGTAGGAGTAGTAACGTGGGGTACCCGTCCGGAACAGAGGGTTGTTACAGCTCCTCTCTCACGAATTGCCGAGGAGGTGGACGCGGCGGATCTTAAGCCCCCGGCTATAATAATTATGGGGGGAGTTGTATCTCTCCGTGATAAACTCCGGTGGTTCGACAATCAGCCGTTATTCGGGAAAAAGATTGTTGTTACACGCACCAGGGAACAGGCTTCAAAACTAACGGGTAAGCTTGTGGCAATGGGAGCAAGAGTAATAGAGTTTCCCACAATTGAGATAAAAAGGGAAAATGATATGTCCGGGCTTCATAAAAGTTTCGGGATGCTTCATGATTACAACTGGATTGTGTTCACTTCGCAGAATGCTGTTAATATATTTTTTGACGAGCTGTACAATTACGGAAAAGATGCCCGTGCCCTCGGAGGTATAAGAGTTGCTGCCATAGGAAAAGCATCAGCAGATGAACTTAAACAGTACGGGATAATGCCTGATCTTGTGCCCGGGAAATTTGTTGCTGAATCTCTTCTTGAGGAGATGGCAAAACATTCAATGAAAGGGAAACGGGTATTAATACCATGTTCCGCTGATGCGCGCATGACGCTCACAGAGGGGCTTATGGAACTGGGGGCCCATGTTGACAGGATACACATATACAGTGCGGAAAAGCCCTCTATAATTGATAAAAAAATAATTAAAGAAGTGGAGACTGCGGACATTGTAACATTTACAAGCTCGTCGACAGTGACAAACTTTTTTGATATTATTCCTGAAAGCAGCGCAATCATTGCCAGCATAGGGCCTATAACTACAGAGACGCTTATAGAAAAAGGGTACACTCCGGCAGTAACAGCGGAGGAGTTCACAATAGACGGGCTTGTAAAGGCGCTGCTGGAATATTATTCGAAATAAAAATACCCCGGTGTGAGGCAGGAGGAGAACATGATTCAGAGACCAAGGCGACTTAGGACATCACAGCTTATAAGAGATCTTGCAGCAGAGTCAAAACCTGATGCATCAAAGCTTATTATGCCGCATTTTGTGCGCGAAGGTGTGAATATACGTGAATCGATCTCCGCCATGCCTGGTATTGACCGCGTAACTATGGATAATCTTCTGCGTGATATTGAATCCGACCTGAACCTCGGGATAAAGTCAATTATACTCTTCGGGATCCCTGATGATAAAGATCATGCCGGATCAGGCGCCTACTCGGAAAACGGAGTTGTCCAGAAGGCCTTACGCAGAATAAAGAAGGAGTTCAAAGATTCTGTTCTGATAACAACGGATGTCTGCCTCTGCGAATTTACTGATCACGGGCATTGCGGAATTGTTGATCACGGGGAGATCCTCAATGATCCTACACTTGTACTTCTTGCACGCACGGCATTGAGTCATGCCGAAGCCGGAGCTGACATTGTTGCCCCGTCTGACATGATGGATGGCCGTGTAGAGGCAATAAGGGAGATGCTGGACAGCAGCGGCTATTCCCACACTGCTATAATGGCATACTCGGCAAAATACTGCTCCGCTTTCTACGGGCCCTTTAGAGAGGCAGCGGGGAGCGCTCCACAGTTTGGTGACAGGCGCAGCTACCAGATGGATATACGTAACGCACGTGAAGCTGAGAGAGAGATAATGCTGGATATAGAGGAAGGCGCGGATATCATTATGGTTAAGCCCGCACTCTCCTATATGGATATTATCAGAAGGGCAGCTGAGATATCATCTGTTCCTGTTTGCGCATACAATGTCAGCGGTGAATACTCAATGGTAAAAGCCGCGTCAGAAAAGGGATTCATAGATGAACAGAAAATTGTTACAGAAATTATGACATCCTTTTTCCGGGCAGGTTGTGATATGGTGATTACTTACCATGCAAGGGATATTCTTAAGAATAAATGGTTTTAAAAAACTTTCCCTCTAAAGCCTGCTAAGTTTACTTCAAGGGTACTTTTCTAATTACTCGCGAGACCCTTGAAGTAATGTTAATCTTTGCACCCTTTGGTGGTGCGGGGGCCGGGAGGGGCGATTAAAGATTAAACGGAGCAACTAAATGACAATAGCAAAATCTGAAGAACTTTATAAACGTGCGGTAAATCTCCTCCCTGGAGGTGTTGATTCACCTGTACGGGCTTTTAAATCAGTGGGGGGGACTCCTCTCTTTCTGAAAGAGGGTAAAGGGAGCATTATTACAGATGAGGACGGCAACAGGTATATTGATTACTGTATGTCATGGGGGCCGATGATCCTCGGTCATGCGGATGCTGATGTTGTTGAGGCTGTAAGGGAGACAGCGCTGCATGGTACAAGTTTCGGTACTCCGCACAGATACGAGGTAGAACTTGCGGAAAGAGTAATATCAATGGTGCCGTCAATAGAAAAGGTCCGTTTTGTCTGCTCCGGAACTGAGGCAACTATGAGTGCCATCAGGCTTGCGCGCGGCTTTACATGCCGTGAGAAGATAGTTAAACTGGACGGATGCTACCACGGGCATGCTGATTTTCTACTTGTTGCTGCGGGATCAGGCCTTGCTACATTCGGTACACCTGACTCGGCAGGTGTAACAGAGGGGAACGCAAAGGATACTCTTGTTGTTCCATATAATGATATTGATGCATTGGAATCTCTCCTTAAAAAAGAAGGTAAAAATATTGCGGCCCTTATACTGGAACCTGTGCCGTGTAACTACGGGCTCATACTCCCCGCAAAAGATTATCTGAAGAAAGTAAGGGAAATCTGCACAGAACATGGTGTTCTCCTTATATTTGATGAGGTAATAACCGGTTTCCGTCTTGCAAATGGAGGAGCGCAGGAATTTTATGGAGTGACGCCTGATCTGACAACTCTTGGCAAAATCATCGGCGGAGGCCTCCCGGTAGGCGCATACGGCGGAAGAAAGGATATCATGGCAAAGGTTGCACCCGAAGGACCGGTTTACCAGGCTGGAACACTTGCGGGAAACCCTCTGGCTATGGCAGCAGGTATTGTATCTCTGAAGAAGATAGAAGAACCGGGTTTTCACGAACTCCTGAGAAAAAAATGTGAAGCATTTGCAGATAAAATAAAACCGGCTCTTGAACGGCATAAAGATAAAGTGCAGTTCGGGCATATTGAATCGGTCTTCTGCTTTTATTTCACTGATGATAAAAATATTACAACCGTAGATGATGTGCGGAAAGCCGACATGAAGCTTTTTGCCGCTTTTCACGGTGCGATGCTGAAGCGCGGGATATATCTTTCACCTTCAGGGTATGAAGTGGGATTCTTCTCCTCTGCACACACTGATGAAGATATCGAGAGAACTGCGGCTGC
>DAISJZ010000153.1:0-5930 GCA_036821145.1 Spirochaetota bacterium
CCGTATCCAGATCAGTTATGCCGGTATATTTAATGTGTCATCACATTGATGGCCGGGCGGACAGATACATCATATAAAACCTGTGTAATTATCCGGAGGGGGTATGAATAAGAAAAAGATTATTGTAATAATTGCAGCAGTGGTGCTGTTCTCTCCCGGATGTAACTGCGGTAAAAAAACGAAAATTGCATTAATGACAAAGCTTGAATCAGGTTCTGTAGTGGGGGTTAGTGAAGTTAATGCTGCAAAAATGTTTATTGAAGAGAAGGGAGCTGATAATATAGAAATAATCCCCTTTGATGATGCCTGGGATCCGGAAAAAACAGTTAAGGCTTATGAAGATATCCTCAAAAGCGGTATAAAAATAATAATAACCAGCCATACCTCCTCCTGCGCAGTTGCTATAAGTGATTTTGTGAACAGGGACAGGGTGCTTATGCTTGTAACCGGTTCAACAACAGATGTGCTGTCAGACAGGGACGATTATATATTGCGCAATGTTCATGATGTGAGGCAGGAACAGAAACTGATTGCTGATTATATAAAGTCACAAAGGTTTTCCCCCCTGCTTATTGTCAGAGATACTGAAAATGCAGCCTATACAGAACCTGCACTGCGCTATTTCAGAGAAGCATTTAATGGCGGGAAAATTAAAACAATTGATTTAAATATTTCACAGTTCAATACGGAGCAGCTTGAGAGGAGGGTGCGCAGCCTTAAGTTTAACGCTCTCTATATTTTAATAGGGGGGCATAAGGCTGCTGCCGGATCAATAGCACAGATTGTAAGAAAAATCAGGCCCTCAGTTCCTGTTATATACACACCGTGGATGAAAACTCCTGCCATTATTGAAACAGCCGGTGCAACAATAGCTGATAGTGTTTTCCCTTCAATATATCCTGAGAGAGCTCTGCACAGCAGTGTTGATTCATATTTCAGGAGATACATAGAGAGGTATAAAGAGCCCCCCACGTTTATCAGTATTAATGTTTATTCAGCTATACAGATTCTTAAAACCGCCATTGATGCCGGGTTTGATGAACCTGATTCTATAAAAGAATATATTCTGAGAGAGGGGACTATTCAGACAGATTTCGGCCCGGTGACATTCAACCGTTACGGAGATACTGAATCCCCCCTTTATTTTATCACTGATATCAGGCAGGAATTCAGAAAATGAAATCAGCCCGTACTATTCTGATCATCACAGAGACACTAACTGCCCTCCTGATGGTATTTTTTATTATCTTTATTCTCTATTTTTTACAGATGCATATAAAGTCCGGTTATATCAATCTTCAGAAGCAGGATATAAGTAAAGTAGAGATGATAATAAAAACCTTTATAGAAAAAAAACACTCTGACTTTAATGAAATTCTGAAAACTGATAATAAACCCGAGGCCAAAGGATTGATTAATAGTTTTTCGGATCTGTATTATCTTGATAAAAATCTTAAAGTAACTTCGATTCTGACAAAAAAAGAAGGGAGTATAATATTCCCCGGTTACGATTTCAGTACAAGTAAACCGGCTCTTTTTTTCAGAACTGTTAAGTCATCAACACCGGTTAATTCAGGTATGTTTATCTCACCTGAAACTGACACCCCCGGTTTTTATATCGCATCAGCTGAAGGCAATGGCTACATAGTCGGCAGGGTTGATATAGAGCAGCTTAAAGATACACTTAAATGGTTCGGGGAATTCAGCAGCAACATCCTTCTGCTGGCAACCAGTGACGGTTATGTACTTTCAAAAACATCGGATGCAATAAGTCTCCAGATTCTCCCCGCAGGTGATTTCACGGAAATAGAACTTAATGAGAATTACATGATGAGCAAAGGGAGGAGTGAAGCTGTGGATTGCGATATCGCCGTATTCACACCTCTGTCATCTGTTTACAGCCTGGTTGATTCCATGAAGATATACTACCTGCTGTTTATAGTAATGATTATTACGGTCATATTTCTTAAGACCCTTATCGCTGTAAAATTTTTCATTAAACCGGTTGAAAGCTTCAGTTCCATTATTTCGGGATGGATTCCGGGTAACGTCATTCAGCCGTTAAAAGGTTTTTTCTATAATATTAAAGAGATATCAATGCTGTTTGAGACATTCCGCGACAAGAGCGACCAGATAACATCCGGAATCAATGAACTGAGGCGGAAAGAGAATGAGGTGCAGGGGATAAAAAATTATCTCAAGAGTATTATAGACTCAATGCCTTCAATTATAATATCTGCAGACCGGGATGGGATGATTACAGAATGGAATACCGCTGCTTCAAGGTTTACCGGCGTCGAGGCGGATAAAGCTATAGGCTCTGACCTGTTTTTAACCTTCCCCGAACTTGAAGTGATTGAATGGTATTATAATGAAACAAGGCGTACGGGCCGGGGATACGAGGTGAAGAAGGGAATCAGCCGGGATGGTGTGGTTACAGATATGAATATATCGATATTCACACTCTCCGCAACCGGATATGAGGGGATTGTCGTTAGGCTTGATGATATAACACTTTTTGAAAAAGCTGAAAGCAGTCTGAGACAGGCGCAGAAGATGGAGGTTATAGGCACACTGGCAGGGGGGCTGGCGCACGATTTTAACAATATTCTTGCAGGTATACAGGGTTCGGTTTCAATACTCCGTCTTAAGACTGAGGGGAGTGATGACCTTAACCGGTTGAGGCCGGTATATGAAAAATATTTCGGTTACCTTGAACAGTCGGCAGAGAGATCCGCTGATATTATTGCGCGGCTCCTTACTATCTCAAGGAAACATGAAAGCGTGCGATTGAAAGTAGACCTTAATGAAGTTGTAAGTATTGTGGAGGGAATATGCCGCAGCAGCTTTGATAAATCGGTGGATATATCAGTTAAACTGTCTGATGAAGAAGCATTGATCAAAGGAGATAATACCCAGCTTGAGCAGGCTATTCTTAACCTCTGTGTAAACGGCGCACATTCAATGACAATAATGAGGGGGGAGGATGAGCATAAGGGGGGCCCCCTCTCGATAACCATGGGTAGAACACAGCCGGATGAGTATTTCCTTAAAACACACCCTGAATCGTCGCCTGAATATGATTACTGGAGTATATCCATAAAGGACAGCGGAGTCGGGATGACCCGGGAGGTCCTTGCAGGGATGTTTGATCCCTTTTTCACTACAAAGGGAAAAAAGGGGGGCACGGGGCTTGGACTGACCATGGTATATAATATTATTCAGCAGCATGGCGGTTTTATTGATGTGTACACAGAGAAGGGTAAAGGTTCTGAATTTATTATATATCTTCCGGTATTAAAAGATGATTTCGCACCTGAATCCGCTGATACATCAGGCGCCATAAGAAAAGGGGAGGGTACAATACTTGTTGTTGATGATGAAGAGGTAATCCGCAAGGTGTCACAGGAGCTTTTATCAATGTGCGGTTTTAAAGTGATTACAGCGGAGGATGGTTATGCCGGTGTCAGGGTGTTCCGGGAAAGGGCGGAAGAGATAAAACTTGTATTACTGGATGTTATAATGCCCGGGATGTCAGGCCTGGAAACATACAGGGAACTCAGGGCTGTAAAAAATGATGTTAAAGTTTTACTTACTTCCGGTTTCCGCAATGAGGAGAAGATACAGGAAGGGGTGGAGCAGGGGATAAACGGATTTATCCAGAAACCTTTTACACTTAACAGACTTTCTGAAGCTGTATTTAAGATAATTGAAAGTTAGGGAGGTTAATATGGCAGGAGAAGAGGAAATAAAGCATACTCATGAACACTCCCATGTTCATACTCATGAACATCATCATGGGGCAAAGGTTCATATACATGAACATGCCCATACACACTGCCATGAGCATGTTCATGTTGTCACACCCGGCGAAGATGAAAAATATGATATAAGCGGGGGGGATTTTTCTCAATATCACGGGTCGCATCACCACGATCATGTTAAACATGAGAATGAGTCTCATGACCATGAACATGACTGATTAGAAAGGATAAAAAAAAGCCCGAATGATTATCCGGGCTCTTTATCTAACGAATATAGATAAGTTTATATCAAAGTGACCTGTACAGCTCTTGGTCCTCTGTCTGTCTTCTCAATATCGAACTCAACCTGAGCGCCTTCTTTAAGTGTTCTGAATCCTTCGCCAACGATGCTTGAGTGATGAACGAAGTAATCTTTTCCGTCTGTAGCAGAAATAAAACCATAACCTTTCTGGTCATTAAACCATTTAACTGTACCTTGAGACATTATTAAGCTCCTGAGATTTTGTTAAGGGTTTCCCCTTAGGACATGGTGCAAAAAAAACTGTTCCGCTGATTACCTGGAAGTGACGAGGTAAGAAACAAGAAGAATTTAATGAACCTGAACATCCTTACGTCCTTTATGCAATTTCAAAAAAAAAAGTCAATCTTTAAATGGAGTTTTACTCTAAATTATATTCATTGAGCTGTTCACCCCTCCACCCTGTTTCTCCCCTTTGACTTGGCCCTGTAGAGAGCAGCGTCAGCTTTTGACAGCACTGAATCCATTGTATCCCCTTTTGCGAATTCCGCCACGCCGCAGCTTATTGTAGCCTTGAGTTTTTTCCTCCCATTTCCGGTATAACCTGTCATAGATTCGGCAAATATTGTACGCAGCCTCTCAGCCATCAGCCTGGCATTATCAGCGTTACCGTAAGTGAGTATAATAAATTCATCCCCTCCCCAGCGGAAGAGAGTGTCAGTGAGCCTCAGGCTTTTTGATGCGGAATCAGCCATCTGTTTCAGTATTTCATCCCCCATGAGGTGACCCATTGTGTCATTGATGGTTTTGAACCTGTCTATATCAATAATGATCAGTGAAAAGGGGGTTTTATTACGCTGAAAACTGTATGCGGCTTTTTTGAACTGACGGTCGAACTCCTTCCTGTTATAAACCCCGGTCAGTTCATCAGTCACGGCCATGCGGCTTATTCTCCCCTGAAAATAATTGGCTGTAGCTATTGCAATGGAGATAATTATCCCTGAAATAAAAAGACCGAAAAGGAGGTTCATTTTTATCCCTGAAAGAACCCCGCTCATCCTTATCCCTTCATCAATCTCGACAAAGAGGAACCAGTCGAATTCAGGTATGAATCTTGTTGTGAGCAGAATATGTTTCTCCCCCCTCTCAAATTCATACATGCCTGAACTCTCTTTACCTGAAAGAATTTTTTCCGCTATCCCCGCGAATTCAGGCTGCTCCCTGATATTTATCTTTTCAATGATCGATTCATCAGAGTGTACCTGGATTGTCCCTTTCCTGTCGACCAGGTATATTTCGCTTTTATAGATGTCGTTATGCGATTTAAGCATATCGGTTATTGCATCAAGGTTGAGGCCGACTCCGGTTACGCCTAAGAGTTCGCCGTTATAACCTGTAAGCCTGTGGTTTATAAATACTGTAAGCTTATTGCCCGCTGCTTCATCAGTGTCAACATCGAGGTCGTATTCTTTGTTGAGTTTTATGAAGTTATAATACCATACATCATGGGGGTCGGAGGGCGAAATTGTTTTATGAAGCCCTTTAAAGTGGTAATACCTGCCGGTTTTTTCTGATACAAAAAAAGCGGAGAAGAAACCGTATTTCTTCTGAATAGTTTTAAGGTACTTCTGCACAACGGCTATGTTTTTCTCCCCTGCGATAGCCCAGTCTTTAAGAAATGTGTCATTTGCCATGAGTGAAGATATGAATATAGGCCTTATGAGGTGCGTCTGGATTTCGGAGTAGAGGTTGTCACGCGTGAGTGGGAGCACACTGTTTACAAGGTTCTCCCGGACAGAGTTGTGAGCGGTACGGTAGTTCATGTAATTTGTTGTAATAAAGGAAACAGTAAGGATAAATGTGAGAGATATTATCATTCTGCTCTTAATAGATAGTCTTTTAAAGCTGTTTATTATGTTTTTCATGTT
>DAISJZ010000154.1:0-5903 GCA_036821145.1 Spirochaetota bacterium
ATATTAAAGGCCGGATATCTTTAACAGATATCCGGCTGAACAAGTTATTTAAAAAGGTTCTGAACTACCGGAAGCATTGATATATCATTTACTATAACAAACACACCAAGTACAATAAGAAAAAGAATTCCGAATGTCTGGATTTTCACCATAATACTTTCTTTTATAGGTTTCCCCCTGAGAGCTTCTATGGTATAAAAAAGAATATGACTCCCGTCAACCGCAGGAATAGGAAGAAGGTTCATAAACATAAGAATTATAGATATTCTCGCCATAAGGAGAATAAAATCAGCAATACCTCTTTCGTAAAGAACATCACCGGCAATCTTGGCAATCCTTATAGGGCCTGACAGATTCTCGCGTACATTAAGTTCACCGGAGAAGAGCATCCCGAAACCTTTAAGATTAACTACAATAAAATCCCAGGGTTCGATAATGGCCTGTTTTAAACCTTCTAATGCCCCGTATTGAACATGTACCATATCAAAAGAAACACCAATCTCAATTCCGATCATCGCCTTTTTTGCGATCTCAATTTTTCCTTCATACCTGGCATCTTTTACATCGATTATAACATTCCTCTCTTTAGACTTCTCAACATCAGAGAGAAATTCCCCGTAAGTTTTTATCGGCTTGCCGTCGACCCTGACGCCGCCGGCTTCAATGGTCTTTTTAAACTCCTCGTTTCCGGCAAAACTCTGCATTCCTTTTTTGCCTGTCTCTTGTGCTATCATATATATTTCAGAAAGGGCCGGTTTAATGACTGCACTCCGTTCCTCACCCTTCCTCAGGTAATTTATGGTCACATCTCTGCCGATATTATTCTGCAGATAATCTGAAAAGTCAGAAGGATAATGAATGTCAACTTTATCCACCTTCGTGATTACATCTCCCGCTGCAATACCGGTTATTTCAGCCGGGCCCCCTTTAACAGTCCTTGTTACAGTAATCCCGCTGGCATGAGGCATTACTCCAATGGTAAACCTGCTCTCACCGGCATCCCCCCTGGGTTTAACGCTGAAAACCTTATGCTCTCCGTTTCTGTCAATCGAAACCTGCAGTTCTTTTCCGTCAGAGAAGAAAACCTCGGTCTGAATATCAGTGAAAGCTTTAATGTCATTTCCATTAATCCCGGTAATAATATCGCCCGTGCGCAGACCAGCTGTATATGCCGGTGAAACATACTCCCCGGAGGTCATCTCAGGGGGAATCATGATACGGCTTGTCTCTTTATTGTAACCCACAAGGTTCATTGTGTAAAAAAGAACTATACCGAAAATCAGGTTGAAGATTGGTCCCATTGCAACAGTTACAATCCTTTTAAGGGGATGAGCTGAAAGGAACTCAAAGCCTTCGCCGGATCTCTTCTCTGATGGATCCTCACCATAAAACTGGCAGTAACCGCCAAGGGGTATAAGTGTTACCTGATATGTGGTCTCACCGATCTTTTTCTTCAAAACACCTTTTCCATAACCCATGGAAAAGACCCTTGCCTTAATCCCCACCATCCTTCCGCCCAGGAGGTGGCCGAGTTCATGCACAAAAATACATAACCCCAGAAGCACAAGAGCTCCCAGTATATATGTCAATGTCATCATATTTTAATCTCCCTTATTAAGCCCTTTGCTATATCTCTTGCCTCAGCGTCAGATTCGAAGATCCCGTTTAAATCAGGGGCGCTGCGGAACCTGCCGAGACTTACTGTTTTTTCAACAATCTTTACTATATCAGTAAAAGCTATTCTGCGATCAAGAAAAGCGTAAACAGCCTCCTCGTTTGCCGCGTTTAAAAGAGCCGGGGTATTCCCCCCTTTTCTTCCTGCCGCATAACAGAGCTCAAGCGCAGGATACCTTTTACTGTCATACTCCCTGAAAGTGAGTTTCCCCACCTCGGTGAAATTCAGTCTCCCGAAACTGTTTTTTATCTTTTCCGGATAAGTCATGGCATTAAGAATAGGGAGAGCCATGTCAGCCTGCCCCATATGAGCATAAACAGCCCCGTCAACAGTCTCAATCATTGAATGTATAATACTTTCAGGGTGAACCACTACATTAATTCTGTCATACTCCGTATCAAAAAGATAATGAGCTTCAATAACCTCAAGACCTTTGTTCATCAGTGTTGCTGAATCTATTGTTATTTTACTCCCCATGCTCCATGTCGGATGTTTAAGCGCGACTTCCGGGGTTACTGATTTCAATTCCTCCACAGGATAATCCCTGAGACTGCCGCCTGAAGCTGTAAGGATAATCCTCTCAAGCTCACTCTGTTCAACATTCCTCATGAGCATAAAAATTGCGCTGTGCTCGCTGTCAACGGGGATCAGTTCCACACCCTTCTCCGCAGCCTGTTTCATAAAAAGATCACCTGCCATGACAAGTGTCTCTTTATTGGCAAGAGCAAGCCGCCTGCATCCGTCAAGAGCCGCCAGGGAAGGTTTAAGCCCCGCTCCTCCCACAATCGAGGAAAGAACAATATCACATTTTCTTGATGCGAGTTCAATTATTCCATCCTCTCCAAAAAGAAACTCCACCGTGTGGAACCTTTTCCGCAGCAGAACAACAAATTCTGAATCCTTAACAGATTCATCACCTATTGCAACAACTGCAGGTTTAAACTCATCAATCTGTTTTGACAGTATTTCAAGATTTCTGTTACAGGCAAGACCGAAAACTTTGAATCTTTCAGGGGCGGACCTTACCACTCTGAGGGCGGAAAGGCCGATAGAGCCTGTGGAGCCGAGGATTGTTAACGAATTCATTTTTATCAGGGGATCCCCTTAAAAATCAGGTAATAGTAGAAAAAGGGGAGAGCAAAAATAGTGGCATCAAAGACATCCCACATCCCGCCATGCCCCGGTATAATCCTCCCTGAGTCTTTAAAACCGCCGTCACGTTTTAACGCAGACTCAACAAGGTCTCCGATATTAGCGAATATACTTATAACTATACCGAGGAAAACGCATTCAATCATTATGAAAAGTTCCCTGGAAAAAAACGATGCAAAAACCTGGTTAGTAATTATAAATGCAACTATACTGAATAGAAGTCCTGAGAAATATCCCTCCCACGACTTGTTAGGTGATGCTTCAATACCTGCTTTATGCTTTCCGAACATTACCCCGCCGAAATAGGCACCTGTGTCATTAAGCATTACAACTGCCACCAGTATTATTATGTAATAAACACCATCCACCAGTGACTTAAGGAGTATAAGATGAGATAAAGATAATACAATATAGAAAACGCCGAATACAGTAATCCCCAGTGAATAAGCCGCACCCTTCAAAGGACGTGTAAAGAGCTGAAGCATAAGTATTACAGCAATGAAAAACATAAAAAATGCTGTTACAATTCTGGAATCAAAAATTGCAATGGATCCGGAAATACCGAGCATTTTTCCGTAAGCAAAGAGGTACATTATTATATTTAAAATTAATCCGGCCAGAAGCCCGGTTTTAATAAAAGCCCGGCCCTCTTCACCCCTGTCAGCAATCATGTAAAACTCATAAAGGCAGAAAAGTGAGATAACAACTGAAGCAAGAAGCATAGGGAGACACAAAAAATTATCAGTAACAATCACGTAAACAAGAACCGGTAGAGTCACAATAGCGCTTAAAATTCTTGTCATGGTTTCTCTGTTCATTATACTCATAGCCCGCCGTATCTCCTCTCTCTCTTCTGAAATTCAGTCACCGCTTTCTGCAAATCCTCCGGGCCGAAATCGGGCCAGAGCACATCCGTGAAATAGAGTTCCGCATATGCCAGCTGCCAGAGAAGAAAGTTGCTGATCCTGTATTCCCCGCTGGTTCTTATAAGCAGGTCAGGGTCAGGGAGTCCTGCTGTATAAAGATACTTTTCAAGCTTCTTTTCCGTAATTTTCTCGCCCGGCTTTGCGTTTTCCGTCCATTCATTGACTGCTTTTACAATCTCCTGTCTCCCGCCATAGTTCACACAGAAATTCAGAACCGCCCTGCTGTTGTCTTTAGTTTCATCAATAGCTTTAAGTATTGTTTTCTTTGTGGACGGGGGAAGTTTTGCAAGAGACCCGGAGTGTCTTATCTGTATATTTTTACTTTTTATTTTTTCAAGTTTTGTTGAGAAAAAATATTCAAGGAGCTCCCATAGCCCCTTAACTTCGGTTACAGGCCTGCTCCAGTTCTCAACTGAAAACGCATAAAGAGAAACCACTTTAATACCGAGATCCATTGCACAATCCATGACCGGTTCAATAATGTCCGCTCCACGCTTATGCCCCTCACCTCTTGAAAGGTTTCTCTGTTTTGCCCAGCGCCCGTTTCCATCCATTATAATACCGACATGGTATGGTACGGCATCTGTTTTTGTTTTATCTTTTTTAAATATCATCAGGTTCTGTTATTATAAATTTACACCCCGCAGTTCAGACTGCGGGGTTGTTTTATCAGAGGCTTAAAATTTCCTTCTCTTTATTATCCGTTGTCTTCTGGGTTTCGTCAACATATTTGTCTGTAAGCTTCTGAATTTTGTCCTGGGCGGACTTTGACTCATCCTCGGTAACCTCTTTATCCTTTTCAAGGGATTTGACCATTTCATTCCCGTCCCTTCGGATGTTTCTTATGGAAACTTTACACTCCTCGGCTTTCTGCTTCGCGAGCTTAACATATTCCTTTCTTCTCTCCTCGGTCAGTTCAGGGATCTGAATTCTTATGAGATTACCGTCATTTGACGGATTTACTGAAAGATCAGATTTATGAATAGCTTTCTCAATTTCACCAAGATTGCTCCTGTCCCATGGCTGTATAACCACAAGCCTCGGTTCAGGTATAGATATAGTTGCCACCTGGTTCAGGGGCATTTCGGATCCGTAAACACTGACCCTGAGCCCTTCAAACATGGCGGGATTAGCCCGCCCGGTTCTTATGGCTGTAAAATCTTTCTGAAGATTTTTGATGCTCTTCTGCATTCTGTCTTCAACATCATGTAAAATATCATCAATCATAACACGTCTCCATGTTGACTAGAAAATTTTAGTGCCTATATTCTCGCCGAGTACAATCCTTTTTAAAGCACCTTTTTCAAAAAGATTGAATACAATTATCGGGAGATTGTTATCCATACAGAGGGATATAGCTGTAAGATCCATGACCCTGAGCTGCTGTTTAATCATTTCAATATAGGGTATCTCAACGATCTTTTTAGCATCGGGATCTTTTTCCGGGTCTCCGGTGTATACCCCGTCAACTCTTGTAGCTTTGAGAAGAACATCCGCGCCAAGCTCTACAGCCCTGAGGCTTGCTGCAGTATCTGTTGTAAAATAAGGATGGCCGGTGCCCCCCGCTGCAATAACGATGCGCCCCTTTTTAAGATGATCAAGAGCTTTCTGGATTGTATAAGGCTCTGCAACGTGTTTCATCTCAATAGCGGTGAGTACCCTTGTGGATTTATTCATCTTTTCCAGGGTATTTTCAACAGCCATGGAGTTCATCACAGTGGCCAGCATACCCATGAAATCACCAGTTGACCTGCTGATCCCCAGGGAATCAGCCATAGCACCCCTGAAAATATTGCCCGCGCCAATGACGAGGGCAACTTCAATCCCGAGATCGGACACTTCTTTGATCTCGGTGGCGATCTGATTAATTACTTCAGGATTAATACCGGTCTTATCCGGACCGGCAAGAGCTTCACCGCTCAGTTTAAGCAATATCCGCTTATAACGCGGCACTTCATTATCTGTCATTTATCAGCTGCCTATCTGGAATCTGGAGAATTTACCTACTTCGATATTTTCACCGAAGACCGCAATCTTCTGTTTAATAAGATCCTGAATCTTAACAGCACTGTCCTTGATGAATTCCTGCTCGAGGAGGCATACTTCAGAATAGAACTTTGTGAGCTTTCCTTCAACAATTTTTTCAATAA
>DAISJZ010000155.1:0-4487 GCA_036821145.1 Spirochaetota bacterium
TAATCTGTTCAATTACATCAGGTGCGATATAGCGGGAGAATGCCCCCTTAATAAAACGTTTCTGACTTTCTTCACTTACAAGTTTTATTGAAACAATGACAATTGAAGGTATAATAAGCGCCAGGTTCAACCCCAGCTGCTCAATCCAGACATTATGGAATGCAAAGAGATATAAAGACAGAAGATTGATTACAAAAAAACCAACTATAGCAACTGCAAGTGAACGCCGTGATGCCAGTCTCTGCATTATCAGGCCGGAAACTGCAGCGGTTACAAGAATCAGTATAAATGTAAATATCCCTCCGGGTTTCTTTATAAACTCCCTGTTAATAATAGTATTGATAGTATTATGATAAGTGCCTACACCGGGATACTCATTATGGAGAGGAATTGACGCGATATCATGAGTACCTGTTGCAGTGAGGCCGATAATAGCAATCTTTCCTTTAAGAGCTTCTGTCCTTATAACCAGCTCAACAGCTTTTATATCCTCTTCAAGAACCGCGAGCTCTTTCGCAGCATTTCCGGGATTTTCACTCTTCTGCTTCTCTTCAAGTTTCTTTTTCTCCGTCTTCAGCATATCAAGAGCGGCAAGCTTCTCTTTCTTTAAAGCTTCTTTACGTACTGCAATATCATTCCATATCGATTTACGTTCATTGTTATCCTTTGCAGTGTGATACTTCTCTTCAAGCGAGCTTATTGCAGATTCATTCTCCATACGTGCATGTATCCCCTCAAGGCCTGCGGCTGAATCGAAGAAATCATACACGCCATAAGAGAATTTCGGGTACTCAAGCAGCGCAAAGAACGGAAGTATATGAAAGGATTCCTCACGCGGCCCGGGCCCTGCCCAGTTTACATATATCATCCCGGATTTATCTATAGGTATAACGATATTCTCTATCTTGTGATCCATTGTGTTAAAGGCATTTTTAAGTATAATATTCCTGCCGGGGTTGACCTCTATGTCACCCTGTTTAACATTGCATGCATCTATGAGCATCGAAAGAGCCAGGTTAAAATAGATGCGCCCATCGAACATCTGAACAAGCCGGACACGCCTTATTGTTCCGTCTATATCAGTGAACCTGTTTACAAAACCGAAAGTTTTTGCAGCTGACATAAGCTCAGGTATGGGATAAACAATAGCGATTGTATCATCACCCTTCAGTGACTCAAATTCCTTTTCACGCCCCTGAGGTACGGGAATTGAAGAGATTGCCGTAAACCGTTTCATGGCATCCTGAAATTTCCCTGCTTTCTGCCGTTCAATGGCATCCGGTGTTAGAGGATCCCCGGTAAATGTATAGGCTATGATGGCCGAACCGTTATCTTTCAGGCTCTGTGCAAAGAGTGTATCATTGTTTTTAATCAGAGCTGACACATCCTCTGGAACGACTTTAGCTTTTGACGCAGCCTTGTTTTCAATTGTTTTATATGCTTCATCATTAATCTGCACAGGGGAAGGATCCGGGAACATTATATCAAATGATATCTGGGATGTACCGAGTTCCTTCATCACTTTGAGCCCCTCAGCATAGATATCCCTTGTCCAGGGAAACTGTCCGAGAGCGGTTGTACTGTTTTCATCAATATCAACGAAATACAGCCTGTCCCATTCAGGGATTGAAGGTTTAGCCTGAAAGCGAAGATCGTACAATTTAAGTTCAAAGAGATTATAGGCATCTGTGAAGCTGAAAGGGAGTATCAGCAGAAACGCTGCAAGGCCGATAATGAGGCCGGAAAATTTATTCTTTTCAAAAAAATCATTAAGCCTGTCAGTAATATTCTTCCAGTTCACAAAACGCCTCCGAATTAAAAGCTCAGGTTCACCCCTGACATCACAAAATGCCTTGTACCCTCTGATGAATCAAATGCATCACCAGGGAGAAACACACCGTAATTCACATACATAGAAAGATCATAAAAGATCTGCCATCTGAAAGAAACATCAGCACCCTGACCAATATTCGCTTCAGGGAGTTCCGCTTCACCGGCACCAATTGGCGATTCCTTTTTATCTTTCATATAATAAGAATACTTTGCGGCAATAGACATCTTTTTAAGATGCATTGAGTCAGCCCAGGCAAAGGGCGCGAAAGAAACACCCCCCCTGTATACATGGATATTGCTTAACTGCGGCTTAAGCGCATATCCCCCTGAGAATGTACCGAAATATAAAAATCCTGTGTCATCTCCGGTTGAAGCAGATGGCCTCGTTGGACTGGAATAATCTGTCCTGTACTTGTCCCCTGAACCGAAGGCGTACTGAAGAATCAGCGCCGGATTCAGAGGAAGAGGAATAAACCAGCTTAATCCGCTGTTCACAGCATAAGCTGCAATGGATGATTTTTTTTCTGTACCTGAAAGGTAGCTCTCCCCTTTTTCGTAAACAAACTCAGCAAAGTACGATACATCCTGAAGAACAACACCTTCAAGGCCCCCGCCGTAATACTGCGAATTGTACCGTGTTTTAGCATTGTCCTCTTCGTCACCGTTATCAATCTGCGCAAGTCCGAAAATATACAGTTTCTGGTTCAGGAAATCCGCAGCAAGGGTACCCCCTCCGAAAGATCTTTTAGCTCCGTCTGCGATGTCCTTATCACTCAGTCCGTAAGGGTTATTGTCTTTATTGAGGAGCCCTGTATAAAGTCCAAGGATCTTCAGGCTGAGTATTGAACCGTACCACGACAGCTCACCTCCGTCACCGCGGCCGTTAAGAACAAGTCCTGTTCCAATACTGTAGAACTTACGCCCGCCTGAAAGATTAATCGCGTTGTCAAAAAAATTCATCGACAGGTAAGCAAGGTCAAGGTCAGCAACATTATCAGACTCTACACCTTCATACATCCCGTCCTGTGACGCTACTCCCATATATGAATTTTTCCCTCTGACATAGAGAAAGCTGTTACTCCAGAGATAGCTCTTTGCCCATACCCTGGCATTAATAATATATGTACCGAGTTTTCCGCTGTCGTTCTCTTCATATAAATAAACCGGGTTCAGCACCGCGCCATACTGAATCCCCTTAGTAAAGAAAGAATCCGATGGTGTTACAGACTGCATATCCTCATCAACCTTAGCACCATAGAAAAAGCGATCCTCATCCCTCTCCGGTGACTGCGCAGAGAGAACAGATGAAGACAGAATGAATATCAATAGAATAATATATTTTGTTTTCCTCATTATCTGTCCCCCCTGATTTCACTGACTCTTCCGAGAACCTCAACCAGTTCAGGGCCGCTTATTATATCGTTTTCACTTGCGTCACCCCGCATAATCCCCTCAGCGACACAGGCTTTGAATGCATATCTCTCAGCGCCGAAAACCATGTACATCAGGCTCCCGCCGAGATCAAGATACCGGGCAGTCATCTTTGCAAGCATACCCCTTGAAAGCTCCTCCCCTTCGCTATACCCATCAAGAGCTATACCGCTTTTTTCGAGGAGAGATGAATCCGCTCTGAAAGATGAAGAGCGGCCGGAAGTCTGGATCGCAAAAATTTTAACAGCATCCCCGTATGTTGCAGCGCTTTTACCATCGAGATCATTCAGCCAGTCAAGCTGATTTAAATCCTGGGCGAATGTACTGATACTTAAGAGCAGAATCAAAACTGATATTATTAATGTTTTCTCTATTTTCATATAAACCATTCCCTTCATTATTCCGGCCATGTTATATTCAGCCTGACTCTGGCATCCTGCTGCATCTGGTTATCCAGAATACCTGTATCGCTCTCTGGACCCCCTGTCTGGTCACCACCGGTGTAAAGCATTGCATCCACCTCATCACCAGTCATACCGCTCCCGTAAACTGCCACAAGGGATCTGCTTCTCATATCATTTGCAATATTAAAAGATTTAGGGAGATTAAGCTGCTGGACATATTTAAGCCTTCCCGAAATAAATTTACTTCTGCCAAGCCTGTTCTTCGCTTCAACAAGACTTCTGACATCATAAATCATCATACCGCTTCCCGGCCCATAGGAGATATCCTCCTCTGTCCCGCGCACGGATGATGTTGCAATGGGAGTTGATACCTTAAACACAGTTTTAACCCTTGCATCCCTTGGGACTTTTGCAGTGATGCCGCCTCTCTTAAGGCCGATATGAGTATTTGTTGTACTCTTTGACTCTTTACTGAAAACCTGAATCATAGTGAGAGGTTTAATGCGTACAGTATGGTTGATTGAGTTGACACGAAGTTCAGCAGAGGAATTTGCACCGGTGCTAACCTTGACCCCCTCCGGCAGCTTCATCCCGGCTTTAAGGGGAACCCATCTCTTCCCGTCGCGGTAAGCAGCCGTGCCGCTTACTTTTAAAACTGAAATTTCAGCAAAAGCTGAAACCGTATAACAAACCAGAATTGCTGATAGAATTGTCATTGCAAGAGGCTTCATATTGGCTCTCCTTAAAAAAATTTATTGCATTATTAACACCTGTAATAATAATTTCAACCACTTATCAGTAAAAAATGAATATTTAAAA
>DAISJZ010000155.1:4587-5893 GCA_036821145.1 Spirochaetota bacterium
TTATTGAATATTGCATGAATCCACGAATCCCATTCATTGATTCACTTCGCGGCTTAGCTGTTATATTCATGATACAGCAGCATCTCCTTTCGTGGCTCTGGGAGAAAAAATGGATATCGTACGCCATAACATTCCACGAACACCCGGTTATGCTTACAATAAATTTCATGGGAAATTTCGCAGCGCCGCTCTTTCTGATTCTTGCCGGTACAGGCGCTGCAATGCTCGGTAATAAACCGGGCATTTCTAAATCAGAATTCATTAAACGCGGAACATTCATTCTATTATGCGGTTATGCGCTGAATTATTTCTCTCCGCACTGGTTCAGGCCAGGTTCATGGTATGTGCTGCATACTATAGGGATATCAATTATTATTTCTCCGCTTCTCATGAGATTAAAATCAGTTTATCTGATTATTATTTCACTATTTATTATCATAATTCCCGGTTTTATCCAGACCTTGCTCAATACCCCGCTAATGACAGGGGACAGTTTCATGAATGATTTATCACGAAGCGGCGGTATTCTGCGGCTCGCCTTTACAGAGGGGCACTTCCCGGTATTCCCATGGAGTGCATTTTTTATTTCGGGGATTATCTGCCACAGGTGGATTTCTGAAAATAAAAGAAATTATATTTTTTATTCTTCTGTTTCTGCTTTTACCGCAGGATTTATCTTAAAGGGATTTTATAATTACGGATATTTCTTTGCCACCGGCGGAAAATTTTTCAGAGTATTCGTGTTTACTCCATATATATATCCGGCACATCCATCATTTATATTTATTCTTCTGGGAACAGCACTGATCTTTTTTTACCTGTTCACTTTCATTAAACACGAAACTGCTCCTGTAAGATTAACAGCAGTTATAGGAAGATTATCTCTTACATGGTTTTTTCTGCATATAATACTCTTTAATGAAATCCTGAGATTCTGCGGAATTCACCGGAATATTTATGCGGCTGGCACACTTTTAATTATAGCAGCATTTCTGCTTATCATAAGTTTGCTTTCCATGAAGTGGAAGAAAACGGAATATAAATACAGCCTCGAATGGTTCATGCGGAGAATACTCAAACTCCAATAACACGCTTGACAAATGCCTTAATATCTGCGTATATTACAATACTACTCTCTCTAAAGGAGGAGAAATATGTTTTCCAGAAAAATTACAGGAATAATGATAATACTTCTGCTGGCTGCCGGAATTGCAATAACAACAACCAGATGCTACGATAATGATAAAGATGCAAGAGTAACCATACACCTTGAAAGAAATGACCTTGCAGCCATGGGGATTCAACC